>JAFLBT010000099.1 GCA_017302935.1 Flavobacteriales bacterium | reverse complement strand
ATCCCCAATGCCGATAACAGGGTCAACCCGCCCGATGACGGTTCCCCCATGGAACAGATTTTATAGGCACGGTATGCCCCGCATACGGGCGGACGTTCTTTGACACGGTATGCGGCCATGTCTTCGGGGGTAATCAAACCCGGACCATGGTCATTAAGCGTGCCAAAAATTTGTGCTTTACGGATACAGATTTCACAATATTCTTTAAATTTTTTATTTTTCAGATGACTTTCTGATTTTGTTTTTGCATAATTCAAAGCCTTTATTAATTCATTTTTATCCCTGTAATAGTCCAATGAATCAACTTTAGATTGAGCAAAAAATAAACTAGAAAATAAACAACTAAAAAATAAAATGTACTTATGCATTTACATTAATTTTTACTCTTGGTTTTACTGCTGTACCATCACCATAATCACCGCTTTCATCGGGAATTTGTTGAATAAAATCAATGATAATTTCTCCTTCAAAAGCATCACACACCAGTTTGTGTTCTACATAAACGGCTGAAGGTTGATTGTCACCTTCTCTCAGATGAAGGTAAACCAAATAAACATCTTTTTCATGTTTGCTGTTAACCAAACAGTTTTCGGGAACGCTGAAACTGAGTTCGTAACAAGAAGTGTCTCTGCGATAAAGTGAATAATGTCCGAGTAATTCCATTTTATTGATTGATTAGGTTATGTTTTATAGCATATTTTACCAAGCCAATGGTGTTTTTAACGTTTAGTTTTTTAATCAAATTTTTGCGGTGCGTTTCAACCGTATTGGCACTAATAAACAATTCTTCACTAATTTCTTTTCCACTGTACTCCATTGAAATGAGCTTGAGAATTTCCAACTCACGGTCGGTAAGCAATGTATTGGTTATTTCATAATTTTCAGAAGCACTTGTATTGCCCGTGAGTGAGCTGAATATTTTTTCCTGAATATTTTTAGAGAAATAATCTTGACCCGCCGCTACTGATTCGATGGCTTCCATAATGCTGTCACCGGCACATTGTTTAGATAAATACCCACTAGCACCCAATTTTAGCACTTCTTTGATGAGTTTGAAATCATCATAACTGGAAAGAACAATTACTTTACACGAAAACCCTTTGTCGGAGAACTCTTTTAATACTTCAATGCCGTCTTTTTGCGGCATATTGATATCCATAATCAAAATATCCGCTTTTTTTTGATGAACGGTATCAACGAGATTCATTCCGTTAAGGGAATAACCAACTACTTCAATTTTAGGATTGGTTTTTAAAACCGCCAAAATACCGTCAATTAATACTTGATGATCGTCTGCGAGGTAAATTCTAATTTTTTTTGACATTGTGGTATGTTAACGACTTTAGTAAATGTTTATTCAAAAGTATAAAATTATGAAGTATTATAAATGATAACCTATAAAAATAAAAAAATCCGAACACTGTTCGGATTTTTAACGCACTAAAATAAACTAAGTTTACAGTATTATTTACGCAGTCTGCCCGACGATTTTACGAGCTTTTCGTCCTTTTTGATAGCTTTATTGGCAAAAGCCAACAAAATAATGGCAAGTACAGGAAGAATGAGCCCAATACCCTTCTTAGACACTTCCGGGTCTCCAGATAATTTTGGGGCATACAATATAAATAATAACAATAAAATTACATTTAAAACGATATTCAATCTGCTGATCACAAATTGTTGTTGTCTTTTGCGGTACGAATTAATCGTAAGTATAGAAAGCAAACTACTTATCCCAAAAAGGAAAAAGATAAACAAATCCGATTGAAAATACACCGGAAATTTGTTATGGTCATACCAAAGTGGTAACAAAAATGGCAACACTCCGGTACAAATGACCGCTCCTAATAGATATAATGTTTGAACCCTTTGTAGCATGGTTAATGATTATATTGGCAAAAATAAATTTTCTTTTTTAATAATTACTATTTGTTAGCTAAAAAATAAGTTGTATTATTGCATCATAATTCTGTTTTTACTTCACTTAACAGACCAACTAAATTGTTATCTCATTACGATTTTCTGATTTAAATTTAATACGAAAGAACATTCATGTTTGAAATTTCTGTACTCAAAGAAATGAAGCTTTCTGAGCTTCAAGAGATTGCCAAAGCGGCTAAAACCATCAAATTTAACGGCGTTAAAAAAGACGATTTAATCCAAAAGATTTTGGAAACGCAAGCTCAATCGGCTCCCGCTCCCGTTCAAAAAGAATCGGTTGAAGCAGATAAACCCAAAAGAGCCAGAATCGTGGCGAAACCTAAATCGGAAGAGAAAGCACAACCCGGTTTGTTTGCAGAAGAACCCGTTGTTCAAGTAGAACAACCATCAGCAGAAACAAAAAAAGAAGAGCAAACTACTTTTGAACAAGTAAAAGACAAAAAGCTTCCTTTTAAAAAGAATAAATTCGAGAAAAAGAAAAATTTTGAAGCTCAGCCCACTACCGTAGCTGCAGAAAATACTGAAAACAGCACCGAAGCACCAACCGTTTCTGAGGAAGGTACAGCTGAACAAACGCCTTCAAAAGCCCAAAACAATCAACCGTTTGCGAAGCAAAATAATGGAAATGGTCACCACAACAACCCTAATTTTAAGCATAAAAAACAAAATTACCGCGATGCCGATTATGAATTTGACGGGATCATTGAAAGTGAAGGCGTATTAGAAATGATGGCCGACGGTTACGGTTTCTTGCGTTCCTCCGATTATAATTATTTGGCTTCACCCGACGATATTTACCTTTCCACTTCTCAAATCAGGTTGTTTGGTTTAAAAACCGGTGATACAGTAAAAGGTGTGGTTCGTCCACCGAAGGAAGGGGAAAAATTCTTCCCGTTGGTAAAAGTGTTGAAGATTAACGGACATGACCCGCAAGTGGTTCGCGACCGAGTTTCATTTGAACATTTAACGCCCATTTTCCCGGAAGAAAAATTCAAATTAGCCGAAAAACAATCAAGTGTTTCTACCCGAATCATTGATTTATTTTCTCCTATCGGAAAAGGACAACGCGGAATGATTGTGGCACAACCCAAAACCGGTAAAACGGTCTTGTTGAAAGATATTGCCAATTCCATTGCTGCCAACCACCCGGAAGTCTATTTGATTGTGTTGTTAATTGACGAACGTCCGGAAGAGGTAACCGACATGCAACGCAACGTGCGTGGGGAAGTAATCGCTTCTACCTTTGACGAACCGGCAGACCGCCATGTGAAAGTAGCTAATATCGTGTTGGAAAAAGCAAAACGATTAGTAGAATGTGGACACGATGTGGTGATTCTATTGGATTCGATTACACGTTTAGCCAGAGCCTATAACACCGTTCAACCCGCATCAGGAAAAGTATTGAGTGGTGGAGTAGATGCCAATGCGTTACAAAAACCAAAACGTTTCTTTGGAGCGGCCCGTAACATTGAAAACGGAGGTTCCTTGAGTATCATTGCCACCGCCTTAACTGATACCGGTTCAAAAATGGATGAGGTTATCTTTGAAGAGTTCAAAGGAACCGGAAACATGGAACTTCAGTTGGACAGAAAAATTGCGAACAAACGTATTTTCCCTGATATCGATTTAACATCTTCCAGTACGCGAAGAGATGATTTGTTATTAGATGAAAACACCATTCACCGTATGTGGATTATGCGTAAATACCTTGCCGACATGAACCCTGTTGAAGCCATGGATTTCATCAATGACCGCTTCAAGAAAACCAGAAATAATGAAGAGTTTTTGATATCCATGAATGATTAAACGAAAATAGAAACATAAAAAAAAGTCGTCTCTGAATCTTCAAAGACGACTTTTTTGTTCTACTATGATATTGGTTAAATGGCCAGTACAATTTTGGTAAAATCATCGCTTTTTAAGGCGGCTCCACCAATTAATCCTCCATCTACATCAGGTTTGGAGAAGATTTCAGCTGCATTTTCGGGTTTAACGCTACCACCGTATAAAATGGAAACGTCTTCTGCCACGGTATTGCCGTAGTTTTTACGAATGATATCACGGATGAATTCATGCATTTCCTGAGCTTGTTCAGGTGAAGCCGTTTCGCCGGTACCAATCGCCCAAACCGGTTCGTACGCCAAAATAATATTTTTCCAAGCCGACGCTTCTAAATGAAACAATCCGTCTTTTAATTGGTTTTCTACGACATTAAAATGTTGTCCCGCTTGACGGTCTTTTAATTCCTCACCAAAACAGAAAATCACTTCCATTTCATGCTTTAAAGCAGTATCCACTTTAGCCGCCAATAATGCATCGGTTTCATGAAAATAAGCTCTGCGTTCAGAATGGCCGAGAATGACGATTTTTATGCCCACACTTTCCAACATACCGGCAGAAATTTCTCCGGTAAATGCTCCGCCTTCTGCTTGATGCATGTTTTGTGCGGCCACTTCAATAGGGGTAAATTCCAAATGATCAGCTGCCGCAGAAAGGTTCACAAACGTGGGAGCTACTATCACTCTTTGGTCTAAATCAGTGGGGATTTTATCGATTAATTCGTTTAATAAATCTTCGGTTTCTTCCGCATTTTTATGCATTTTCCAGTTACCGGCTACAATTTTTTGTCTCATTTTAATATACGGATTTTAAAATTTCTATTAGTTTTTCATCATCGGCTTCAATCGCACGATACAACGCAATATTTCCTTTTTTATCCAATACGATATATCGTGGAATCCAATCAATATCCGCTGATTTTTTGAACGCACCGTCTTTCCAACTCGATTGAATAAGGTAGTGTTGTCCTTTTAAATTGTATTTTTCAATTCCTTTTTCCCAACTTTCTTTGGTTTTGTCATACGATAAATACACAAATTGCGTCTCCGGAAAATCCTGTTGCAATTGTTCCGTTTTTGGCATGCTTTTTATGCAATCCGGACACCACGATGCCCATACATCAATTACTACGGTTCGACCTATATTCTGGGTAATGATTTCTTTTAAGGAAATCTCTTTTCCGTCCAAGCTTAGCATTTTTTCATCTAACGCTTCGGTAGAAAAATGTTTTTTTTGGGCATTGGTACACGAAATCAAACCAAAAATCATTAAAAAGGTGAGCAATATATTTTTCATATTATTTATTATTTACATACAAATTTATCATTTCAAACGCACAATTTACCCAAAAATGTCTTAAATAAAACCGAAAACGATTTAGCTTAACCTGATTTTTGGGTCTAAATAAGCATAAACCAAATCTACTAAAATATTGATGACCACAAAAGTAGTCGCAATCACAATCACAGAGCCCATGATAACGGGTAAATCTAGGTTGTTCAAAGCCTCTACGATTTCTTTTCCTAAGCCGTTCCAACCAAAAATATATTCCACAAAAACGGCACCGGCCAACATCGAAGCAAACCAACCTGAAATAGCGGTCACCACCGGATTGAGTGAGTTTTTTAACGCGTGTTTCACAATGATTTGATAAGAGGAAAGTCCTTTTGCTTTAGCGGTTCGAATATAATCTTGACTCAAGGTTTCCAACAATGAATTTCGCATCAATTGAATCACCACGCCAAGCGGACGGATACCCAAGACGATACCCGGTAATAAAATGTTTTTCCATTGGATAAAACTGCCTTCACCAAAATCATCTACTTCATAAAGGCTACCGGTCATGTTGAGTCCGGTGATGTGATGCCATACAAAGCCAAACAACCATGCAAAAAGGATCGCACTAAAAAAGGAAGGAATGCTCATACCCAGTGTACTGATTAACGCAATCATTCGGTCTAAAAAAGTGTCTTTGTAAACGGCAGAAAGAATGCCTAAAAAAATCCCAATGACAATGGCAATGACAATCGCAAATAAGGCAAGAATAAAGGTGTTAGGCAATGTATTCCCGATGACATCAGACACTTTTTTGCCGCTTTTTTGAAAACTTTCCCGCAAATAGGGAGTCTTCAAAAAAACAGTAGTGTTTCCGATATTCAATAGGCTAAAACCATTGTATTTTCCATCGGCTAAAAAAGTGTAATCTTCTTCGTTTTTACTGTGGAAAGACAACGGCGATAAGTCGTTTAGGTAATATACATATTGGGTGGAAAGGGGTTTGTCAAAGCCATATTTCTTTTTGACCAAAGCCAACTGTTCAGAGTTTTCATTTTGGTCCAACATCATTCTGGCCGGGTCGCCGGGAAGGATGGTAAACAAAATAAAAATAACCGTAATCACGCCAAAAAGGGTGAGCAAAGCATAACCAATTTTATGTAAGAGATAGCGAATCAACTTATTTTAACGTTACTTGGTCAATATCGTTAAAATGTTTCTTTTCTACGATGGTTCCTTTTTCCAATACCACAATACTAGGATTGGCTCTTTCAATGGTTTTTAAAGTGGTAGCATCACAGAAATAGTAATCAAAACTCAATTGATGAGCTTTTTTAATGCGTTCGATAACGGTTGCATCAGAAGAAGTCATACCAATCACTTTGTAGCCTTTTTTGGTTGCTTTTTGGTAAAAAGCTTCCAGTTGGTCTAACCCATCGGCTTCTGCTTTGTCAAGATTATAGGAAATAAGTAGGATTAATTTAGGCTCTTTCAACAGGTCTTCCGTATAATCACTTCCTTCCAATTCAATCGTAAAATCGTGAATGGGCGGTACATATCCTTGTTTGATGAGTTTGTCTTTTCGGTCTACAAACTCAGCCGTTTCCGGTACTTTATTCGCCATTACATCCGCTTGAGAGAATTCGGTATCCACGCCATTTACTTTATAAATAAAAATCATTTCATATTCTGATAGAGGAGCACCGGCCGGAATTTCCATTCCTTTTTGAATGTTGGTGCCTACTGCATACGCCCTGAAATCGATGATAGGTAAATGCATTAAAACATGATAGGCCATAAAAAGGCATAAGGTATAGGCCATAAACACAATAGCATTTTGACCTATTTTTCCAAAAAGCGGACGAACGTGTTTTTGTTGAATCAACAATATTACAATCAAGACCAACAGAATCACATCTTTAGTAAAGGATTCCCATGGAGTAAGTTTAATGGCATCACCAAAACATCCACAGTCCGTTACTTTATTAAAATAGGCTGAGTAGAAGGTAAGGAAGGTAAAAAATACAATCATCAGAAATAAACTCCAAATGGTAAATTTTGGTTTGAATCCGATGAGTAACATGATGCCTAAAACCACTTCAAAAATAACCAATAAAACGGCTATCATTAAGGCATAAGGCACTAAAAAAGGCAAGTTCAAAACGCCTTCTGAAAAGTATTCTTCCAATTTAAATGAAAAACCAACGGGGTCATTCAATTTGATTAAGCCGGATAGGATAAATAAACAGCCTACTAGTATTCTGGAAATATGGGTGATGATTTTCATTTGGATAATGTGTCAATTAGTCAATTAGTCAATGTGTCAATTGGTTGATGTGTCAATTGGTTATTTTTCGTGGAAACCAAGATGAATTAACGCAAAAACAGCATAATTAATCATGTCTTGGTAGTTGGCATCAATTCCTTCTGATACCAGGGTCTTTCCTTTGTTGTCTTCAATTTGTTTTACGCGTAATAATTTTTGTAGAATCAAATCGGTTAAGGAGCTCACTCTCATTTCTCGCCATGCTTCGCCATAATCATGGTTTTTATTTTCCATTAACGATTTGGTTTCGGCAATTTTTTCATCGTATAAGCGGGTGGCTTCTTCTAATCCTAAGTCCGGTTGGTCGACCACTCCTTTTTCCAATTGGATTAACGCCATAATAGCATAGTTGATGATACCGATAAATTCTCCTGTTTCATCTTCTTGCACTTTTCTAACTGCATTTTCCTGTAAACTTCTGATGCGTTGGGCTTTGATAAAGATTTGGTCGGTGAGGGAAGGTAAACGAAGTATTCTCCACGCACTTCCATAATCTTTCATTTTATTGCAATATAATTGTCTGCAAATGGCTATGACTTTATCATATTGTTGTGAGGTGCTATTCATTATTGACGTATATTTGTAATGATTTTCAAAAATACAATTTTCAATAGAAGTAGAAACTACTTTTTAACTCCTTTTTTACAAACGACATGTTAATAAACTGTTTAGGGAATTTAATGGACTTGACAAAACCCAAGGTAATGGGGATTTTAAATGTAACCCCTAATTCTTTTTACGATGGCGGAAAGTACCAACACAAAAAGGAAATACTGAATAGGGTAGAGACCATGTTGGCCGAAGGAGCCGATTTTATTGATATTGGAGCCTATTCCAGTAAACCTAATGCAGAATTGGTGACGGAACAAGAAGAAATGCAGCGTTTGCTTCCGGTTGTGGATGCAGTTTTGCAAGCATTTCCCTCCACCATCATTTCAGTAGATACGTTTAGAAGTGGAGTTGCCAAAACAGCAATAGAACACGGTGCCGCCATGGTGAATGATATTTCTGCCGGCAGTTTAGATGAAAAAATGATGGAAACTGTTGCTCAGCTGCAAGTGCCCTATATTATGATGCACATGAAAGGCACACCGCAAACCATGATGCAGCAGGTTCAGTATGAGGATATCGTCAAGGAAATGTTATTTTATTTTTCTGAAAAAGTGGCCAAAGCGAGACAATTGGGCATCCATGATTTGATTGTTGATCCCGGTTTTGGTTTTGCCAAAACTACAGAGCAGAATTATGAAGTACTGCAAAAACTCCAGTTATTTCAAGTATTGGAATTACCCATTTTGGCAGGTGTTTCCAGAAAATCGATGATTTATAAACCACTGGAATCTTCACCTGATCATGCGTTGAATGGCACAACGGCTCTCAATATGATTGCGTTGACCAAAGGAGCCTCTATTTTGAGGGTTCACGATGTAAAAGAAGCGGTGGAGTGTGTAAAATTGTTTTCATTAATGAATTTATAGGATGAAAAAAGTACTGTTTTTAAGTGTTGTTTTTTTAATGATTTCTTGTCAGAAAGAAGTTCAATTGGTACAAGCCAACCATACGATTGATTCCACTTTGGTGGACCATTCTCCGGTCTATATTTTTCTGGATACCAAGGGAAAAGATACTATCGCTGAGGTGAACCGAAAAAATACGATTGGCACCACCAATTGGGTGTTTAATGTTGATAAAAGATTACCGTTAAAAGTAGTTATTCCGGAGATTATCAAGTTACAAGAAAAAAGAGAAAAGGCTCAGTTTCATAAAAACGAAGCGGCGGGAAATTATTTTTCCTACATGGACAGTGTGCAAAAGACCTTGGCTTTTATGCCGTTTAAAGAAGTGAATTATACGTATAACACTTATTTTTCGACTTTGTATGTAAAAGAAAATCCTGATTATCATGTCCATTTTCAAACTTTTGCAGTTAATTTTAAACCTAAAAACAAAGTTTCAGTTGATGGGAATGACGTAGAAATGAGTGAATTGTTTACCTTTTTAAAAGAATATACTTCCTTTTCAAGCAATGGAAAACGAATATTGATTTATGTCAACTTTGACGAACGGTTAACATTTGACCATTATTTATCCAAAATAATTGAATTAAAAGCGTTGGAAAATGAGATGGTTGCTATTTCGCCAACTCATTTTATCTACAACAAAAGTAAGCTACCCGATTGTGATTGTGCAAAGTAATAGTGCTTGAGTTCAATTAGTGAAACGTATAATAACTACTTTTCGCTTGAAATAATCATCTATCGCTTCAAACTAAAGTGAGCTTTGAATGTTTCAGTCCTTCCATTTCGATTCACATACTCCAATGAAAACCAATAATCGGTGGCGGGTAATGGTTTACCATTGTACGTGCCGTCCCAACCGTTGCCTTCTGATGCTTTTATTGTTTTGAGTAATTTGCCATAGCGATCAAAAATAGCGATGAGAGCATTGGGTTGCTCCATAATTCCGGAAATGTTCCAAGTGTCATTAAAACCATCTCCGTTGGGGGTAAAGAAACGAGGATAATTTAAGGAATAAACCGTTATATAAATGATACCACATCCGTTCAAATCTTGAATACCGATGCTGTTTTCCCCTTCCGGCACACCAGTAAATATGGGTTGTGTTTGCCATGGCCCGTCATTTAATTGATAAATATAATTTCCAGAGCCCCCAGTAATTGTTACAGTGATGGTTTGTTGTAATGCAAAATCAATGGCAATTTCGGCTGTAGCTAATGCAAAAGAAGATGTGGTAACTGTTGTTGAGGTGGTATTTGAGCATCCCGTACCTAAGTGAGTTGCCACTACTTTATATACTCCGGTTGATGTTGCCAAATGAGTTGGCGTTGTAGTTGGCAATGGATTTCCATCCAACGTCCAACTAAACGAATAAGTTGAAGCGGATAAACCACAATTCAAGATTGCCGGTTCAAGTGTAATTCCCGTTGTTGGGTCAACACAGATAAAAGCTGATTCCAAAATGGGTTGTGGTAATGGAAATACTGTCAAGTTGGTACTGATAATGGATGTACAGCTTCCCGGTATGGAATAAGTGATAGTTACCGTTCCTGCTGCGATAGCGGTTACAATTCCATTTTGGTCAATCGTAGCAATAGAAGTATCGTTACTTTGCCATGTTCCACCAGTTACTGAAACAGTAAAAGTATCCACTTCTTGAGCACAAAGTGAGGAGGGACCCGAAATGGTTCCGGAAATTCCATCTATTGTCACATTTAGCGTTATTGGTGTGGCACATTGATTCGGATTCGGAGTAAAAAGATAACTACCTGAAGTGGTATTGCTAATGGTTGCCGGATTCCACGTTCCGGTGATGCCGTTGGGAGAAGTGTTGACTAATGCAGGAATAGTACTTCCTGTACAATAGGTAGCCGAGGTTACGAAATCAGGTACAATTGAATTCGTAATCGTCACATTCAAGGTTACCGGCGTGGCACATTGATTTGGATTAGGTGTGAACAGATAACTACCCGAAGCGGTATTGCTCACCGTTGCCGGATTCCACGTCCCAGTGATGCCGTTGGGAGATGTATTGACTAAAGCCGGAATAGTACTTCCGGTACAATAGGTAGCCGAGGTTACGAAATCAGGTACAATTGAATTCGTAATCGTCACATTCAAGGTTACCGGCGTGGCACATTGATTTGAATTGGGTGTGAACAG
>JAFLBT010000098.1 GCA_017302935.1 Flavobacteriales bacterium | reverse complement strand
CATTTTTAGAAAGAAAGTTACTTACCATTTTAGAAAAAGCAATATCGTCTTCAATCAATAAAATAGTCTTCATGTATTTAGCTTTGGATTTAGCTAAAATAAAGCATTCTCAAGATATTTTTCTTAAAAAATAACTAAATAAAATAGAGGCTTTGTCAGCCTCTTTCCAAACTGTCAAACGTTGGGGTGTTTTTACAGTTTATTAACTTAACTAATTTTATTTCTGTTGTGAAGGTAATTCTCTTGTTAACCATCCGCTTTTACCCGCAGTTGCAATGGCGTATGGAGTAATCCAAAACAAACCAAAGGTGTACAAAATACTATAAGCATATACCCATAATGATTCTGAAAAATTATATCTTTTGGCATAAAAAAGCATAGGGAAAGATGAAACCACCAATATACTTACAAGTGTAGAACTCAAAAACAATATTGGATGAGTTATGATAAAATACATCAAAAAAATCAATGAAGGATAGGTCAGCATAATGTTTAATGATTGATTAAAAAACAAGAGTCTAGTTCCAAATTTAGAATCCGTTCTAAAATTTGTAAACACATATTTTGCCATCATAATGTTTTCACGCACATTACTTCTTCCCCAACGAATAAACATTTTATAAAGTCCTTTATAATGTTCCGGTACGTTGGTTAGCACATGGGCATTTCTTTGAAATAAGACTTCATACCCTTGTTTCAAGATCATATTTGTCATGGCTCGGTCTTCACCTATATCAGAGGGTTTCCCCATAAAAGTTTGATTTATCCATTCTTCCAAACAATTAAAAACAGCTTCTCTTTTATATGCGGCAAGAGCTCCGGGAGTACACAAAACAGAACCTAACATACTTTCTGCCGATCGAACAAATTCAAAACTCATTACAAAACTTACATTCAACATTTTAGGCAACATGGCTTTTTGATTGTTTAGAACTCTTACATTTCCGGCCACAGCACCACAATTTTCTTGAGTTACAAACGGACTAACCAAGTTTCTCAACGTATCTTTCTTAACGATAGAATCACTGTCTATAGTAACAAAAACATCTCCGGTTCCTATATTAAATCCTTTGTAAAGAGCATGACGCTTCCCTTTATTTTCGGGTTGTTTAAAAATTGTTAATCGGTCATCCAATTCATTTTTTGCCTGTTGAATCCAATACCATGTATCATCTTTACTGCCATCATCAATAGCTAGTAGCTGTAATTTTTCCTGAGGATAATCGCTATTTGCAATGCTCTTAAGGGTTTCCCATACCAGTTTCCCCTCATTGTAAGCCGGTACAATTATCGTACATATGGGCAATTCTTCATCAGAAACCGATTGAATGGGTTTATACCTTAAATACAAATAAACCTGATAAAGAAAAAAACCTAATTTATAAAACAATAAAACAAGTGAAAGAATTAGAAAGAACATCCCAAAAGCAGTGGCCATTCTAGCTATATTAAATTGTTCAAAATGGGGTTGCAAATGATAAGCACCCAAAGCAGATCCAGCCAGTATGAAGAAAGTTCCGGCAAGCACAACCCCATTGATAAGTCTATGTTTTGACACATTGGAAAACCTGTTTTGTCTTTGAATGAAATCTTTAATCTCCGTACCTTTTTGTGCTACAATCCGATGCATTGATTTAGTATAAATCGGAACAACAAAACTAAATAAGCTTTGTTCCTGTTCGATTCGTTTTGTAGTAGATGATTCTTTTGGATATCGATTTCGGCTTTCCATAGTTGTAAAATTTTGGTATTGAACTTATACTTGGTATTCTTAATCAAAACCCAACTCTAATTTGTCATGAACTTGAAAGGTTTGAGTAAAAACACATTATCGTATAAAGCAAGTGTCATTCCTTTTTTTCAAACCTCTTTTTTTCAAGTATTTACAAATACAATACCTTAAAATCGCTGTGTAAAAAATACCCATTAAAAGGAATTTTACACACTTTGGAATGTGTAAATTTTACATCGTTTACCCCTTTTACAAATAAAAAAAGAGCCTGATAAAATCAGACTCTTTTACGTTTTTGAGTATTGTATTATACTATTCCGGATCGTTCATTTTAAAACTCTCCATAAATTTTGTGGTATAATTTCCAGCTACATAATCCGGTTCATCCATTAATTGACGATGAAATGGAATAGTGGTTTTAATTCCTTCGATATAAAACTCATCTAAAGCCCGTTTCATCTTGTTTATTGCTTCCTCACGGGTTTGAGCCGTAGTAATCAATTTGGCGATCATCGAATCATAGTTTGGTGGAATCGTGTAACCAGCATACACGTGTGTGTCTAGACGAACGCCATGTCCGCCCGGTGCATGAAGAACGGTGATTTTTCCCGGTGAAGGTCTAAAATCATTGTATGGATCTTCTGCATTAATACGACATTCAATAGAATGCAATTGGGGCAAATAATTTTTACCGGAAATTGGCACACCAGCTGCTACTAAAATCTGTTCACGAATCAAATCGTAATCAATAACTTGTTCCGTAATTGGATGCTCTACTTGGATACGAGTGTTCATTTCCATGAAGTAGAAATTTCGGTGTTTATCCACCAAAAATTCAACCGTTCCGGCTCCTTCATATTTGATAAACTCTGCGGCTTTTACAGCAGCTTCTCCCATTTTTTCACGTAAATCATCAGTCATAAAAGGAGAAGGAGTTTCTTCAGTTAATTTTTGATGACGACGTTGAACAGAACAATCTCTTTCGGATAGATGACAGGCTTTTCCATACGCATCTCCTACCACTTGAATTTCAATATGTCTTGGTTCTTCAATCAATTTTTCCATGTACATACCATCATTTCCGAAAGCTGCAGCTGCTTCTTGACGAGCACTTTCCCACGCTTTTTCTAACTCGCTTTCTTTCCAAATAGCTCTCATTCCTTTACCACCACCGCCAGCAGTAGCTTTCATCATTACCGGGTAACCAATTTCTTTGGCCACTTTTTTGGCTTGTTCAAACGATTCTAAAATACCGTCAGAACCGGGAACACAAGGAACACCTGCTGCTTTCATGGTAGCTTTAGCAGTTGCTTTATCTCCCATTTTTTCAATCATTTCAGGAGAAGCCCCAATAAACTTTATGCCGTGTTCTTGACAAATTTTAGAAAACTTAGCGTTTTCGGATAAAAATCCGTAGCCAGGATGAATCGCATCAGCATTGGTAATTTCAGCTGCAGCAATGATATTCGACATTTTTAAATAGGACAAATTACTAGGTGGAGGACCAATACAAACGGCTTCATCAGCAAACTTTACGTGAAGACTTTCTGCATCGGCTGTAGAATATACGGCCACAGTTTTGATACCCATTTCCCTACAG
The DNA here is from genome assembly GCA_017302935.1 of Flavobacteriales bacterium. Classification (GTDB taxonomy): domain Bacteria; phylum Bacteroidota; class Bacteroidia; order Flavobacteriales; family Flavobacteriaceae; genus Flavobacterium. The sequence continues at coordinate 7,773 of JAFLBT010000098.1, read as the reverse complement.
GTTCTTATCACACGCAGTGCAATTTCTCCACGGTTGGCTATTAATATTTTTTTAAACATGTTATTTCAATTAGATAATTAGACAATGTGTCAATTAGACAATTATAAAGCAAGAAATATCTTGTCTTGAAACTTCTAACTTCTAACTTTTTATGACGGATCTACTAAGAACAAAGGTTGATCAAATTCAACAGGAGACATGTCGTCTACTAAAATTTTAACAATTTTACCTGAAAATTCAGATTCTATTTCGTTAAATAATTTCATTGCTTCCACTACGCAAACAACGTCACCTTTTGAAATTGTTGAACCAACTTCAACAAAAGGAGCTTTGTCTGGTGCTGGTTTTCTGTACAAAGTACCAATCATTGGCGATTTAATTGTAATGTATTTTGAATTGTCTTCAACCGTTGTGCTTGTAGAAGCTGGTGTACTAACCGGTGCAGGAGCTGCAGGAGCAACAGGTTGTTGCATTATTGGTTGCATAGGTTGAGCGGCTGGATAATGTTGAAAATAAGACGCTTCAGCTGCACCTGCTTCAGTTGTTTTTATGGTGATTTTAAAATCATCCATTTCTAATTTAACTTCGGTAGCACCTGATTTTGCTACAAATTTGATTAGGTTTTGAATTTCTCTAATATCCATGATATTCTAGTTTAGTTTAGTTTTTTATTTTTTGTCGTATGCCCATTTAAGATAAATAGAACCCCAAGTAAATCCACCTCCAAAGGCAGCAAAAATGAGGTTGTCTCCTTTTTTTAATTTGTGTTCAAAGTCACTTAACAAGAGTGGAAGTGTGGCAGATGTTGTATTTCCATATTTTTCAATATTGACCAATACTTTGCTTTCATCCAATCCCATTCTGCCGGAAGTTGCATCAATAATTCTTTTGTTGGCTTGGTGGGCAACTAACCAATTTACATCATCATGTGAAAGATTGTTTCTTTGCATAATTTTTTCACTCACATCGGCCATTCCGGAAACTGCATATTTGAAAACAGTTTTACCGTCTTGAAATACAAAATGTTGCCTGTTTTTTACCGTTTCTTCAGACGGAGGAAGGATGGAACCTCCTGCATCTATTTTCAAAAATTCTCTACCTATTCCGTCACTTCTCAAGTACTCATCTTGAAATCCTAATCCTTCATAGTTAGGCTCAAAAAGAACAGCACCTGCACCATCACCAAAGATAATACAGGTTGCTCGATCGGTATAATCAATAATAGAAGACATTTTATCCGCACCTATTAAAAGTACTTTTTTATATCTTCCTGATTCTATGTAGGCTGAAGCAGTAGACATTCCGTAAAGGAAACTCGAACATGCTGCTTGTAAATCATAGGCAAATGCATTTGTTGCACCAATTTGAGTGGCAACATAAACCGCTGTTGAAGCAACCGGCATGTCAGGAGTTGCGGTTGCAACAATAACTACATCAATTTCTTCCGGATTTAGTTTTCTTTTCTCAATTAAATTTTGAGCTGCTTTTATAGCTAAAAAAGATGTTCCTTGACCTTCTTCTTTCAATAATCTTCTTTCTTTGATTCCAGTTCGTGAAGTAATCCATTCATCATTTGTATCTACCAAAGTTTCAAGCACTTGGTTAGACAGCACAAAATCAGGAACATATGCACCCACGGCGGTAATAGCGGCTGTTGTTTTACTCATAGGTTAAAGTTGTTTTCTCTTCCTTTAAAAGGTTAAAAGAGGTGGAAATTACAAAAAAAAATCGATATTTAATTCTTTTAAAAAGCTAATTTTCAAGAAATATTGGTATAACAAAAAAACTCCCACAAGGTGAGAGTTTATCTGTATTCGATAAGTAATTTTTAAGCAACAGCTTCTGTTTTATCAATCACTACTTGACCACGGTAGTACATTTTACCTTCATGCCAATAAGCTCTGTGGTATAAATGTGCTTCACCTGTTATTGGGCAAGTTGCAATTTGGGCAGCAGTTGCTTTATAATGAGTTCTTCTTTTGTCTCTTCTGGTTTTCGAGGTTTTTCTCTTTGGATGTGCCATTTTACTATATTATTTATCCGTTAATAGTTTTTTTAATTCATCCCATCTGGGATCCGTTTCATGCTCTTTTATGTCTTCTCTTTTCTCTTTGACTTTCTGATGATCTTGGTTTTCAATTGCATTTGATTTCAAACTTCCGTCTTTTACACCGGGATGAACTCTCTTAATAGGAATTGACAACACAATCATTTCATAAATATATTGTGCAATATCAATTTGATGTTCTCCATGAGGAAGAATTAACAATTCTTCATTTTCATCATTAAAAACATCTCCAAATTGTACAATTAAATGAATTTTGCCTTTTATTGGCAAGTCAAATGGCTCACCGGTCAAGTCACAAGGTACATTTACAGTACCATTATGTTTAAAATGAAGTTCAAGCATTGTTGTCTTCTTTTCTAAAACAACATCAACTTTTACATCGCATTTTTCAAATTCATCGTACTCAAAGTGATCAAAGAACGTTTTATCTATCTGATAGTCAAATTGGTGTTTTCCTAGCTTTAATCCGATAAACGGAATCAAATATTCTTTAGATACTTTCATCATCAACACAATTTGTCCCGAAAATTCGGATTGCAAAGATATAAAATAATCGCAATTCCAAAACAGTTATAAACATTTTTTTGTTTAAAACTGTTTTTCTTTTGTTTTCATTGGTTTTTCAGTCAATTCATGATACTCATTTCGGGCATTATAAATGTCAATTGCCAAAAAAACAGCTTCTTTAAACGAATTAAAATCGGCTTTGTTTTTCCCTGCAATTTCAAAAGCCGTTCCATGATCAGGTGACGTTCTGATTTTATTTAAACCGGCAGTGTAATTTACCCCATTTCCAAATGACAAAGTTTTAAAAGGGACCAAACCTTGATCGTGATAACAAGCAATAACCGCATCAAACTGTTCGTGTTGACCATTTCCAAAAAAACTATCTGCTGCATAAGGCCCAAAAACAAATGTTCCCTGTTCAAACATTTTTTTTAAGGTTGGACGAATAATTTGGTCATCTTCTTTCCCTATCACACCATTGTCTCCACAATGTGGATTTAATCCTAAAACTGCAATCTTTGGTTTTCCTATTTTAAAATCCTGAACCAAAGATTGTTTTACTGTTTTTATTTTTTTTACAATTAATTCCTCTGTAATGTGTTTGGCAACTTCTGTTACCGGAACATGGTCCGTTAACAACCCAACTCTCAGATTATCACTAACCATTAACATCAAAGCATCTCCTTCTAATTCTTGGTTTAAATAATCCGTATGCCCCGGAAATTTAAATTCATCTGATTGAATATTATATTTGTTTATTGGTGCTGTAACTAGCACATCAACCAAACTGTCTTTCAAAGCTTTTGTGGCTTCAGTAAACGATTTTATAGCATATTTACCAACTACATCATCTGAAACACCATATTCTAGGTTAAAACTCTCTTTCCAAAGATTCAACACATTAATTTTTCCGGGTACAATTTGTTCTAATTTGTCAATTCCGTGAAGAGTTGCAGTTGATTCGAAGCTTTTTTTGAGATAAGAAAGCATTTTTACATTAGCAAAAATTACAGGTGTGCAAAATTCTAACATTCGAGCATCTTCAAATGTTTTTAAAACCACTTCACTGCCAATTCCGTTTAAATCTCCAATTGAAATTCCTACGAGAATATTTTCTGCTTTTTTAACCATAACTAGTGATAATTTATTGCTAATTTTGAGGTGCAAATTTAAGAAAATAAAACCACATATGTTTACAGGAATTATAGAAACTCTAGGAAGAATAAAATCCATCGAAAAAGAACAAGATAACATCCATATTTCAATTTCTTCAGATATTACAAATGAGTTAAAAATTGATCAAAGTGTGGCTCATAATGGAATTTGTTTGACCGTTGTAGCGATAGAAAACGACTGCTATACCGTAACCGCCATCAAAGAAACCATAGAAAAAACAAATTTGGGACACTGGAAAAACGGAGATGTTGTAAATTTGGAAAGAGCCATGCAATTAGGAGATCGATTGGACGGGCACATTGTTCAAGGCCATGTTGACCAAATAGGCAAATGCATCAACGTTGAAAACGCCAACGGAAGTTGGTATTATACTTTTCAATATGATTCTTCTCTGAACAACATTACCATAGAAAAAGGTTCCATAACTGTTAATGGTGTGAGTTTAACAGTCGTAAATTCTAAACGAAATGAATTTAGTGTTGCTATTATTCCTTACACGTATGAACACACCAACTTTCATGCAATTAAGGATGGTTCTGTAATAAACTTAGAATTTGATGTGATTGGAAAATATGTTTCCCGGTTACAGGAACTAAGAGGATAAAAAAAACGCTGAATTATTTCAGCGTTTTTTTTGTATTTTGATAAGTTGTGAACTTATAATAAGCAAATAACAATCCGGCACATAACAAAATTACCAATCCACCATCAATTGGCAATCCCGGTGGGGGCGGCGTAGGTGGAGGCGGATTTTGATTAACACTACCATCTGAGGCAAGAGAAGTTAATGTAAACATTCCCATTAAGCAGATCATTATAGTAGTTAACAATTTATTTGGAACAATTCTCATAGGGTGTAAAAGTAAATAAATTTTTCTTTTAACAAAATATTTCGACAAATAAAATAAAAATCCTCCTAAAACAAAAACCTTGTCTTCATTTTTTTGAGATAATTCTATTAAAATCAAAAAACCTCGGCAAAAGTACATCTTTTTTATTAATCAATTCTATTTCAAAATTATATTAACGTAAAATATTGTGTTTTGGTTTGAAAGAAGTGAAAAATAAATTTTATTTACATTACATAAAAAATAAAACCTCCCGTTTGGAAGGTTTTGTGGTCCCACTTGGGCTCGAATCAAAGACCACCTGTCCCGATAGCTATCGGGAGAGTCAGGTGCTTTTGTATGATTTTAAAAGTCTAACCACAATTTCAGGATATTTTTTTAAATTTTCAATGTAAACTTTGCTCTTCATCCTTTTAATGTGCTTTTCAATTTTCATGGCTTGACTAGCATCAACACACTCAATGCTCAAATATAAAATCCAATCATTACAATATGAAGAATATGTTTTGTCGTAAAAACCTGAATTGTGTTTGAAAATTCTTTCTGTTAAATCCGTTTGGGTAAAACCGATGTAATATGTGTTCTTTGAAGGACTGTATAATATGTAACAATAAGGCATATACTTCATGTAATAAAAAAAGTGCCGTTGAGGCACTTTTGTGGTCCCACTTGGGCTCGAACCAAGGACCACCTGATTATGAGTCAGGTGCTCTAACCAACTGAGCTATAGGACCGGTTTAGAGAGTGCAATATTACTACTATTTTTGTTTTACTCAAAATATAAATCAATTTTATTGTTGTCATACCTTTTTATAAAATAGGAAGAACATCTCAATTTGTTGATTTATAATTAGTCAAAAAGTAATTACTTTTGTAAAAAAATGTTAGATGCGTAAAATTTTCTACCTTAAAACGTGTGATACGTGTAAAAGAATCATCAAATCACTTCCAAATACAAACGGTTTTATATTCCAAGACATTAAAGAAGAACCAATAACTGTTAAGCAATTGGAAGAAATTCATCAACTTACCGGAAACTACGAAGTGCTTTTTAGTAAAAGAGCCAAATTATACAAAGAAATGGGCTTGAAAGACGAAAAACTCTCCGAACCCGATTTCAAACGATACATTTTAGAACATTACACTTTCCTAAATCGTCCGGTGATTGTGATTGACAAATCTATTTTTGTTGGAAATAGCCCCAAAATCGTTCAAGCAGCCATTGATATTTTAGCAAATGAGTAAAAGACACTGGGCGTTAATGGCGGCCACCTTGGTTTCCATTATTTATGGGGTTACTTTTACCATAGCCAAAGATGTAATGCCTGAGTTTATAGAACCTTTTGGGTTTATTTTATTACGAGTAGGTGGTTCTGTTTTACTATTTTGGTTGGTTTCCTTTTTTGGGCCAAAAGAAAAAATTTCCACCTCTGATTTCCCAAGAATAATTGCTGCAGCTTTTTTTGGTGTTGCTTTAAACATGCTAACATTTTTTAAAGGTTTAAGCTATACTTCGCCCATCATGGGAGCGGTTTTGATGGTTACCACCCCAATGATTGTGCTTATCCTTTCAGCCATTATTATGAAAGAACGGATGCTAAAAAGAAAAGTATTTGGTATCATTTTGGGCTTAGCCGGAACTGTTTCGCTTATTCTTTACGGAAAATCGATGATAAATGCTCCAAACGAAATGTTGGGGAATTTATTGGTCTTTATCAATGCTATATCGTATGGTTTTTACCTTATCATCGTAAAAAAATTAATGGATAAATACAATGCTTTTACCTTTGTAAAATGGATTTACAGCTTTGGCTTTTTAATGGTTTTACCTTTTGGCTGGAATGAATTTGATGCCGTAAATTGGGCTTTAGTTCCTACTGACATTTACTGGAAAATTGGTTTCGTGGTTGTTTTTTCAACCTTCTTAACATATTTATTAAACTTGGTTTCCATGCGGGAATTAAAACCTACAACTGTTGCCGTTTTTATCTATCTTCAACCTTTATTTGCTACTATTTTTGCCATCAGTTTAGGAAAAGATGAATTGAGTTGGGTGAAAATTGGTTCTGCTATTTTGATATTCACTGGAGTTTATTTGGTAACACAAAAAAAGAAAGTAATTAGTGAATAGTAATTAGTAATTGGCGAATAATGCTATATTGCTAGTCACTATTCACTAATTACTAATCACTTTTTAATTATCTTTGAAAACATTTTTTATACAAGCATGATACAATCAATGACTGGTTTTGGAAAAGCATCAAAGCAACTTTCAACCAAAAAAATAACCGTAGAAGTAAAATCGTTAAACAGTAAAGGATTGGATTTGAATGTTCGAATGCCTTCTGTTTATCGTGAAATGGAATTGGGATTACGCAACATCATTTCACAAAAATTAGAGCGAGGCAAAGTTGATTTTTCCATTTATATAGAAATTACCGGCGAGGAAACTTCCTCTAAAATCAATGTTCCGATTGTGAAAGGCTATATCAATCAAATGAAAGCGGTGATTCCAAATGCAGATGAAACCGAATTGATGAAAATGGCCGTTCGGATGCCGGATGCGTTAAAAACAGAACGCGACGAAATTGATGAAAATGAATGGAATGAAATCTTAAAAGTAGTGGATGATGCCATGAAAAATATTGCTTCATTCCGTGTCGATGAAGGAAAATCATTGGAAAACGAATTCATTATGCGAATCGAAAATATTCGAAATTTTATGAATCAAGCGGTAAGTATGGATGCCGAACGAATTGAAACCGTAAAAAATAGACTTCGAACCGCCTTAGATGAATTGGAAGCCAATGTGGACGAAAACCGTTTTGAACAAGAATTGATTTTCTATCTTGAAAAATATGACATTACCGAAGAACGCGTTCGTTTAGAAAATCACCTCAATTATTTTATCGAAACCATTGCCGGAACTGAAGCCAACGGACGAAAATTAGGTTTTATTACACAGGAAATCGGTAGAGAAATCAACACAATGGGTTCTAAATCCAACCATTCAGAAATGCAAAAATTGGTGGTGATGATGAAAGATGAATTGGAGAAAATTAAGGAACAGGTTTTGAATGTATTATAGAGTAATTAGTGATTAGTGAATAGTAATTAGCCGATACTTACTATTCACTAATTGCTAATCACTAATCACTTAAAAAAATATGACTA
>JAFLBT010000097.1 GCA_017302935.1 Flavobacteriales bacterium | reverse complement strand
TTGTTAATTTTTAATTCGATAGAATTGGTCATATTATTTATTTAAGATTGAAGATTAACGATTTTTGAAATTAGAATTCTTCAACTTCTGAAAATCAAAAATCAACATTCTACAATCATTAATCTTATTATTTTAAACATTTAAAATAGTCAAAAGGTTCCAAGCAATCGTCGCATTGGAATAATGCTTTACAAGCTGTTGAACCAAACTGACTCACTAATTTGGTATTGAATGAACCACATTGTGGACATTTTACTACTTTTTTATTACCTAATAAAGCTTCTTTGTCTGCTGTTTCATTTAGGGGAGCTGCAATACCATATTTCTCTAACGCTAATCGTCCTTTAGGGGTAATCCAATCGGTTGTCCAAGCCGGTGAGAGAACGAGTTCAACTTTTGCTTCTAATCCTTTTTCATGAAAGGCTTTTTTTATATCATCACCAATTACATCCATTGCCGGACAACCACTGTAGGTGGGAGTGATTTCAACATTCACGATTCCATTTTGAAATTCTGCAGAACGCACCACACCCATTTCCATAATCGATAAGACCGGAATCTCCGGATCGGAAACGGTTTCGAGAATTTCGAAAAGTTGTTGGTCGATATGTTGGATTTGTACTGTCATAAAGATTTATTTGATTGTAGAATAACGATTTTTGATTTATGAACTTTTAAAATCTAAAATCAATATTCGTTAATCGTTAATCACTACCATGTCATATTAGGGTATGTGCGTTGCATATATTGTAAATCAGACAACAAATACCCCATGTGTTCACTGTGAATACCTAACTTACCTCCTTTTTGAAAATACTCAACTTGAGGAATTTCAAGCGTAGCTTCTTCTAAAATGGAATTTATTTTTTTGTAATACTCTTTTTTTAACAAGGTTACATCAACACCAATTCCTTGTTGAACCATATCTTTATCCGCATCCGTTTGATGGAATAATTCATCGATAAAAATCCACAAATCATTGATTGCGGTTTGAATTTTTAGATGACTTTCTTCTGTTCCATCGCCTAATCGTTTCATCCAATCAGAAGAAAACCGAACGTGATAGGAAACTTCTTTGATGCTCTTATTGGCAATCGCTTTGAGCATATCATCCTTACTGTTTTGTAATTCAGTTAGCAGAGCCAAATGAAAAACATCAAACAAAAACTGTCTGGCGATAGAATATGCAAAATCGGTATTGGGCTGTTCCACTAACAACACATTTTTGTATTCTCTTTCCAAACGCAAAAAGGCAACGGAGTCTTCTGATGCATCACCTCCTTGTAATTTGGCTACATACTGATAATAACTTCTGGTTTGACCTAATAAATCGAGTGAAATATTGGTCATGGCAATATCGGTTTCCAAACTCGGACCGTGACCACAAAGTTCACCAAGACGTTGACCTAAAATCAAGCAATTATCAGCAACTCCGAAGATGTATTGAATTAAATTTTGATTCATATTTATTAATTTGACACGAATTTCACGAATTAGCACGAATTCAAAAAATGCGTAAATTTCACAAACTACTTAAACCTACAAGGTTTGCAAACCCTGTAAGTTGGATATTACATGTGTTTTAATTCGTCCGGAAGTTCATAAAAAGTGGGATGACGATAGGCTTTGTCCATTGCGGGTTCAAATGTTTCTCCGTTTAATTCCGGATTGGAAGCGGTAATTTGAGTTGAAGGTACCACCCAAATGCTCACGCCTTCCATTCTTCTGGTGTAAACATCACGTGCATTTTGCAGAGCCATTTGAGCATCTGCGGCATGCAAAGAACCACAATGACGGTGTTCTAATCCGTTTTTACTTCTGATAAATACTTCCCAAAGAGGCCAATTTTTCATAATTTTATCGGTTGTCGGTTGTCAGTTGTCAGTTGTCGGCTTAAAACTGACAACGGATAACTGACAACTGAATTTATATTGCTTTTTTCAATTCTCTATCTTCTTGTTTTTCAGCATAGGCCACAGCTGCATCACGCACCCATGCTCCTTTTTCCCAAGCCGATTTTCTTGCTTCTAAACGTTGTTTGTTGCAAGGTCCGTGTCCTTTAACCACTTGCCAAAACTCCTCCCAATCTAAATCACCGAAGTCGTAATGTTTGCGTTCTTCGTTCCATTTTAAATTAGGGTCAGGAATGGTTAATCCTAAAATATTAGCTTGCGGAACCGTTTGATCTACAAATTGTTGACGTAATTCATCATTGGTTTTACGTTTCAATTTCCATTTTACGGATTGTTCTGTATTAGGAGATTCGGCATCTTTTGGTCCAAACATCATTAAAGACGGCCACCACCAACGATTCAAAGCATCTTGTGCCATTGCTTTTTGTTCCGGTGTTCCGTTGCATAAGGTCAGTAAAATTTCATACCCCTGACGTTGGTGAAAACTTTCTTCTTTACAAATGCGAACCATTGCTCTTGCATACGGTCCGTAAGAAGTTCCCATTAATGCCACTTGGTTCATGATGGCCGCACCATCAACCAACCAACCTACCGCACCCATATCCGCCCATGTTACGGCAGGATAGTTGAAAATACTGGAATATTTTGCCTTTCCGGAATGCAATTGCTCATACATTTCTTCTCTTGAAATTCCCAATGTTTCAGCTGCACTATATAAATACAATCCATGACCGCCTTCATCTTGAATTTTTGCCAATAAAGCTACCTTTCTACGTAAAGAAGGTGCACGCGTAATCCAATTGGCTTCCGGTAACATTCCCACAATTTCTGAATGAGCATGTTGTGAAATCTGACGAATATGCGTTTGACGGTATTTTTCCGGCATCCACTCTTTCGGTTCAATTTTTTCGTCCCGATCGATGCGGGCTTGAAATAAATCTTCTAAACTTTTTAATTCTTTTTCAGACATTTTTTTTTAATTTTTTAAGGATTAAATACCAAAATCAATGACTACTTTTTTAGATAACGGAACGGCCTGACAACTCAATACGTAGTTTTTGGCCAATTCATCTTCTTCTAACGAATAATTTAATTTCATTTCAACATCGCCTTCTACCACTTGACAACGGCATGTACTACAAACACCACCTTTGCAAGCATAAGGTAAATCGGCACCGGCTGCGATGGCTCCGTCTAACAAATTATCAAAATCTTCACCCATCACAAAGTGAAACTCTTTTCCACCATCAATAATCGTTACTTCTGTGCCTTCTACTTTTTTCTCTAAAATTTGAGAAATGCGTTTTTTATCGTCTTCTGACATTCCTGAAGTAAACAGTTCGTAATGAATATTTTCTTTAGGTAAACCAGCCGCTTGCAATTCATCCCGCAATAGAAAAATCATTTCTTCCGGTCCGCAAATAAAACAAGCATCTGTAGAGGAAACATCAATAATTTTATCAGTCAGAATGTTTATTTTTTCTTTCGTAAATCTACCGTTGAACAATTCTGCGGAACGATGTTCTTTGGTTAAAAAATGAAAAATTTCAAAACGATTGAAATAAACATTCTTTAATTGCTCAATTTCTTCTTTAAAGATAATGGATTTTACACTTCGATTTAAATAAAACAACTTAAACGTTGCGTTTGGTTCAGCCGCTAAATGTGTTTTGATAATGGACAAAATCGGTGTAATTCCGCTACCGGCCGCAAATGCGATATAATTTTTCGCTTTTTGAGGTTCAATTAGGGTATGAAACGTTCCGTTAGGTGGCATCACATCCACAACATCTCCTTTTTTTAATTTTTCATTTACAAAAGAAGAAAACAACCCTCCATTTATTTTTTTAACAGCCACTTGCCATTTATTTTCAAGCGGACTCGAACATAAGGAATAAGAACGCCTTACATCTTCACCGTTAATATCTTTTTTTAGTGTTAAATGTTGCCCTTGTTGAAACTGAAATTGTGGTTTCAATTCTTCCGGAACATCAAACGTTATTACGGAACAATCCTTGGTTTCCTTGTAAATGTCCGCAACAGTAAGGTTATAAAAATTTGCCATAAATCGTATTAATCAAAACTAACAATTGTTAGTTTAATAGGCAAATTTACTGATTTTTTTTGAATTACGAAAACGATTGAAAATTTAACAATTGTTAGTGAAATTGTTTTTATTAGTTTTCCAACCCTTTGAAATATAACGAAGTAATTGATTTTAGTAATGTTTTTTCATCCAACCCTTTTGATTTGGAATGCCAAAGATACATGGTTCGCAAAGAGGAAAGAATGGCATAAACCATGACATCTTGGTTGGATTTTTTAAGTTGACCGTTTTGAATTCCTTCTTGAATAATTTTTCTGAAATTTTGTTCGTAGTCTTCCCGCATTTTAATAAAATACGACAGTTGATCATCCGTAAGGTGCATCCAATCGTTATTCAAACACGCTAATGCATCTGAATTTCGTAATGTAATTGTGATATGCAATTGAATTACTCTTTCAATTTTTTTTAAGGTTGAAAGGTTGGAAGAAACTATTTCATTCATCACCAATGTAAATTCTTCTGCAATTTCAATGATGATGAGCACTAAAATTTCTTGTTTGGATTGAATGTGGTTGTAGAGACTTGCGGCTTTGATATCCATTGCTTGGGCAATGTCACGCATGGTTACGGCACTGTATCCTTTTTCTTTGAACAAGCGAGCCGCTACGGCAATAATCTCAGTTTTTCTATCGGAAATTTTCATACGATTCAAAGATAGAGAGTTTTTTTGAGTTCGGTAACTTTTGTTACGGAATGGTTTTGAGGAAGTTGTTACTTTTGTTTCAAATTAAAATATCAAAAAAATCTAAAGAATTGAAAAATCAAAAAGATGAGCTTTTCATTTGAACACAGATTGAAGAAATTTTAGAAATTTAAAAAATAATTGAACCATTAAGCAATTAAGATTCATTAAGTTAAAAAACTAATTAAAAAAAATAAAGATGGGATTATTAAGTATGTTAGGCATTGGCGGAAAATCGGAAAGTGTAAAAGAATTCATGGACAAAGGTGCGGTCATTATTGATGTAAGAACTGCCGGAGAATATAGAGAAGGACACATCAAAGGTTCAAAAAATATTCCGTTGGACACCATTTTTTCAAGAGCAGCAGAGATTAAAAAATTAAACAAACTGGTTATTGTGTGTTGTCGCTCCGGTATGCGAAGCGGTCAAGCGGCTTCTATTTTGAAAAACAGCGGTGTGGAAGTGATGAATGGAGGTGGTTGGGAAAGTTTGGAGAGTAAATTGTAAAAAAAGGCTTCAGTATTGAAGCCTTTTTTTATCTATTCATCTATTTGAATAAATACTTTTAAGGCATATTTCCCATTATTTATACTTTTGTAAATTTCAATATTTATAAAGGTATTTGAATAGATAGCATTTTCAAGTGATTTAAATTGAACTTCATCTATATGACCGTTTATAAAATGGTCAATTTTTTTGTTTTTGTATTTTTTTGACCTTTTAATATCTTTTATCATTTGATTATATTCTAATTCTAATTCTTTTTTATTCTCAAAATCAATTGAAAAAGCACAACTTTTTCCTTCTAAATATCCGTTACTAAAATCCGTGACATTGTAACGTCGTAAATGAGATATTAAGCAAGAATTTTTATAATAAAGTTTTAAACCTTTTACATCATCATTTTTTTCTCCAAATAATTCATCAGTGTAAAGAGTTTGATCTGCTAAATCAATAATTTTTGTTTTATATAAGTTGTTGCATAAATCAACAATATTGTCATATTGTTTATATCCGTTAATTTTTTGTATTTCTGTAACTTGGTTAAAATATTTAGGATGTTGGTTGTTTTTACGATTTAAAATGGCATCCGCTTCTCGTATTAGCGTGTCTTTTTCTAGTTGTTCGATTGCAATTTTCGAGTTAATTTCTTCTTGCTTTTTTAACTCCAATCTTTGCTTTTTGGTAAGAAAACTGGCATCTCCAAGTAAATTTTTATCCTCTTCAATTTCATATTGACGCTTTAATTTTTGATTAACTTTTAACAACAATACTTTTGTCATTTGGTAATAATCTTTTTTGTAATTCCATTCCAAATAAAGTTGAAATTCTTATGAACTTATAATTATTTATGTTATCATCACATGAAGATCCTAAATAATCCGTTACTTTTTTTGCTAATTCTTGTTTGCTTTTTGCTTGTATTTTTGAATTTGAATTATACCTTTTTAATGCTAACTCATTTTCATTATTAACCAAATACAATGCGGTTAAAAAAATATTGTTTTTGTTTTTTTCAGATTCAATTTCTGAAATAGTTTTTAAATGATTTTCTAAAACAGCGATGGATTTTTCTATATTTCCATTTAAGTAGTGCGAGTAAGCTAAAGGAATTGACCAATCTTTTTGTGAAGCATATATGGTTTCCATTTTATTTACTGATCTTTCTTCATACATTAAAAAATCACAATACGCTTTCATGCTATTTATTTTATTTTTAGTTTCCTCATCACTATTTCTAGGAATTCTAAAATTTCCATTAGCTTTTTCATAGTCCTCATCATTAAAATAAATATAGGCTTTTTTCAATAATTCATGTGAGTGGTCTGGTTTAGCATTAGCTCTTTGATATTTGATGTCAAAATATGACATATATCTATCTAAAGCTTCAAGTCGTTCAGAGGATGGCAATGAAGTATCATCAGCAATATTTAAGTATCCTTGAATTCGCTCTACTTCACTTCTGTTGTTGGCATTTATCCTGTCTTCATCGTTTCTTTTTTTAAGATTCTTTGCATTTTGGATTGAATCAATTTGAGTTTGAGTATAAATGACTTTCTTATTGCTGTTTTTAACATTTTCCCAATGCTGCCCAGCGGAAATCCCAGTACTTGAATTATTGGAGTTAGTTGAGTTATTGGAATTACTTGTTTTCATACTATTTCTGTGGGCATCATCGTTTTGCTGCATTCGATTTTGACGAACTTGTTCTTTACTATAAACTCCTCTGTGAGTATCACTAGTTGTTTGTGAATTTGACCGAAATGCAATCAAAAAAAACACAACTAAAATTATATATTTTTCCATTCTTACAGTTTGTAATTTAAAATTAGTTAAAAAAAAAGCATTAGTGAATTACTATTTTTTTTGTGAAAACTTGATTTCCTTTTTGAATTTGAAGTAAGTAAACTCCATTTTCAAGATTTACATTTTGATTCGCATCATCAATAGAAAACGCTTTGATAGATTGACCAAACAAATTATAAATTATGGCATTACTTCCAATAAAACCATCAGGTACTTGGATGGTAAAATTTCCATTTGAGGGATTTGGATATACTACTACAGCCGAATTTCCTTCAAAACTTGGATTATCCAGTGGGTTATTGGTATAAAAATATAATTCGCCACCTGTTTGAGGATGCACATATATGATAAAAACGCCAAATGAAGTAGCAAACAAATTGTAATTATTACCATTTCCTCCGGCCCAACCACCTCCTGATAAGGGAGTTAATGAAACGGTTCCATCGGTTGTACCATCTGAATTCCAAACTTGCATTGCTCCGGCTGAAGAACCATCTGTTCCTAAAAACCAAACTTTATTATCATACACCTGAAGGATTTTTCTATCTTGAAAAATGTTACTATTCACACCATTAGATGAGCCCGACCATATATCTTTTACATTGATTAATTCATTTGAACTATTCAATTTAAATAACTCTGAACCAACTGAACTGCTTATTACTCTAAAAAACAATTCATTATTTGCAATCGTCATTTGACAAGTTGACACATTATTTAATTGTCCGTTTGGTATCGTTGCAATTTGATTTGTTCCGGTCAATGTTCCGTCTGAAGTCCACACTGAAGGGCCATTTACGCAAGTGAAATACAATAAATTATCTTTTACAATGAATTCATCTACTCTTTCTAAAGACTTAAATAGAACAGTACCTTCTGTTGTACCATCTGTTTCATATATTGCAAAAGATGCTGCTGTACTGCCAATGGCATAAAAATACATTTTACCATTATATTCGATAAAATGTTTTGAATATGCAGTTCCGGTAGATCCATTAAATGGTGAAGAATTAATATCTTTTAGCATAAAAGTACCTGATGGTGTACCATCACTAACCCAAGGTTCAATTCCGTTTATTGTTGAACTACCTGAGCCATTTAAAGCAAAAAAATATAATTTTCCGTCTTTCATATTATTACCAATGGCAGAGGGTGCCACTTGAATTTGACTTCCATTCGATCCTTGAAAAATATCTAAAACTAAATTTGTCCCGTCTTCAGTTCCATCCGTAACCCAAAGTTCGTATCCCGTTGTTCCGTCATTTGCAATAAAAAAAGCTTTAGTAGCGTCGGCACTTAAAAACCGAACTGAGGAAGTTTCAAAATTATTATCTACTGTTGTTGGGTGAATGTTTTTTAATAAATGAGTTCCTGCCAAAGTCCCGTCAGAGATCCAAGGTTCTTTTCCATTGATACCATCGGTGGCAAAAAAATAAATTTTAATTCCGCTAATTATAATATTGTCTGAAACACTCACATTTGAAGGCGAAATTCGATATGTTCCTGCGGCTGTTCCATCAGAAGTATAAAGTGCTATATTTCCTAATGTTGATTCTCCGGAAAACAAATAATACAGTTTACCGTTCATTTCTCGAAATGAGCAATTCATATTTAATCCTGCATCTGATGGATTTTCATCTTTTACTAATTGAAAGGATTGCCCAACCATTAGTGATGAAATCATCAAAATAAGTAAAGTAATTTTTTTCATCCTCTTTGTTTTTAAGTTCAATACAAAGATTAGAATAAGGCAAATGTAAATCAATTAGCCGAACGGCTTATATTATAGCAATTTGTTTTGCTTTGCTTTTTGTAAAGCCTCAATGCGGTTGTGAGCTTGCAGTTTAGTATAAATGTTTTCGATGTGCTTTTTTACAGTAGAAATTGACAAAAACAAATTATCAGCGATGGCCTGATTTTTTAATCCTTTTGACAATTGTTCCAACACTTCTAATTCGCGGGTGGATAATAAAACTTTTTCTTTATCTTTTTGATTTTCAATGTCAATTGGATTGTTCAATAATTTCATTGCTTTAAGAGCAATAGACGGAGACATGGCCGCTCCACCCTCGAGAATTTCTATTATAGATTGGTAAATTTTTTCTGGTTTAGCATCTTTCAACAAATAGCCATCTGCTCCAGCTTTTATGGCATTAAATATATTTTCATCGTTTTCAAAAACGGTAAGTATTAAAATTTTTATTTGAGGATATTTATTTTTTATCATCTCTGTGGCCTGAATTCCATTCATAACAGGCATTTCGATATCCATCAAAAGTAGATCAAAAACATGATTTTTTTCTAAAATTGCAATTGCCTCTTGTCCATTAGAAGCGGTATCTTTGATAATTATATCCGTAAAAACAGAAAGCTTTTCTTCAATAGCTTTTTGCAGAAAAAAATTATCATCAACTAAAAGTATTTTTTTCATTTTTATAATATAATAGCGACAAAATAATTGGTGCCGTTTTCGAGTTCTGATTGAACTTTTAACGTGCCATTTATTTCCTGAACTCTATTTTGAATATTGGTTAACCCAAATGATTTTTTCTTTTTAGTTTCGTAATCAAAGCCAATTCCGTTATCTGAAATTTTAATGTGTAATTCGTTTTCGATTTGAGAAATTAACACCGAAATATCTTTTGCATTAGCGTGTTTAATGGCATTATTTACAATTTCCTGAAGAATACGATACAAATTAATGGCTTGTTTGGAAGTCAATTGTTTATCATCACTAACCACAAAATCAAACTGAAAATCAATATGATCAACAGATTCACCGGCATCCTTCATGAAATTCAACATTCTGGATTTTAATTCGGACAAACTCAATTGTTTAGAATTTAAAACCCAAATGGTGTCACGCAATTCGGAAATAGATTTGTTGGCAAAATTAGTGAGTGTATCTATTTTTTTGTCAATAGCTTCGTCAAACTGAACCGAAGAACTTTTTAAATTATCTAGAATCGAAATGATAAACGTTAGTTGTGAACCCACATTATCGTGCAATTCTCTTGAAATATCTAAACGTTGTTCTTGAATTTTATAATTGGATTGTTCTTCTAATAATTTGTTTTCTAATTTTAATTGCTCTTTTTGTAATTTAGATTTGGTTCTGAAATTATTAAAAACAATCAAACCAATAATTACAAAACTTGAAATTAAGAGTAACCAACTATTTTTTTGCTTCACCTCTGCTTGTTGTTGCAAAATTTGTTTTTCTTTTTTTTCTGATTGGTATTTAATATCCAACTCTTTTACATCTTTGTTGTTCTTCTCATTGATTAATGAATCCTTTTGCTTTAGATATAACTTATGAAAATGTAGAGCTTTTTGATAATCTTTTTTTGATTCATTTAAAAAAGAAAGAAGTTTAAAACTTTCTGTCAATTCTCTTTTGTTATTTGCTTCAATTGCATATTGTTTAGCTTTGATGATATTTTCTTCGGCTAAATCGAATTTCTTTAAACCAATATAAATATTTGCGATGTTATTATAACAAAAAATTAATCCGTTTAAATCATTCTGTTTTGTTCTAATATTGATAGCTTTTTTTATGTATTCTAAACCATTAAGCGTATCTTTTTTATCTTCAATATAAACGCTTCCAATATTATTATATACAAAACTTAAATTTTCTAAGTTATTAGATTTTTCAGAAATTTTCTCTGCCTTTTTATAATGGTAAAGAGCATTATCTGCATCATATTGATTGAAGTAACAGTTTCCCACATTTATATAAGCACCTGCAATTTGTTCATCATCTTTTAAATCTATAAAAACTTGCAAAGCTTTATTTGCATAGGCTAACGCTTCTTTCTGTTTATCTTGATTCGAAAAAACAACACCAATATTTTTATAAATTAAACCTGATTGATAGTTGAATTTATTTTTTTCGGTAATTCTTAATGCTTCAAAATAATTGAGTAATGCATTTTGATTGTCGCCTTGCCATAAAAACAAATTCCCTTTATTCATGGTTGACAAAGCAGTTTGTTTGAGGTTGTTGGCCTTTTTGTAGTAAGCAATAGATAATTCTATATTTTGTAAAGCTAAATCTCTTTTTAAAAAATCATTATAATGATTAAATTTTAGTCTGTAATATAGCCCAAACAACGAATCAACACCTTGCT
>JAFLBT010000096.1 GCA_017302935.1 Flavobacteriales bacterium | reverse complement strand
ACTTCGAGTAAATGGCGAATTGAGGCTCAATAGAGTAGCAACGTTAAATAACGAAGCCGTAGTAAAAAATGATAGCCGTTTTGCACATTCATCTGATGCTAATTTAAACTTTGGTAGTGTTGGTGGAAACGAATTTATGCTTGCATCAAGAGAGACAGTCAATGAAACCGGAGGTATTAGAGGTGATGGGGATAATATTTCTATTTGGTCTCCGGGAGATTTCGGACGATTGGTTCGCTTTCTTGATGAAGATTTTTGGATAGATAACAATAGTAATCCCTACGATAATGGTGCCGAACGTGCTTATATTGATCAAAACGGACAGTATTTTCAGGTTTCAGATAAAAATAAAAAGAGCAATATTAAATTAATAACCAGTGCTTTAGATAAAATTAGTAATATTTCTGGATACACTTATACTTACAAAATAAATAAAGAAACAGAAGCCAAAGGAGAAAAACCAAAAAAAGCCATCGGACTATTGGCACAAGAACTTCAAAAAAGTATTCCTGAAGCCGTAGAAGAAAATGATAGTAACGAACTTTTTGTGAATTATTCGGCTCTAATTGGTGTGCTTGTGCAAGCCAATAAAGAACTTTTAGAAAAAGTAAATACTTTACAAACACGAATCGAAAATTTAGAAAAAAAGTAAATGTTTCCCTTAAATCAAATGGAGTACCAACATATAAACTTAAATACAATGAAAAATAAATTATTATTACTATCTTTTTTTACTATTGGTTTTTTAAATGCACAAACCTGTTGGAAACAATTAAGTGCAGGAGCCGAGTTTACTGCCGGTATTGCAAACGATGGAACACTTTGGGCTTGGGGTTTAAACTCATCGGGGCAACTTGGCGATGGTACAACTACAGACAAATGGCAAAACTTAAACCAGTCTAGTTCTCTTACAAATTGGGATAAAATTGCGACTGGCGGTATACATTGCATCGCTATAAAAACAGATGGAACACTTTGGGCTTGGGGAAATCCAAGTTTTGGTAGGTTAGGATTAGGCAATTTAAACAACTTAGTTATAACTCCCACACAAATAGGAGTAGATAACGATTGGGTTACTGTTGCAGCTGGAGATGCTAGTTCTTTTGCTATAAAATCAAATGGAACACTTTGGGCTTGGGGAGTGAATGAGAATGGGCAACTAGGAGATGGTAGTTTTGTAAATAAAAATATACCCACTCAAATAGGTACAGCTACCGATTGGGCTCAAGTTACATCGGGTGGAGGACATACATTAGCATTAAAAACAAACGGTAACCTTTGGGCTTGGGGAAATGATATTTCTGGACAACTTGGTATAAATGGTCAAAATAATACCACTTCAACCCCAATCCAAGTGCCAAATGCTCAATTTAATCAAATAGCTTGTGGCTTCATTTCATCTTATGGCATCAAGAGTGATGGAACGCTTTGGGCTTGGGGTAGCAATACATATGGCAATTTAGGAATAGGCAATACAACATTACAACAAACACCAGTGCAAGTAGGAACCGATACAGACTGGACAAAAGTTTCTTCGGGTTTAACACACGTACTGTCAATAAAATCAGACAGCACGCTCTGGGCTTGGGGTAGAAATCATCGCGGACAAATAGGAAATAATAGTTTAGACTTTGTTTCGTCTCCTGTTCAAATTAATTCAGGAACTCAATATACTACCGTTATTGCAGATTGCAACATTGGGGGTAACAACTCCAATTATAGCTTTTCTATGGCTATAAAAATAGATGGCAACTTGCAATCTTGGGGCGATAACGAAAGAGGACAATTGGGTATTGGTTCCCGATTTAATTTTAGACAAACACCTCAAGATGTGGCTTGCCCTGTGGCATTGAGTACTACTGATTTTGATGAAAAACAATTTACGGTTTATCCAAATCCTTCAAATGGAATTTTTTATTTCAATAACATTAATTTAATTGAATTTGAAGCGGTTATTTTTGATAGTTTAGGTAAGCAAATAGCAAGATTTAAGAATAGAGAAGTAGTTGATATTTCAAACGTTAGCAAAGGTATTTACTTTGTAAAGATTAATGATTTTAAAAATCAAAAAACCTTTACAATCAAAATTGTAAAAAGTTAATTTTTTTCAGTTTTTACAAATCCGATTCTTTTTTCATCTACTTGCAATTATGGAAATTTAGTTAGTAGTTCATCCCCTTTCGTGTAGTGGTTTCGAAAGGGGGATTTTTTTCTACGCTCATTTACGTATTTCAAAAAAGATTTACTATTTTTAATATTGCTTAAAATTCTGAACGAATGAAAAAAAGAATTGGCATAGTAGAAGATGATCACGATTTACGTGAAGCATTGGGAATGATGATTCAATTTACGGATCAATATGAACTGGCAGGAAGTTTTGAAAATGCCGAAATTGCCTTAAAAGAATTATCGCATTTAGATGTAGATGCTGTTTTAATGGACATTAACCTACCGGGTGAAAATGGGATTTTTTGTGTGAACAAATTAAAAACAATTTCACCAAAAATCATGGTTTTAATGTGTACTTCCTATGAAGATGATGATAAAATTTTCCAAAGTTTAGAAGCAGGAGCAAGTGGTTATATTCTTAAAACAGAAGGGCCGGCAAAAATTATTGGAGCATTAGACGAAATGTTTTTGGGAGGAAGCCCCATGAGTAGTAGTATTGCACGAAAAGTAGTCGCTAGTTTTTCCAAAATGGAATCACAAAACAAATTAACAGAGTCGTTAACTTCTAGAGAGAAGGAAATTTTAGAATTATTAGCCAAAGGGCAAATGAATAAAGAAGTAGCAGCAGTTTTAGAGATTAGTGTAGGAACAGTCAGAAAGCATATTCAAAATATTTACGAAAAGTTGCATGTCAATACTAGAGTAGAAGCTGTGAATCTCTTTTTAAAACGTTAACAAATTAAGCATGAATATTTTGTTTAAATGGATGCTGTTTTTTTATTGTTGTATAGGAACAGCTCAAAATGTAATTCATCCTGAATGGAATAAATTTAAAGCATGTCAATCCATAAATTGTAAAATAGCACAATCTTTTTTGTTAGCCGAACATTATTTGGAAACCGATGATATCCAATCTTCTCAAAAATGGTTAAACCACACAAAAGATTTAATTTCTCCCAAACAATCTGATACAACAATTGTCTTTATTCACAGTCTTCAATCAGAACTTTTTTACTATGATGGATTGTTTCAATTTGGTACAAATGAAGCGGATAAAGCCATTCTAAAAGCAAAAAAACTTAAAGATAGTTTATGGATTGCTAATGGTTTTTTCTTCAAAGGGATTAATCAAATGGAAATGAATGAATTGAAATCTGCCGAAAAATCGCTTTGGAAGGCAAGAGATTTTCAACCGAATAAAGTCAAACAAAAATTGATAAGAAGTGTTATTCAGCATGAACACATTTTCAATAATATTGCTCAATTAAAATTAAAATTACATCAAACGGATTCCGCTGCTTGGTATAACGAAAAAGCATATCGATATGCAAAAAGTACCAATAGTAAAAGAGGAATACCGAATGTAGAACAAACATTTGGTCAAATTTATTTAGATGAAAAGAAGATAGACAGTGCGGTGTTCTATTTTGAAAAAAGTATTCTATCTGCTCAAAAAAGCCAGTATTTTGATATTGTATTGCTTAATTATGGATTTATGATGCAATGTTTCGAAAACAATCAATTAGAACTTAATCGTTGGTTTGAAAAA
The DNA here is from genome assembly GCA_017302935.1 of Flavobacteriales bacterium. Lineage (GTDB taxonomy): Bacteria > Bacteroidota > Bacteroidia > Flavobacteriales > Flavobacteriaceae > Flavobacterium. The sequence continues at coordinate 7,488 of JAFLBT010000096.1, read as the reverse complement.
GGAATGGAACTAATCAATCAAAAGATTATTAATTCTACATTTCAACATTATTTTTACAAAATTGCATTGGATGTTTTCAAGAAAAATAATCAAATGGTGAATTTAGCTTTCGTTCAGGAAAAACTTATCCAAATCAATGATGAGACTAGGTTAAAAGGGAATATAAACATTCAAAATATTTCTGAGCAATATGCCAAAAGCGAAAACAAATTACTTTTACTTCAAGTAAAAGAATTACAAAAACAACGAAAATTTACGGTTCTTCAATTGATAGCGGCCTTACTTTCAGTAATTATTTTGTCCTTGGTAATTATCATTATTCGAAGAAAAAATAAAATTCAAATGACCTTATTGCATCAAAAAAATGAAATTAGTAAGGATTTGCATGACGATATTGGTAGCGGACTAAGCAGTATCCTCATACACGCCGATTTAATGATGAAAAATAAAGAGGCCTCCGAAAAGCAAAAAATACTAGCTTCCAAAATTAATCTTACAGGGAAAGAAATTTCACAGCGATTGAATGCGTTTATTTGGTCCTTAAATACCGAGCACAATACTGTACAACATTTCTCAGAATACGTAAAAGCGTATGGCACAAACTTATTGGAAGAAACACCAATTGCTTTTCATTTCACTTCAAATAATACTGAAAAAGAAATGTTGAAAATGAATGGTCACATGCGGAAGCAATTGTTTTACATCATTAAAGAGATTTTAAACAATTCACTCAAACATGCTCAAGCCACTAAAATTGAAGTTACTATACAATTAATTTCATCAAAACAATTGCAAATAACTATTCATGATAATGGCGTTGGAAAAAACAAAGAAAATGCGATTGGGAATGGATTAAAAAATATTCAAAACAGAGTAGAGCAACTTAAAGGCACGATAAAAACGGATAATACTGTAGGATGGAAAACAATGCTAATTATTCCACTTTAAATTGTTTTTTTGAGTTTGTAAGAAAATAGGAATACGCTAAATGGCGTATTTTTTTTATGCTTGAACAGGTACAATATGGGATTAAAAAAGGATGAAGATGATTCAAAGTATTGATTTTACTAATGTTTTTAATTTTTCTGGCAGGTAAACTTCTACGGATAATATCGTATTGTGGTAATGAATTGATTAAGTGAATTTTACAAGTGAAATCACTAAAAAGAGTTTTCTTTTTTCAACTACCACTATTATGAAAAAATATTATGCACTGCTTTGTTTGTTTTTTTCCACTTGCCTGATGGCACAAGTGGGAATCAACACCACCACCCCAAATGCACAATTAGACATTCAATCGTCAAATCAAGTGACCCCTGCAAACACGGACGGACTATTAATTCCCAAAGTAGATACCTTCCCGGCCACCAATCCAACTGCAGCCCAACAAGGAATGTTGGTGTATTTAACCACAACAGTTGGCACAAATCAACCGGGATTTTATTATTGGAATAATTCAACCACAACTTGGATTCCGATAAAAGGGACAGATACCGGAACGCTTGACCAAGCCTATGATTTTGGAGGAGCAGGTAACGGAAGAACCATTACTGCTGATGCAGGAGCGGTATTAATTAATGGTACAGATGGTTTAATTTCCACCGGAACTATAGGAAGTGGTGCCATAGTACCAAATGGAGCAGGAACTCGTATGCTTTGGTATCCTAGAAAAGCTGCTTTTAGAGCAGGGAATGTTTCTACAACACAATGGGATGATGCTAATATTGGATTCAACTCAATATCATTAGGATCCTCTAATATATCAAGTGGAAATACATCTACTACTTTCGGATTTAATAATTTGGCTTCTGGACCAACATCGATGTCCTATGGACATACAACGACAGCTTCAGGTAATACGGCCACATCTTTTGGGTTTAACACTTTGGCCTCAGGTCCTACTTCAACAGCGTTTGGATTTTCAACTATTGCCTCTAATAATACCGCCACTTCCTTTGGGAATTTGACCAACGCTTCAGGATTAGTGGCCACTTCTTTTGGCGACAATACTGCTGCATCCGGTTCAAGATCAACGGCTTTTGGAGCTTACAACGCTTCACCTTCTTATGGAGAAACAGTAATCGGTATTGGTGCAACAACGTATATACCATCTCCTAATGGTGATACCCAATTCCGACCTTCAAATGCAACCGACAGACTTTTTGTTATTGGAAATGCAACCGATAGTAATAATAACAATATAGTAGAATCAGGAGAGCGAAGTGATGCTTTAATTATCCAAAAAAGTGGCTTAACACGTTTACCCTCAACAACCAATACTATGATTGATGCTGCTGATGGAAAAGCAGTGGTGACTAAAGAATATTTACAAAGTAGCACATCTGGTACGTTAGACCAAGCGTATGATTTTGGAGGATCAGGTGCTGGCAGAACAATTACGGCTGACACAGGAGCGGTATTGATTAATGGAACCGATGGTTTGGTTTCTACAGGTACTTTATTCACTGGTGCGATATCTCCTAGTGGTGCAGGAGTAAAAATGTTTTGGAATCCACGGAAAGCTGCCTTTAGAGCAGGAGAGGTTTTTACAAATGAATGGGATGATGCTAATGTTGGTATAAAATCTGTGGCAATGGGGCACGCTACTAGAGCATTTGGTGCTTTTTCTACTGCATTTGGAAACGATGCAAATGCCAATGGTGGAGTTTCTACTGCCTTTGGAATAAACACAGATGCTAATGGTACTGTTTCTACTGTTTTTGGCAGGATTAATCAAGCAAATGGTGACCATTCATTTGTGGCTGGAAGAAATAATTTTGGGAATAGTTATGCGGAGACAATTTTTGGAATAGGAGCTACAACCTATGGAATAACTTCTAATGGTTCAACACAATTCAGAAGTGCAAATGCAACCGATCGATTATTTGTAATTGGCAATGCTATTGATTTGAATAACAACAATACTGTTGATCCTGCTGAACGAAGCGATGCGATGATCGTTTTAAAAAATGGTCTTACTCGTTTGCCCTCAACAACAAACACAATGATAGATGCCGCTGATGGTAAAGCAGTGGTTACTAAAGAATATTTACAAACCAATTCATCGGGTACCTTAGACCAAGCTTATGATTTCGGTGTAGCAGGTAATGGAAGAACTATAACTGCCGATGCAGGGGCAGTCACTATTAATGGGACGGATGGATTGGTAGTAACAGGAATTGCTAACTCAGGGGAGTTAATGCCAGCTGGAGGTGGTGTGAGAATGGTGTGGAATCCTAGGAGAAGGGCTTTTAGAGCAGGTAGCGTAAGTAACACTCAATGGAATGATGAAAATGTAGGGGATTTTTCAGTAGCATATGGAATAGATACAAGAGCATCGGGTTTAGCTTCAATTGCATACGGAAGTTCCTCAATTGCATCGGGTCAATCGTCAACCGCTTTTGGATTTCAGACAAATGCTTCGGGTCAATCATCAACTGCTTTTGGACTTCAGACTAATGCAATAGGAGGAGGTTCAACTACTTTTGGATCTCAAACAACTGCATCAGGTACATTTTCAACAGCTTTTGGAGGAGGTACTTTTGCTTCTGCTGAAGCAGCAACAGCCTTTGGGTATGGCAATATTGCTTCTGGATATTGTGCAACTTCATTTGGATTTACAAATAATGCAACAGAATTTTTTTCAACTTCATTTGGGGAGAGAAATATTGCATCAGGTAGAGTTTCAACTACCTTTGGAAGAAGTAATAATTCTAGCAGTTATGGCGAAACAGTTATTGGTATTGGGGCTACTATCTATACTCCGTCAACAAACGGTTCAACTCAATTCAGAGTAGCTAATTCTTCCGATAGATTATTTGTAGTTGGGAATGCCATTGATGCTAATAATAATGATCTTGTAGAAGATAGTGAACGAAGAGATGCTCTTGTTATTTTAAAAAACGGGAATACGGGTATCGGTAATTCTACTCCATCTGAAAGATTACATGTAGCAGGAAGAACACTTTTAACTAATGGTTTTACTGCTGATAATGCTGCTCTACTATACCAAAATAACACAAACTACATGTTCATTGGTCCGCAATCCGGGAGTAGTGCTAACGGAGCTGCAATCGCTCTTTTTGGTTCTACAAATACAAGTGGCGGTAATGCTGGCGGCTTAGATATTAATGTTCCAAATGCCTTAGTCAGAATGAACCATACTAATGGCAATTTTACCTTTGGTACCAACAGCACAAGTGGATATACCGGTGCGTTTGAATTAAATGATAATGGACTGGAAATCGGACACAATTCTGCTAGTAGGTCAATACTTTTTAATCCAAATAATATTGAACGGATGCGTTTGACAACCGCTGGTAACTTAGGTATAGGTACAAACAATCCCGCTCAAAAACTCCACGTTACAGGCCCTGCAGGCTTAACAGCTGTACGTATTGGAAATACCTCTGCTGTAGGAACGTCCTCTAATGTGGCTCTTGATTTTTTTAGAAATACAGCGGCCAATACTGATTGGCGAATTTACAACATCGGACCTAATTTGACCATTGCAAATAGCGGAGATGATTTAGCAACTGTAACAGACTTATACCAATTTCAAATTAATAGATTTATACCGATGAATGATGGCATTATTAATTTGGGAGGCTCCTCAACAACAAATAGATGGAATACAATTTTTGCAACAAATGGGACCATAAATACAAGTGATATTACTACAAAAAAGAACATTCAGAATTTATCCTATGGTTTGGAAAAGGTAATGCAACTCCGCCCAGTAAGCTTTGAATGGAAAAAAGATGACGGAAGCGGCACAAAATTAGGCTTAATCGCTCAAGAATTACAACAAGTAATACCGGAGGTAGTTCGCGATTGGGACTGGGAAGAAGACGAACAAGGCAATCGCAAAAAAGTGACTTCGCCTATTTTAGGAGTATATTACAGCGATTTAATTCCGGTGTTAATCAAAGCTACTCAAGAACAACAAGAAATTATTGAAAATCAAAAAAATGAAATTGAATCATTGAAAAGTCAACTTCAAATGGTCATCAGCAGAATTGAAACCTTAGAAAAAAAATAAATCCCATGAAAAAACTAAGTACACTTATAGCTGCATTCATTTGTTTCACAATTAATGCTCAAACTAGACAAAAAGCTATCAATTACGAATTAACAAGAACAAATGGTTTGGAGGTTGTAGGTGCCGATTTAGTAATTGGAAATATAAATGTATGCCCATTGAAAGATGCCAACAAACAAATACTGTTTGAGTCTCAAAATACAAGCACGATTTTCATTGAGGTCAATAATCGTGGTGGTGGAAACAGTTGCGTTACATTAATTGTAGAAACCCAAAATGGAACCATGCGAATCGAAATTCCAGAAAACACAAACCTAGGTATTCGTCAATTTTTAAGAGTAAAAAGAGCATTTTTAAAAATCGAAAAAACCTTGTCTAACGCAACAGTTACCGAATTAAAAAGCATTGGTGAAGCCACCATTTGGTTTTAATTATAAAAGTTAAAAAATTGGAAATTTAGTTTTAGTGGTTGATCCCTTTCCGGCGAGTGGTTTGCGGAAGGGGATTTTTTTTATACGCTAACCTTAAATTGGCACATTGCCATATTGGTGAATTGACACATTAATTAAACTATTGTACTTTTACACTCAAATTTACAAAAAAATGGCATCAGGATTTTTTGCACTTTTAGATGATATTGCAGCTCTTATGGATGATGTGGCAACCATGAGTAAAATGGCCACCAAAAAAACAGCCGGAATTCTAGGGGATGATTTAGCAGTGAATGCCGAAAAAGCATCAGGTTTTGTGTCCTCACGTGAATTACCGGTGTTGTGGGCCATTACCAAAGGTTCTGCTCTCAACAAAGTTATTATTTTGCCTATTGCTTTTTTATTGACCTATTTCGTGCCTTGGTTGCTTACGGTCATTTTAATGTTAGGCGGACTCTATTTGGCGTATGAAGGGGCAGAAAAAATATTCGAATATTTTTTTCCACACCCAAAAGCGGAAAAAATAGAAGTCTTCAAAAAACTTTCAGAAACAGAAATATTAGCCCTGGAAAAAGGTAAAATTAAATCAGCCATCGTAACCGATTTCATCCTTTCAGTAGAAATCATCATCATCGCGATGGGAACGGTTGTTGATCAAGATTTTTGGATGCAAGTCATGGTGGTAAGTGTTGTTGCGTTTATTGCAACCGTAGGTGTTTATGGTATCGTAGCTTTGATTGTTCGTATGGATGAAGCCGGATATAAACTGATTCAGCTAAGTGCCGGAAAAAATAATGTTTTACAAAAAGTAGGAACACTTTTGGTAAAAGCCTTACCACGCGTGATTCAAATCTTAGCGGTGGTGGGAACACTTGCCTTATTGCTGGTTTCCGGGGGAATATTTTCACATCAATTTCCTGCTTTACATCACGCACTCGAGTTCATGCCTAGCATGTTGCTTGAATTTTTACTAGGCTTAATCGTGGGGTTAGTTTGTGTTTTTCTGGTGAATGTTGTTAAGAAAATAGTAAAGAAAGAGAAGGTTACGCAGTAGAATCAAGAAGGCTATTAAATAACCCGTTGGGTGTAATTAAAACTTGAAACAATTTTGCCACTAATTTTTTAGCATGATTATTTGAGTTAATTCGAATTTTCATCAAAGATGAACAATTATTGCGTTTACATATTTATATATTCGAGAATTCGTGGTAAAATGTACAGAATAATTTAAGAATTAAACAATTACACCCAACGGGTTATTTAATACATTTTCTTAATCACATACGTCACGATTCCCCAAATAATCAATTGGTTTTCTTCCGTGATTTTGATGGGGTCAAACAGTTTGTTTTCGGGCATTAAAAAGACTTCTTCTTGCGTTACTTTAATGCGTTTTACGGTAAATTCACCATCTAAAAAGCAAACGGCAATTTTATTGTTTTTGGGTTCCAAACTGCGGTCGATGACCATAATATCACCATCGTCAATGCCCGCTCCAATCATTGAAGTACCCGAAGCTTTCGCATAAAAAGTGGTTTCCCGATGCTTGACCAACACAGCATCCAAACTGATTTTACTCTCATCAAAATCGGCTGCAGGCGAAGGAAATCCGGCTTTAATCCCCGCTTTAATAAACGGAAGTTCAATGGGATGTTCTAAATCCGGTATAAAAAAGGTAAGCTTCGTTTTTGTCATACACTAATTTTCAAATTTTCAAATGGACACATTACCAAATTGACACATTGCCGAATTGTCGAATTGCCGAATTGCCACATTAACCCACCTTCACCCTAAACACATCCCGAATATCCGTCGTATATTTTGGTGAAAGCAAATTTTGACGCATCTTCCAAGTGCGTTGTAAATCCTGATTGCCCAATCGAATTTTTCGTTCACCGGTTTTCTTGTGAAAAGCGTCCATCACTTCCATGATTTTTTGATGCTTCGGATTTTCTTCTTCAAACAAATGAAATTGCTTTTGGTCTTGCGGAATAATTTGTGTCACAATAATACCTG
>JAFLBT010000095.1 GCA_017302935.1 Flavobacteriales bacterium | reverse complement strand
TTATAACTCCAGAAACGAATTTCGTAAACGTCGGCGAACGAACAAACGTTACCGGTTCACGAAAATTTCTTCGTTTAATTAAAGAAGAAAAGTACGAAGAAGCGCTTGATATTGCTCGTGCTCAAGTAGAAGGCGGTGCCCAAATCATCGATGTCAACATGGACGAAGGAATGTTGGATGGTGTTCAAGCCATGACCAAATTCCTGAATTTAATTGCTGCCGAACCCGATATTGCTCGAGTTCCGGTGATGATTGACAGTTCCAAATGGGAAATCATCGAAGCCGGATTAAAAGTCATTCAAGGGAAAGGAGTCGTCAATTCCATTTCGCTAAAAGAAGGGGAAGAAACGTTCATCCATCACGCCAAATTAATTAAACGTTATGGAGCAGCTGTTATCGTTATGGCTTTTGATGAAAACGGTCAAGCGGATACCTACGAAAGACGTATCGAAATTTGCAAAAGAAGCTACGATATTTTAGTGGATAAAGTAGGTTTTCCGGCAGAAGACATCATTTTCGATCCCAATATTTTCCCTGTTGCTACCGGAATGGAGGAACATAAATTAAACGCATTGGATTTTTTCAAAGCCACCAAATGGATTCGTGAAAATCTGCCTTATGCTCATGTTTCCGGAGGTGTGAGTAATGTTTCTTTTTCTTTCCGTGGAAACGACAAAGTACGTGAAGCAATGCATTCTGCTTTCCTATATCACGCTATTCAAAACGGAATGACGATGGGAATTGTGAATCCTGAAATGCTTGAAATTTATGATGAAATCGACAAAAAATTATTAGAACACGTTGAAGATGTTTTATTAAACAGAAGAGATGATGCCACTGAATTGCTCTTGGCTTTAGCCGAGAGTTATAAGGGAGATTTTAAAGTCAATGAAAAAGCGATTCAAGAGTGGCGAAATGGTTCTGTTCAAGAAAGATTAACCCATTCATTAGTCAAAGGAATCGATGAATTCATCGAAATTGATGTAGAAGAAGCCAGACTAAATTCCACAAAAGCCATCGAAGTTATTGAAATTAATTTAATGGCTGGTATGAATGTCGTAGGCGATTTATTCGGTAGCGGAAAAATGTTTTTACCACAAGTAGTTAAGTCTGCCCGAGTGATGAAAAAAGCGGTGGCTTATTTACTTCCATTTATTGAAGCAGAAAAAGATTCAACCGCTTCGTCATCTGCCGGAAAAGTGTTGATGGCAACCGTGAAAGGCGATGTACACGACATTGGTAAAAATATTGTCGCGGTAGTTTTGGCTTGCAACAATTTTGAAATCATCGATTTGGGCGTAATGGTTCCGCCGGAAAAAATCATCGAAGCGGCTATCAGAGAAAATGTAGATATTATCGGTCTAAGCGGATTAATCACACCATCGTTGGATGAAATGGTTTATTTGGCGAAAGAAATGGATAAGTTGAACATCAAAATCCCAATTATGATTGGTGGAGCAACAACTTCTCGTGCTCATACCGCTGTAAAAATTGCACCCGAATACAAAGAAACTGTTGTGCATGTGAATGATGCTTCGCGAGCGGTGACAGTTGCAACGAATTTATTGCAACCTGAAACAAAAACTGCTTACGCCAAAACAGTTCGAGAAGAGTATGACCAACTTCGGGAAGGCTATTTGAATAGGAGTAGAGAGAAGAATTTCTTGTCGATAACTGAAGCCAGAAAAAATAAATTACAACTCGATTGGAAAAATTATCAGCCAACAAAACCCAATTTCATTGGAACAAAAACAGTTGAAGTTGAATTGTCCGAATTAGTTGATTTCATTGATTGGACTCCCTTTTTTCAATCATGGGAATTATTTGGAAAATACCCAGCCATTTTAACAGATGAAGTAGTGGGACAACAAGCATCTGATTTATTTGAAGATGCACAAAAAATGTTGGAACAAATTGTCAACGAAAAATGGTTAACTGCCAAAGGAATTCTCGGAATTTTACCAGCGAATTCAATTAATGATGATGACATCTCTGTTTTCCCGACAACCGACAACCGACAACCGACAACCTTTTTGACCTTAAGACAACAATCCAAAAAAACTGCCGGAGCTCCAAACATCGCTCTTGCCGATTTCATCGCTCCAAAAGAAACTGGAATTCAAGATTACATAGGCTGTTTTTGTGTTACAACCGGCTTTGGGGTAGATGAAAAAGCATCCGAATTTGAAAAACAATTAGACGATTATAATGCTATTTTAGTAAAAGCCTTAGGCGATCGATTGGCGGAAGCTTTTGCCGAATATTTACACCTAAAAGTGCGAAAAGAAATTTGGGGTTATGCTTCCGATGAAAAATTATCAAATGAAGATTTAATCCAAGAAAATTACACAGGAATTCGTCCGGCTCCCGGTTATCCCGCTTGTCCGGATCATTTGGAAAAACCAACCATTTGGAAATTATTAGAGGTAGAAGAAAAAATAGGTGTAAAATTGACTGAAAGTATGGCCATGTGGCCAGCCGCATCGGTTTCAGGATATTATTTTGCTCATCCGAAAAGTAAATATTTCGGATTAGGAAAAATAAAAAAAGACCAAGTAGAAGATTATGCAAAACGAAGAAACATCAGTATAGAAATGGCGACAAAATGGCTTTCGCCAAATATAGCAGAGTAAAACCGTTGTCTGTTGTCCGTTATCTGTTAACCGACAACCGACAACCAATAACAGTTAACCGAAAATGAAAGTAACCCAACATATCGAAAACGCCAACGGCAAACCTTTATTCTCCTTTGAAATTTTACCGCCATTAAAAGGGCAAAATATTCAATCTATTTTTGATTCGATTGATCCGTTGATGGAGTTCAATCCACCTTTTATTGATGTAACCTATCATCGGGAAGAATACGAATTCAAAGAATTACCCAGCGGATTATTGCAAAAGAAAATTGTAAAAAAACGTCCGGGAACGGTTGGCATTTGTGCCGGAATTCAAAATAAATATGAGGTAGATGCTATTCCGCATATTTTGTGCGGTGGTTTTACAAAAGAAGACACGGAGAATTTATTAATCGATTTAGATTTTTTAGGCATTGATAATGTCGTGGCTCTTCGTGGAGATGCTTTGAAAAACGAAATTTATTTCAAGCCCGAAAAAGAAGGAAATGAATATGCTTCGGAATTGGTCACACAAATTCATAATCTAAATAAAGGAATTTATTTGGATGAAGATTTACAAAATTCATCGTGTACAAATTTCTGCATTGGCGTTGCCGGTTATCCCGAAAAGCACATGGAAGCTCCAAGTGTGGATAGCGATATTCATTTTCTGAAACAAAAAATAAAAAACGGAGCCGATTACATTATTACTCAAATGTTTTTTGATAACAAACGTTTTTTTGATTTTGTTGCTAAATGCAGAGCTGCCGGAATCACCGTGCCCATTATTCCGGGATTAAAGCCCATTGCCACCAAAAAACAATTGAATTTAATTCCGCATCGATTTAAAGTGGATTTACCAGATGATTTGATAATGGCTGTTGTAAAAGCAAAAGACAATGAAGCTGTCAAACAAATCGGAATCGAATGGTGTACAGCTCAAAGCAAAGAATTGGTTGCAGCCGGAATTCCAGTTTTGCATTACTATTCAATGGGAAAAGCTGAAAACATCAAAGCAATTGCGAAGGATATTTTTTAGCAGAAATTTGAAGAAGCAATAAAATTTCTACACTAATTTTATTCTGTTATATTTGCGGGTATAACTTTTTGTAATGAGGATATTTTTCAGTTGCCTATTTTTTTGTCATTTTTTGTTTGCTCAAGAAAAAACAGAAACTACTTCATTGGATGTGACATATTTTAAAGGTAATGTTTTACCTCATACCGATGATTTACAACATTTTTTAAAAGGACACCCTGATGGAGTTTTTGTGAGCGTTTATCAAAAAACGTATGGACATCAAGAATGGGAAAGAGCATTTAATTATCCGGATTATGGGGGCTACTTTATTTATCAAGATTTTAAAAATGATATTTTAGGAAAAGTATATGCAGCCGGAGCTCTTTATAATTTTTATTTTTTAAATCGACATCTGCAGTTTAAAATTGCACAAGGAGTTGCTTATACTACTGATCCTCATGATAAAGAAGACAATAACAAAAATGCTGCTTTTGGTTCTAAAATCGTAGCAAATACCAATTTCGCATTAAATTATACAACAAAAATTTTCGATAAGTTTGATTTAAAAGCGGGATTATTGTTTACCCATTTTTCAAACGGAAGAATAAAAGCTCCAAATAGTGGCGTAAATACATATGGAATAAATGTTGGTGTTACCTATAATTTCGAAGAACCACTAGAAAAACATGTTGATTCTTTGCCAAAGCAAAAAGTTACAGAACCAATAAAGTATAATTTTGTTTTAAGAGCCGGAATTAGTGAAAGTCCTATTATTGGAAGCGGACAAAAGCCTTTCTATCATCCAGCATTTTATGTTGACAAACGTATCAGTAGAAAAAGTGCTTTTCAATTAGGTACAGAAGTTTTTTTTACGCAATCCTATAAAGAATATATTAAATTTATGGCCATTGCTTATCCCGATGAAGATGTGTCTATTGATACTGATTATAAAAGAGTTGGTGTTTTTGTTGGGTATGAATTATTTATCAATCGTATTTCATTAGAAGCTCAATTGGGATATTATGTATATCAACCTTATAAATCTGATATTCCTGTTTATGATCGATTAGGAATGAAATATTATTTCACCAAAAATATTTATACCGGTTTATCAATCAAAACGCATGTTTTTTTAGCAGAAGCAATGGAATTTTTAATTGGTGTTAGACTTTAAATTATGAAAAAAGCGTTTTACATATTATTGTTTTCTATATTGATATTTAGCTGTGACAATCCTGCAGATTGTGTAAAATCAACCGGAAGAATGGTTACTAAAGAGGTAGAAGTAACTTCTTTTGAAAACATTAGAGTATATAAAGGGATTGGTTTGGTTATCAAACAGGGTGAAAATTATAAAGTTGAAGTTCGTTCAGGTGAAAATTTGATTGATGATATTGATGTAAAAGTGATTGACAATACACTTTTGTTAAAAGATAATACAACTTGTAATTGGGTTCGTGATTACGGACAAACAATCGTTTACATTACGGCACCCAATATCCTTGAAATTAAATCAAAAACGGAACAAAAAATTGTTTCAGACGGATTGTTAACTTATCCTTCCCTTACCTTAATTGCTATGGATAAAGACGGTGATGGTTTAGACGGTGCGGGTACAGGTGATTTTATTTTAGAATTAGAATGTAATCAATTAAGTATTGGTAATAATAATGTAGCAAATTATTATCTTTCAGGAAAAACCATTGATTGTTTTGTAGGTTTTTATAATGGTAATGGTATTCTGAGAGCTGAAAATTTAGAAGTTACAAATTTTGGACTTTACCACAGAGGATTTAATGATATGCATGTGAATGTAATTCAAAACATTACAGGGGATTTATATGCAACAGGGAATTTAGTTATCCATTCTACTCCTTCATCAGTTAATGTAACAAGACACTATCAAGGAAGGATAATTTATAACTAATTACTTTTTTGTTTTTTCTCTGAAAATAGCTTCCAAATTTTTACTTTTCAAATGAATTTGAAGGGTTTTCAAGCCATTTTCATTGGCAAAATCAAATAGTTTTGATCGCATATCCTCTGAAGATAAAAAAGTAATCTCCCAAACAGAATCATTGATTTTTTTAGCAGATTTAAAGTTGGACAATGAATTAAACAATTCTTCTGAAACTGGCTTGTCAAATTCTACTTCAATCACTTGTTCTTGCTCATCAGAGATTAATTTATCCAATTTTTTATCGGTAACAATTTTTCCTTTGTTTATAATGATTACTCGATCACAAATAGCTTCCACCTCTTGCATAATGTGCGTAGAAAGAAAAACAGTCTTGTCTTTTCCGATGTTTTTTATCAAATCTCTAATTTCAACCAATTGATTCGGATCTAATCCGGTTGTTGGTTCATCTAAAATTAATACTTCCGGATTGTGCAACAAAGCTGTAGCCAAACCAACACGTTGACGATATCCTTTTGATAATTGACCGATTTTTTTGTGACTTTCAGGTGTCAAACCAGTCAAATCAATCACTTCTTGAATTCTGTTTTTGGAAACTTTATACACATCCGCATTAAAAGCCAAATATTCTCGAATATATAAATCTAAATATAGTGGATTGTGTTCCGGTAAATAGCCAACAATCTTTTGAACTTCTTGATTTGCATCAGAAACATCATAATTATTTACCGATGCACTTCCTTCATCTGCCGTAATAAAAGTAGTCAAAATTTTCATTAATGTAGATTTTCCTGCACCATTTGGACCTAAAAAACCAACAATTTCTCCTTTATTTACAGAAAATGAAATGTTGTCTAATGCTTTTTGAGCACCATACATTTTTGAAATATTTTTAACTTCTATTGACATGTAAGATAGATTTAAGGCAAAAGTAAAGTTTTTTATTTAACTCCTTTTTTTTCTAAAAAGTATTTTAATTAAAATAATTTAGTATATTAGCAATTCAAAATCAAATAATGATTTCACACAACACATATTATTTTACTAATTTCTTTTATTTTTTCTTTGGGAAAAAAACGGGATTGGTATTGTGTTATGTAAGGTAAATTTTTAATTCACAACAAATATAAATCCCGATTCAATTTGAGTCGGGATTTTTTTATTTATATGATAACAAAAATAGCAATACAAGGTATAAAAGGTTCATTTCATCATCAAGTGGCAGAAAATTATTTTTCTGAACCAACTGATTTGGTAGAGTGTCATTCGTTTGAAAGTCTGGTTAAAAATGTCATCAACGATAAGTCAAGCAAAGGAATTATGGCGTTAGAAAACTCCATCGCCGGTTCGATTATTCCAAATTATGCTTTGATTGACGCTAACAATTTGCATATTATTGGCGAATATTATTTAGACATTCATCATAACCTTTTGGCATTAAAAGGTCAAACAATTGAAGATATAAAGGAAGTGCAATCTCACCCGATGGCATTGTTGCAATGTGCGGTTTTCTTTTCGAATTATCCGCATATAAAATTAATTGAAAGTAGCGATACCGCCGAAACAGCCAAACGTATTCAAGAGCAAAAATTAGTTGGAGTGGCTGCTATTGCAAGCAAAAAAGCAGCGGATTTATATGATTTGGAGATTGTGGCAAACGGAATTCACACTGTAAAAAACAACACTACTCGTTTTGTAATCGTAAAATCGGTGAATAAAGAAATTCCAAAAAACGAAATCAATAAAGCTTCCTTAAAATTTGAATTGGAAGATAAACCCGGCAACTTGGCATTTGTGTTGAAAATGATTAGCGATTGCCAATTAAATATGACCAAAATTCAATCGTTACCGATTATTGAAACACCTTTTCAATATTCATTTTTTATTGATGTGGTTTTTGATAAATATGAATTTTATGAAGAAGCAAAACTGAATTTACAACAAATGACCAGACATTTTAAAGTATTAGGCGAATATAAAAATGCACGACTATGATAGCAACCGCAGACCGCTTGAATTCGGTTCAAGAATACTATTTTTCCAAAAAATTGCGGGAAGTGAATCAATTGATTTCCGAAGGAAAACCAATCATCAATATGGGAATTGGCAGTCCAGATTTATTGCCGCATTTTTCTGTAGTGAATGCCATTCAACATTCCATGAACGATAAAAAAGCTCATGAATACCAAAGTTATCAGGGTTTACCTGAACTTCGAAAAGCGATGGCTACTTTCTATCAAAATCAGTTTAATGTTTCGATGGATTTTGCCTCCGAAATTTTGCCTTTAATGGGTTCAAAAGAAGGAATCATGCATGTTTCAATGGCTTTTTTGAACAAATCGGATGAGGTTTTAATTCCAAATCCGGGATATCCAACGTATGCATCAGTGACCGAACTAGTGCAAGCAAAGCCTGTTTTTTATGATTTAATGGAAGAAAACAATTGGCTTCCCGATTTTGAAGCTCTTGAAAAATTAGATTTATCGAAAGTCAAAATCATGTGGGTGTGTTATCCACACATGCCAACTGGGGTAAAAGCGACCAAAGAAGTTTTTGAAAAACTCGTCGCTTTCGGAAAAAAGTATAATATTTTGATTGTGAATGACAATCCGTATAGTTTTGTGTTGAATGATCATCCGATGTCGATTTTTCAAGTGGAAGGAGCCAAAGAAATTGCGTTAGAACTCAACTCGCTAAGCAAATCATTCAACATGTCCGGTTGGCGAGTAGGAATGATTTTGGGAAGCAAAACCTTTTTAGATTCCGTTTTAAAAGTGAAAAGCAACATGGATAGCGGTATGTTTTATGGTATTCAAAAAGGAGCAATTGAAGCCTTGAATTTAGATAAAAATTGGTTTGAAAGTCAAAATGAAATTTATACCAAACGAAGAAATTTACTTTTTAATTTGGTTGAAAAATTAGGTTGTTCGTATGATAAAAATAGTGTTGGATTATTCATTTGGGCAAAACTTCCAAACGATGTAATTTCATCCGAAGCATTTATTGATGCCATTTTATCGGAAAAAGATATTTTCATCACACCCGGAACAATTTTTGGCAGTAATGGCGAAGGATATATTCGATTTTCGTTATGCATTGAAGAAGAAAAAATTAAAGAAGCGTTAGCACGATTTTAGTATGAAAGTAACAATTATTGGATTAGGTTTAATTGGCGGTTCGATAGCTTTGGATATACAAAGAATCTATGAAAACGCTTTAATTATCGGAATTGATTCAAATGAAAATCATCTCAACGAAGCCTTATCATTAGGTTTGATTCATCAAAAGGGAAATTTGGAAGAGAATTTCGATGGAGATTTTGTCATTTTGGCTGTTCCGGTTGATGTAGCTTTGCTACTTTTGCCGAAAATTCTAGATAGCGTTTCAGACCATACAATTGTAATTGATGTAGGTTCAACTAAAAAACCAATTTGCGAAGTAGTGGAGAATCATCCTAGAAGAAGCAATTTTTTAGCAACACATCCCATTGCAGGAACAGAGTTTTCAGGACCAAATGCGGCCATCGAAAATTTATTTGAAGACAAGGTGAATATCATTTGTGAAATTGAAAAAACAGCCTATAAAAAACAGGAAAAAGCATTAGAATTATTCCGAAATTTGAAGATGCGAATTCGCTATATGGAACCAAAATCACACGACAAACATATTGCGTATGTTTCACATTTGTCGCACATCAGTTCATTTATGCTTGGGAAAACCGTTATCGAAAAAGAAAAAGACGAAAAAGATATTTTCGATATGGCTGGAAGTGGATTTGAAAGTACTGTTCGATTGGCTAAAAGTTCACCTTCGATGTGGACACCCATTTTTAAACAAAATAAAAAACAAATTGTCAAATCGTTAGAAGAGTATATAGCTAATTTATCATCTTTTAAATCATTTTTAGAATCAGATGATTACGAAGCCATTTTTAACGAAATGAAAAACACAAATAGAATTAAAGAAATTTTAAAATGAAAAGTTGTCTATTGTCCGTTATCAGTTATCTGACAACCGACAACCGACAACCGATAACAGCTATGAAAAACGATAATAATTTAAAAAACTGGTTAACCGATTTTCAATTAGAACATCCGTTAGTGATTGCAGGACCTTGCAGTGCGGAAACTGAAGAACAAGTATTAAAAATTGCTCATGAATTAAAAAATTCCGACGTAAGTATTTTTCGAGCCGGAATTTGGAAACCGCGAACTCGACCCGGCGGATTTGAAGGAGTAGGAGCAATCGGTTTAAATTGGTTACAAAAAGCCAAAGCTGAAACCGGTTTGCTTATGGCCGTTGAAGTTGCCAATGCGGCACACGTAAAATTAGCCTTAGAACACGATATTGATGTGTTGTGGATTGGAGCTCGAACAACAGTAAATCCTTTTGCGGTTCAAGAAATAGCCGATGCTTTAGAAGGAACCGATAAAATTGTATTGCTAAAAAATCCTGTAAATCCCGATTTGTCTTTGTGGATTGGTGGTTTAGAGCGATTGTATAATGCTAACATCAAAAAATTAGGCGTAATTCATCGTGGATTTTCAACGTATGAAAAAACAAAATACCGCAATAATCCGGAGTGGCAAATTGCGATTGATTTGCAAAACAGATTTCCAGATTTGCCATTGATTTGTGATCCTTCGCATATTACCGGAAAGCGAGATATGATTCAGGAAGTTTCGCAACAAGCGTTGGATTTGAATTATGACGGCTTAATCATCGAAACCCATATTGATCCGGATAATGCGTGGAGTGATGCTTCTCAGCAAGTTACGCCAACTGTTTTGAAACAAATTTTCCACGATTTACGCGTTCGGAAAGAAACCGATGAAGCCGATGATTATACGATGCGAATGAATAAATTACGTACTCAAATTGATGAATTTGATAGTAAAATTCTAGAGATTTTAGGAGGAAGAATGAAGATTGCGGATCAAATTGGTTCATTGAAGAAAGAAAAAAATGTAGCGATTTTACAAAATAGAAGATGGCAAGAAATTCTAGATAAAATGATTGCAGAAGGAAGTCAGAAAGGATTGAGTGAAGATTTTATAGTGCAACTTTTTAAAGCAATTCATCAGGAAAGTATCGATCATCAAGAGAAGATTATCAATAAATGAGAGAAATATAATTTGCAAATCATCTTGTTTTTTGTATTATTGTGAAATATTAGTTTTAATTATAACATATAAATTGTAACAGAAAAATGAGAAAATTTCTTTTAAGTTTTGTTTTTATTGCGTTGGTAAGTTTAATTGGAAATGCACAGAACAAAATTGAAAAAATCAGCATGACTTATGGAGAAGAATTGCCAGAAGACAAACAAAAAATTGTCAAAATCATAGGAGAACACAATAATAAAATTTATGCATTAGGTTTGAAAGATAAAGAAGACTACTTTTTGAAAGTATTTGAATCGGCTTCTATGAAACCTATTTCTTCTAATCAAATAGTTATTCCTCAAATTTCTGATAGAGAGATTGATTTTGAAGATATATTCTTGTTAAACGGTAAGTTATATGCTATTGGTAGTGTTTTTAACAAAAAAGATAAAATTTTTAATTTAGTTGGTTCTGAAATTTCTGAAAAAGGTGTAATGAGTAAAAAATCAACTACACTTTTCGATGCTTCAGTTGCTAAAAAATCTGAACGGGGTAGTTTTTATTTCAAACTTTCTCAGGATGAAGGTGCTTTGTTAATTATGCATGCATCAAAATTCCCAAAAGAAG
>JAFLBT010000094.1 GCA_017302935.1 Flavobacteriales bacterium | reverse complement strand
AATGCCGCTAATTTATTCAATAACAAATCAATTTCATCCAGATAAAGCGATTGATGGTGTTCAATAACCCGCTTTTTGATTTCTTGTAAAGTGTCTTCAAAGGCTTGAATGGTAATAAATATTTCCCCTTGCGAATAAAACACTGAGCGATATAGTTTATATTCAACTTCAGCCAAAAGCGTGTCAACACCTTTAAATGTCAACTTTCTTTTCAATTTCCGAATGTCAATATAATAACATTTTAAAATAGAAGTCCTTAGTCGATCAGCCACTTTTAGCGTAATTTCAGTCGTTACAAATGGATTTCCATCTCTATCCCCACCCGGCCAAAACCCGAGATTGACAATCGATTTTGGCATTTGGTGGTTTTTATAAATGTTTTTGTGCAAATACTGAAGCATATCTCCAATGGTAGAATAAAACACATTTTCTAGATACCAAATCAAACTGACCGCCTCGTCAAAAGGAGTTGGTTTTTCTTTTTTGATGAATGGTGTTTTGCCCAATTGAGCTAATAATTCTTTGATTTGAACCAGATTATTCACCCGAATCGCTTCTGTTAAATCCGTAATGATTCCCAAAACCGAACCCGGATAAAACTGTGTAGGATGAGCGGTTAACACTGTTCTAACTTGAAAATCATTTAAAAACTGCACTAACTCTTGATTTTTGGACCGCTGATCTGCTTTTTCTTTCATATCGCGAATCGAACCTCTCCCTTCCATATTGTTCACAATCGGAAAAGCGGCATCTTCAATCGCATCGAACAATACAATTTGACGTTCGACATATTGAATAAAACGAAACATCAAATCCAGTTTATCTTGCTCGCTTGGATTTTCAAGGTATTTTGTTGCAAATGTTTCAACAATTTCTTTTGGGCTTAACGTATTTTTAAACCCATTTTCACACACTTCTGCAAAAAGTGGAAGAAGAACACCTGTGTTATCAATTTCATCAAATGGCAACGTAATAAATACGCTATTGAACAGTTTGTATTTGAGCCAAACATGTTGATTGAATCGTTCTATTTTAGGAAGTGAGTACATTTTTTTGTTTACTAATTTACGATTTTAATTGTAAGCTTACAAAAACGACATAAAAAAACCCTCTCGTTGCGGAGAGGGCTATATTTTCATGCTTCAAATTACATGTTTTTGAAAATCGTATGCATCAATCGTTTTTTATCATTGATACTTTCTTCCAAAGAAATCATTGTTTCAGTACGATAAACTCCTTCAATATCATCAATCATAAAGATAACATCTTTTGCATGTTTAGTATCTTTTGCTCTGATTTTACAGAAGATATTGAATTTACCGGTTGTAACATGTGCAACAGTTACGTATGGAATATCATTAATTCTTTCTAAAACAAACTTAGTTTGAGAAGTATTGTTCAAAAATACTCCCACATAAGCGATAAATGAATAACCTAATTTTTCATAATCCAAGGTCAATGAAGAACCCATAATAATTCCGGCATCTTCCATTTTTTTCACACGTACGTGAACTGTTCCTGCAGAAATCAATAATTTTTTTGCGATATCTGTAAAAGGAACTCTTGTGTTATCAATTAACATGTCAAGAATTTGATGATCCACTTCATCTAAACGAAACTTACTCATGGTTTTGTGTTTGTATTAATACTAGTTTACCTCGATTTGCTTTACAAAAGAAATACATTTAATTCAATAAAAAAACGAATTTGTTATTTTTTTAATAAACCATTAACAAATACTTTATTCTTTCCTAAAGAAAAATTCGCTTTTTTATCATTAATCGGAAAATTATCTTCATCATCTTTAAATAGCTCTTCTTGGGCATCATACTCTACATGACCAAAAAAACCATCCAAATCTCCAACACTTGCAATGTAGCCTGTGAAAATTACTTCATTTCCGACAATTTCTTCTTTAAATTGCACTGCAAAATTGGTAATTAATTTTGAATTTTCATAATTAATTTTGACATTTCTATAAACAAAATCGAAAAAACAGACATTATTTTGAGGAATTTTCAAATAATTGTCAGTTTTGTTATCAACTATATCGTTTTCGTAAAGTACATCAATTGCCTTCAACAAACTCACAAATATCCATTTTCGGGTTTCTTCTCTATGGTAATCATTTTGAAAATGTCCCGCTTCAAACAAAACCGATGGCACACCTAGTTGCTGAAACGTATCTCCTACGCAATTACGATTATACCCATCATCAAAACGACCTATTTGACTTGGAATATACTTTTGAAGCTCTTCTACAATGCCTGCAATTAAATTAATTGCTTTTTGACGTACATCATTAATGGCTCTTTCTTCATTAAATGAAGGAGCTAAAAAGGAAACGGTAGCCGGGGAATTTGTCTTCCCAGCACCAAAGATGGTGCGTTGATCATGTAAATTGAAACAAAAATCAGGTTTTTCATCTTTAAACAATTGAAATAAGAGCCGACTTTCGGGTTGCGAAAATTGAAGAAAATCACGGTTTAAATCCACTCTATTGGCATTTTCACGTGTGTAAAGTTCTGCACCATCCGGATTCAGCATTGGTACGAAAATGAAAGTGAATGTTTTTTTCCAATCTTGACCTTCTTTACCATTGCTTTCTAAAAAATTAAAAAGGTCAAATAACGCTTTTGTAGTGGTACTTTCGTTTCCATGCATTTGTGACCAAAAAAGCAATTTGATTTTTCCTGAACCAACTTTGTACATATAAATTGGTTTTTGCAAAACAGAATAACCCAAAACAGTCAACTCATTTTTGATGGAAAAATGTTGAAGCAGTTTCTCAATTTTAGGTAACGTAATGTAACGACCCAAAAGCGAATTTTCTTTATAGGTTTCAAAACAAGAAAGGTAATTCATACTGTAAAATTAGTACAACAAAAGTAAACATCTTTATCGTAACAATTGTAAACAGCTTTCTTTTGTTATTTTTATTACTTTTGTAAACAAATTTTTTATATATAATTCACATAAATACTTTTTAAATACTATATAATTGATTTCCAAATATTTATATTTTTTCATTTAAAGTGATAATTTATAAAAATTATTTAATTATAAAGCAAATTACATTTGTAACACTATTCAAATCACAAAAAATAATTACATTTGTAAACGACATAGAACAGCAAAAAAAAACATGCAAGAAGGAAACGATTTTGTAGAAAAACTTGAAAAAATATTAGCTTATTTTCAGCTGAGTGCTTCCGCATTTGCTGATAAAATTGGTGTGCAACGATCAAGTCTTTCTCATCTCCTATCCGGAAGAAACAAACCCAGTTTAGAGTTTGCTATTAAAGTGACAGAAACTTTTCCTGAAGTTGATTTATATTGGTTTTTGATGAATAAAGGTTCGTTTCCGAAATCAATTAACTCTACACCTGTAAACAGTTCAATTGAAAAGAACAATTCAAAACCGGAAGAAAAAAGCAATGCTAACGAACCAAAAAGTTTTTTTGCACCGTCATCAACTTCTGAAAACATTGATAAAATTATTGTTTTTTACACTAATGGAACTTTTACGACGTATCATCCAAAAAAATGAAAGCCTTCACTCTGAAGAGCAAAGGCTTTCGAACCAATAAAACAAACACAAAAAACTATTTTCTATATAAAAAAACAGCTGTACATCCCGGCTCTACTCTATTCATCATTGGAGCATAGTCACCGCTTGTAGTTGGCACCATATAAGAAAGCAGTCTTCCGCCACCATTGGCACGTTCTGCTACATATATCATTTTTGTTACGTTATCATACGCCACATCCACCGGATTACCCAACATTGAATTGGGTCCGTAAATGCGGATTTGTTTATCCATCATAATAGTCCCATTGTTTGCTGTTGCATTGAATACATTAGAAAAGTTTTTGATGATTACTAATCCACCATCTACATCAGAAGCAGCAGCAGCAACATCAGATAAAACCATCACATCTTCCACAGATGAATAGGCAATACCATGCGTTCTAATCAATCCTTCTATAGTAACTCTTTTATTAGGTGTAATTGCTCCAGAATTATTTGATAATAAGTTATTGAACACAACCAAATCACTTGTTAAATCTACAATTGCATATAAAGAAGTACCGTCAAATTGAATTCCCCAAAGTTTAAAATCTACATCAAACGTTTTTTGCAATTGCAATCCGGAAGCCATTCTTTCATACACAAACAATTTGTTCATGTTGCTATTTGAAGCTGCTTGGTCTTGTGCCACCACAATCATATTGCCTGAAGCAGCAATTTCTCTGGCATTAGTAAAATCTGCCGTACTCATTCCGGTTAATGTCAATGCACTTGCATTGTTCATGTATTCTTGTTTGAAGTTTCCATATACTTCTAAACGATTATTGGAACGAGAAGCTTGAATTAATTGATCTGAACCCGGATGATAATAAATACCATCAGCATCTGTTGAATTGACCATAAATTGTTTAACAACCGGTGTTGCGGGAAGTAAATCCGTTACAGAAACTATTCCTGATGTATTACTTGAAGTAAACAACATTAATTCTTTTACTGTTTGTTTGTTATCATCATCACTACATGATATTAATACAGCTGAGCTCATCAAAAGAGAAGCAAATAAAAAACTTTTTTTCATCGTATAAAATTTTAAGTGTTATGAAGTCACTTACGATAAAAAAAAGAATGTGGTTTTAAAAAAAGTAAAAAAAATTAATTTACCTCAAAACTGTATTGAGGAATCTTTCCTATTACTCCTTTATAAAAAGCTTGTAAAACTTTCGAATCTTGCTCATAATTTCCGGTTGGATAAAATGGATTTCCTAGTTTTACTTCTTTTTTACCATAATCAAAAGCCACCGGAATAATTGGAACTTTTGCTTCAAGTGAAATATAATAAAAACCTGTCTTCCATTCTTTTACTTTTTTTCTTGTTCCTTCAGGAGCAATGGCTAAACGAAAAACTTTTTTATTTTTGAATATAGCTGCAATGGCTTCTACTCTATTTAATCCGCCGGTGCGATCAAGGGGTTCGCCGCCCATCCAACGAAAATAATAACCGAATGGAAAGCGAAACAATTCTTTTTTCCCCACAAAATTCATTTCTAAACCAACGATTCCTCTAGTAAAAATACCCAAATAAAAGTCATGCCAGCTGGTATGAGGAACCACAATCATCACACATTTTTTGGTGCTCTCTTCAATTGTTCCACTAATTTTCCAACCCATCAGTTTAAAAAAGATGAATTGATAAAGTGCTTTTTTCATGCTAAAAATATTTTAGTAAAAATACGATTAATCCCTTATTTTTGAAAAAAAATGATATGCTAAAAAAAATCATCAGTTACTTCTATCCTATTCCGATACACAAAACAACTTCTGAAATCAGTAAGTCGTTGGAAGTAACGATGGTAAATGGTGAAATTGTTTTGGACAGCAAAAATACCAATTATTCCTATGGAAGTTTACAGCGTATTTTAAGAAAAGGGCTCAAACATATTGGTTTTGAAAACATTCTTCCCATGCAACATATCTTGGTTTTAGGTGTAGCCGGTGGAAGCGTAATCAAAACATTGGTAGATGAAATTGGTTATAAAGGAAAAATAACCGGAATTGAGTTAGATGAAAAAGTGATTGAACTTGCCAACACTTATTTTGGATTAAATAAGATTGAAAACTTACAACTAATTCATCATGAAGCCTTTGAATTTGTATTGAGAACCAAAAAAACCTATGATTTAATTATTATTGACATTTTTCAAGACACAACAATGCCCGATTTTTTATTTGAACCTTTTTTTCAAAATAGGTTAACTGAAATAATGAATTCAAATGGTTATATTTTGTTTAATACGATGCTGTTGAATCCAAATGACAATGAACGGAATAAAAAATACCATTCTTATTTTGATGTAAATAAATTTACTATCAGCACCTTACCGCGTGTTGAAGAACATAATGAGCTAATCATTGTTCAGAAAAAATAGGCTTTGGCAAGCTTTTTGAAAGTTCGGAATTCAATAAAAATCAATATCTTAGCCGACTCTGTCAGAAACATGAAAAAAATATATCTAATTTTAAGCATACTGCTCGCAATGGCATTTTTATACAGCTTTGAACAAGAAGATTCAGAAAAAGAATCTGCCAAAGCCGGGAAGAAAATGCAGGATTTTGTCATTAACCTTTCCAAGTATGCCAGGAAATTTGATTCTAATTTTATTGTTATTCCACAAAATGGCTCTGAATTAGCTTTTCAAGACGTGCAACCGGATAAACCATTATGTCAAAATTACTTGAATGCAATTGACGGGATTGCGATTGAGGAGTTATTTTATGATGAAAAAGGAAAAGCTGATGACTACCGAATTAACAATTTGAAAAAAATTGTAGGTCAAAAAAAAGTGATTGTTTCCGAGTTTGTAAAAGAACCTAATGATTATAATCGTGTCATTCAACTGAATCAGGAAGCCGGTTTTGTCCCATTTATTCGCTCCGCAGAAAATTATCATTATCATTTAATTCCTGAGAAAATCATCAATGAAAACGAAAATGATATCACAAAATTGAGTGACGTTCAAAATTTTTTATACTTGATTAATGCGGATGATTTTGATACCAAAAATGAACTGATTGAAAAAGTTTCTAACACCAATTATGACCTTATTTTAATCGATTTATATTATTTAAGCTTTCCTTATTCCAAAAAAGAAATTGAAAAGCTACAAACAAAGAAAAACGGCAAAAAAAGACTGGTGATTTGCTACCTCAACATTGGTGCAGCAGAAAACTGGCGAAATTATTGGCAATCTGATTGGAAATTGGGTAATCCAAAATGGTTAAAAAAGAACTATAAAGGCTATGACAATGAAATTTATGTTCAATTTTGGGAACCAACTTGGCAAAAAATCATTTTTGGTAATGACGATTCTTATTTGAAAAAAATTGTGGATGCCGGTTTTGATGGCGTTTTCTTAGACAACGTCGAAGCGTATTATGCTTTGTATCACAATTAAAGCATCAATCGGGCTTTTTCTAAATCTTCCAGAGTATCAATTCCGATGCCTACGTGAGTAGTTTCTACCATTTTGATTTTTTTACCATATTCCAAATAGCGAAGTTGTTCTAATTTTTCGGAAGCTTCCAAGGATTGCATCGGTAAACGATAAAAATCCATCAAAGCCGCTTTTCTAAACGCATAAATTCCAATGTGTTGAAAATAACGAACACCTACATTTTTTTCTCTGGGATAAGGAATTACCGAACGGGAAAAATACAACGCTAAACCATTTTGATCCACAATCACTTTCACGTTATTCGGATTCTCAATGGCTTCCCAATCGGTAATTTCACGCATAAGCGAAGCTAAATCCACCTTTTTCTCCAAATCATTTTTGAAGACTTCAATTACTTTTTGCAATGGTTCTTTATTGATAAACGGTTCATCGCCTTGCACATTTACTACAATATCAACGTCTAAGTTCTCAACTGCTTCTGCAATACGGTCACTCCCACTTTCATGCTCTTTGATACTCATGATGGCTTTTCCACCGTTTTTTTCTATTTCTTTAAAAATGAGGTCGGAATCGGTCACTACAAAAACATCATCAAATAACTGTGTGTTCAATGCTGCTTCATACGTGCGTAATATTACCGTTTTCCCTCCTAAATCCTGCATTAATTTGGCCGGAAAACGAGTAGAAGCATAACGAGCAGGAATAACAGCAATGATTTTCATAATGAAACTAAATTTTAGATTACAAATGTACTTTTAAACTTTTTAAACTCAGAAAAGAGCAACTGATTTTTTTTAATCATTAATCTTCATGAGCTTCCATAAAAAACTCTTCTTTAAAACCGATTAAGTATAATTTTTCTTTCGCTCTCGTCACAGCTGTATATAACCACCGAATATAATCGCGATTGATACCTTCCGGTAAGTAAGGTTGCTCAACAAAAACGGTATTCCATTGCCCACCTTGTGATTTATGACACGTTATAGCGTAAGAAAATTTAACCTGAAGAGCATTAAAAAATTCGTTTTCCTTCACTTTTTGTACTTGTTTGTATTTTGGCCCTTCATTTTCGTAATCCTTCAATACTTCTTGATACAATTTATTGGATTCTTCATAGGTTAACGAAGGTGATTCGCTCAAAACGGTATCCAAAAGTAAGATGGTTTCAAACGGTTTTTGTTGCGGATAATCCACCATTCTAATTTTTACTTTGGCAAATTTAAAACCGTATAAATCGACTATTTTATGAATTTCGAGTACTTCTATAATATCGCCATTGGCAATAAATCCGGCTTCATCGGTTTCTTTTAACCAAAAATAATTGTTTTTGACCACCATCATAAAATCACCAGCCGACAAATCACTTTCGCGAAACAAAATACGGTTTCTGATTTGCTGGTTGTATTGATTCGCCCGTTTATTGGTTCGCACGATAAAGGCGGTTTCTTCCATTCCATCGTTGCTGTAAGCCGTATTAATGGCATCTTGAATGTCATAACCATCAGACAATCGTACAATGTCTTTAAACCCATTTATATCAAATTGAAATGTATCGATAAAATGCTCTTTCAACGTTTCCCGAAGTAAAGTAGCGTTAAATAAAATTCCAGAATTTTCTTCTTGCCGCATGACTTCATCCAATTCCAGATGAATTACTTCTTTGTGATAATACGCCAGAAGCGTTGCAACATCCAACGCCGGACTCATTTCCATTTGAACCGGAGGCAACTGAGCGGTATCGCCTAAAAAAAGAATTTTACAATTTTCCCCTGAATATACATAATGTATCAAATCATCGAGTAAAGAACTTGATTCCAGTGTTTTGATGTCGGTATTCGTATCTGAAATCATGGAACTTTCATCTACAATGAAGATGGTGTTTTTGTGTTTGTTGATTTGTCGGGTAAACGAAACTCCACCACCCTGATTTTTTTTAGGGAAATAAATTTTTTTATGAATGGTAAAAGCCGGTTTTCCTGAATAATTAGCAATTACTTTTGCCGCACGACCGGTTGGAGCCAAAAGCACATATTTTTTATTGACCAGACTTAAATTTTCGACCAACGTAGAAATTAATGTGGTTTTTCCTGTTCCTGCGAATCCTTTTAGCACAAAAAGATCATTTTGTTGAGGATTAGTGACAAAGTCGGCAATCTTTTCAAAAAAGATAAGTTGCTTTACAGTCGGATTAAATTGGAATGATTTTTGTAAAATACTGTAAAACAGAGATGAATTCATTGTCAAAAGTTAGGAAAATATTAAAATTCAAATATACTGATGAATTTTGTGCGAAATGCTTTTGAGAAAAAAAAAAAATTGTAGATTTGCCTTAACTGAAATTAAAAAAAATAAAAGATGATAACATTAGTTATAATTATTGTAGTACTAGCCTTAGCTGTGTTTGGAACAGTTAAATTAATTGATAAATCTACTAATCGTTCATTAAAAATTGGACTTTCTGTTGCGTTGTGGGCCATTTCTATTGTATTTGCTTATTTAATTTATCAATCCATTCAAGCTCCTATTGAATTTGACAAATTAAAAGAAAAAAGATACCAAGTTGCGGTTAATAAATTTTTAGACATCAAAGCTGCACAATTAGCTTATAAAGCAGTTAATGGAAAATACACTGCTAATTTAGATTCTTTAATTCAATTTATCGAAAACGAAAAATTCACTATTATTGAAAGAAGAGATACATCAATAATTGATGTGGATAAAAACAGGGCATACGGATTAACCGTTGATGCGAGTGGAACAGGTGGTTATTTTAAAGATATTGTTGTCACAAAAGAATTAGGGAAAGTAAGTATCAAAGATTCATTATTTAAAGGTTCAGACCGTTATAAAAGATTGAACATTGTAAAAGTTGGTGATATAGAAACGAAAATCGAATTAAAAGCCGGTTTTATTCAACGTGAAGAGTTAAAAATTCCTGTTTTTGAAGCTAAATTAGATAAATCTACCTTATTAACTGATCAAGATCCAAATCTTGTTGCTAAAGAGAAAAAAGTGGTTTCAGTTGATGGAATCAATGGTGAATTTATTATTTTAGGTTCTATGGAAGAGGTAAGCATGTCAGGTAACTGGCCAAAAAAATATGGTAATAACGAATAATTCACTTACCGAAAAAAGCTATAAAAAGTTGTCCATTCAGGTTGCACTGAATGGGCTTTCTTTTTGTTGTCGGGACTTACTATCCGGACAAATTACTTCATTCAAGCAAGTTGACTTTTCATCTTTCCCTAAAAATTATACTATTGAAAATGCCCTTTGGAAATCCATTTTAGATTATCCAGAATTAACCCGTTCCTACGATTCCATTGTTGTATTGCACGAAAACGATTTGAGCACATTTGTACCCAAACCCTTATTTGATGCAGATTACAAAGGCAGTTATCTTCAATTCAACACCAAAGTTTTTGAAACCGATTTTTTTGCAACCGATGAAATCGAGCAAAGCGAAATGATTAATGTTTATGTGCCGTATGTGCATGTTAACAACTATCTAATCGACCAATTTGGTTCGTTTGAATACAATCATTTCAGTACTATTTTAGTTTCTAAACTGCTTGATTATTCAAAAAATCAAGAATCACCTCAACTCTTTGTGCATGTTGCCAAAGAACATTTTGAAATTGTTGTGGTTCAAAATCAAAAATTATTGTTGTATAATTCTTTTCAATACAAAAATGCTGACGACTTTTTGTATTATTTATTATTTACGGCTGAACAGCTTCATTTGAATCCTGAAACGTTTAAATTATTCTTTCTAGGGGATTGTACAATCGAAAATGAATTGTATCAAAAAGCCTATCAATACGTACGAAACACCCAAATGATGGAGGTGAATGAAGTACAAAAATCCAATTCGTTTTCGGCGGAAGAAAACAGAAAACATTTTATTTTATTTCATTCGTGAGAATCATATCCGGAAAATATAAAGGTCGCCGACTTTCTCCTCCCAAAAACCTGCCCGTTCGTCCAACCACTGACATGAGCAAAGAAGCGTTGTTTAATATATTGAACAATCACTTTACTTTTGCAGAATTATCGGTATTGGATTTATTTGCCGGCACCGGAAACATCAGTTTTGAATTTGCGTCCAGAGGAAGTGAACCAATCGTTTCGGTTGATGCTGATTATGGTTGTGTGTCCTTTATCAAAAAAACAGCAACTGAATTTGATTTCAACATCACTGCCTTAAAAAGTGATGTCTTTAGCTTTTTAGCCAAGACAAAAGGCAATTATGACATCGTTTTTGCCGATCCACCGTATGGTATGGAGCAAAAAGAATTTGAAAAAGTAGTTTCACTC
>JAFLBT010000093.1 GCA_017302935.1 Flavobacteriales bacterium | reverse complement strand
CTTAAAATCAATCTATGCACAACAAATCGCAGAAATTGAAATGAAAGCTTTGCGAGCTCAAATGAATCCTCATTTTATTTTTAATTCTTTAAACAGTATTCAAAAGTATATTCTAAAAAATGATAGTTTTGCGGCTTCTCAATATCTTACTAAATTTTCCAAATTAATTCGATTGATTTTAGACCATAGCAATCAAAACTATATTTTGTTGAGTAGTGAAGTGGAATTGTTAAAACTTTACATCGAGATTGAAGCGTTACGTTTTGACAATCAATTTGACCATGAATTAATTCTGGATGATTCCTTAAATACTGATATCATTCAAATTCCATCCATGATTATTCAGCCTTATGTTGAAAATGCAATTTGGCACGGTTTGTTGCACAAAGAGACGAAAGGAAAATTGACTATCGAGATATCCGATTTTGATAAAAATAATATTAAAGTCATCATTTCTGATGATGGAATTGGACGTCAAAAAGCAATGGAATTAAAAAGCAAGCAAGTGTTAAAAAAGAAAAGTTATGGTTTGCAAATTACTGAATCTCGAATTTCAATTTTAAATAAAACGCAAAGTAGTAAAACAACACTAAAAATTCATGATTTGAAAGATCAAGATGGAAATGCTTTGGGGACAAAAATAGAATTGATTATTCCGATTCAAACTTTAAATTAAGATTATGATTAAAGCAATAATCATTGATGATGAAAAAAATGCACTCGAAGTCCTCGAAATGCAACTCAATCAATTTTGTAAAGAGGTTTCAATTTTAGCTTCTTGCAATAGTGGAAAAGAAGGCATAAAAGCCATTAAAGAATATCAACCGGATTTGGTTTTTTTAGACATAGAAATGCCACATGTAAATGGTTTTGATGTGTTGAATCAGACGAAAAATTTTCATTATAAAGTAATTTTCACCACTGCTTATGACCAGTTTGCCATTAAAGCATTTAAATTTTCAGCTATTGATTATCTTTTAAAACCCATCGATATTATTGATTTACAAAATGCAATAGAAAAGGTAAAAAAGGACTCATCATTTTATAACATAGACGATAAAATCAAATTGTTGTTAGAACAATATCAACCTATAAAGAACAAACAAAAAGTTGCTCTTCCTGTTGGAAATATGGTAGAATTTTTTGATGTTGATGAAATTATTCGTGTAGAAAGTGATAGTAATTATGCTCATATTTTTTTAGCTAATCAAAAAAAGATTACGTTATCTAAAACGCTAAAAGAAGTGGAAGAAAACATAAAAGGAGAACCTTTTTTTAGGGTTCACCAATCGCATTTAATCAATACTAATCAAATAGTTAAAGCTGTAAAAGGTGAAAACGCTTATGTTGTAATGAAAGATGGAACAACCATATCCATAAGCAGAAATCGCAAAGATGAATTCTTTGAACTTTTTAGAAGGATATGAATTCCTGAAATACTCAAAAAATCTGCCAAATACTAAATTAATTAACAGCTCATAAAAAGTATTGTTTTATTTTGATGTAGAAATCTATAAAACAATTCTTTATGAAAAATAGTGGCATTTTAATCTTACTTTTTATTTTATCTATTTTATTTTCTTGTAGTCAAGACGAATCTATTTATGAAAATAATCAAAGTCAATCCAATTCAACATTTTCTCGTTCACTTCCTCCACCTACACCGGGAGAATTAAGAGGCTTTTATGATGTCACTTTTAATAATGGTGTAGAAGCAAATATGTTATTTGAATTTGGAAATTTTGTCACATTTGGGTCTGCAACTATAACTGATATGTTGCCATTGTCAGGTATGAGAACAAACTATACCATTTCAGGTTCTACAGTTGAATTTACCTTATTTGATGGAAGTAATTATACCAATTATAGACTTAATTATAATAGTTCAACTGCAAAATTTACAGGAACCTATGGATTAGGTTTTAGTTACCATAACTTAGGTACCTTGAATGGTAAAAAGCACTTAACCGGCAGTTCTGGTTTTTCTTTTGTCAAAGGTATTTGGATGGGATATTACGGTGTAGGAAGTGGAAGTACAAACTATGATTATTTAATGGTTTTTGAGGAAAATGGTAAAGTTTCAGTTGCAGGTCATGAAACATTGTTTGGAAGTTATCCGGCTCAAGGCACATATTCTATCATAGGTAATACAGTTATTGGTTCATATACTTATTTGACCGGAGGAACGTATCACTTTAAAGCCGATTTACTATATGGAAGTAATACAATTTCTGGCACTTGGGGTTATGGAAATTCAAATTCAAATGGAGGTAATTTCTCTTTATCTTCTTGGAATTTTTATTAATCTTAGACATAAAGGATGAAAAAAATTGCTTTTCTATTTATTCTTTTTTCCATTAATTATTCTTTTTCTCAAGTTGGAATTAATACTACAACTCCTAATGCTCAATTGGAAATAAAGTCGTCAAATGAAGCTTTGCCAAGCAATACTGACGGAATTTTGGTGCCAAAAGTTGATGTTTTTCCTGCTGTAAATCCAACAGTTTCACAAAATGGGATGTTAGTTTATTTGACTACAACTTCAGGGAGCAATCAATCAGGTTTTTATTATTGGGATAATGCCACAACTTCATGGATAGGAATTTCCTCTACTAAAAATGCCGATGCTGATTTTTATGAAGTAGGAGGGACTCTTGCTCCTAATGATATAAACGATGCTATGTTTCATCTAGGAAATGTTAAAATTGGAACATCGACTGAGTTAAACGGTAAGTTAGACATTGTTTCAGATGAAACTAGAACTTACGGTATTCGCAACCAACGCAATCTAAACCCCTCTATTGGATCACCTCGAATAGGAATTTATAACGAATTAACGGGTACTTCCAATGCCGAGCTAAACGGAAATGGAAACGACATTTTTACAAATGGTGATGGTGTTCATTATGGTACTACCAATTATTTGAGTGGATCGGGTATTGGTTCTAGAGTAGGATTTAATTCAATTTTAACCGGAACAGGAACCGGAGCTCGTTATGGAATAAGGAGTGTTTTTTTAGGTTCCGGTGATGGAATCAATTTTGGTTCACGAATAGAAAATGCTAACTCAGGAAACGGAATACATTATGGTAATTATGTTTTTTTAAGCGGAGCTGGAAATGGTAACCAAGCGGGTGCGGAAACATATATTGATAATTCAGGAAATGGAGTGCATTATGGAGCTATAAACAACCTTGCCGGTGTAGGCTTAGGGAGTAGATTTGGTGTTTATAACATAATCAATTCTACAAATAATGCTGATAAAACAGGAATAAGAAATGATATAAATGGAGCAGGGAACAGCAATCACTATGGAGTTTATAATTCCTTAAACGGAAATACAAATCTAAATAAATTCGGAGTCTATACCATAAGTTCAGGTTCCGGAAATGCTTCAATATATGGTCAATACAATCAGCTTGCAACAAGTGGAATTGGAACTGTATATGGTTTAAATAATTCCATCAATATAGTTGGTACTGGAGCAACTTATGGTGTTCAAAATGCACTCGTAGGAAACAATTCAACAAATAGTACAGGCGTTTATAATATTATAGCTGGGGGAGGAACAGGTAATAGATATGGTTTGTTTAATTCCTTTTCAGGAAACAATTCTGGGGATCAGTTTGGTATTTATACTTCTTTAACAACTTCCGGTACCGGAAATAATACTGCTTTATTTAATGAAATAAATAATACTACTGCATCACAAGTAAATGGTATGGTAACCAATCTTACTTCTGGAGGCAGTGCTCCTTCTACTGGAGTAAATACGAGTATTTACGGTAGTTCAACGGGAATTCAATCGGGTATTTCTACAAGTCTTTACAGTTTGGGAACAGGAACACAATTTGGTTTGAATAATTTAATTTTTAACAACGGTAATGGATTGAAATATGGGGTTCAAAATCAAATTTTAGGAAGCGGAATTGGAAATAAATATGGAGTTAATAATGAACTTTCTGCTTCCGGTTCAGGCAATCATTATGGTATCCGGAACAGATTAACCGGTTCCGGAACAGGAAAACAATATGCGAATTACAACTTCATCGATAATTCAGGGAACGATGAACATTTTGGTAGCTATTCTCTACTGCAAGGAGACGGAACGGGAAATCATATAGGAAGCTTTACGGAAATTAGCGGCAATGGAACGGGTGAAAAAATCGGTGTGAAAAATCGGATTATAAATACACAAAATGCGGTTCATGTTGGTACAGAAAATGAATTTACTGATGGTGGAACAGGGGAAAAATTTGGTACTCGAAACATAATGTCAGGGAGCGGGACTGGTTACGAAACCGGAACTCACAATATTTTAACCAATAATAACGCTCAACAGTTAATGGGTGTAAGAAACATAATTTTTGCAACTACTACTGGCTTTCAAATGGGCGTTAATAATATTGTTGGCGGAAACTCTAATTCAGATAAATATGGGGTTTTAAATTCGATTTCTGGAACCACCAACGGAACCATTCATGGGGTATATAATTTCATTAATTTTGCTCCAAACACACCAAAAAAAGGGATTGAAAATGTAATATCAACAGAGGGAGATGAACTTGTAAATGGTACAATTAATAGTATTTATGGGAATGGAAACGGGAATCAAATAGGAACATATAATAGCATAACCGTAAGTGGTTCGGGATCTAAATACGGCTTACGAAATTACTTGCTCAATTCTTCAAATGGAATTCTTTATGGTTCTTATTCAGAATTTGGCGGAAATGGAAATGGAACGCGTTACGCCAACTATAATGCTTTTAATGATAATGGGAATTATAATCAATACGGATTATTCAATGAATTTAATAGTGCAGGGAATGGTATTTATTGGGGTATTTATAATCGCTTATCCTTTTCAGGTTCAGGAAATCAGGCCGGTTCGGAAACGCTAATCAATAATGCTCAAAACGGTACACATTTCGGGCAAATTAATTCTTTAACGGGAATTGGTACTGGAGTTAAATATGGCTCTTATAATTTTATCGATTTCTTTGCGGGTGGAGCACATTACGGTGTATATTCCAATGCAACAAAACCATCAGGTTATGCCGGTTATTTTTTAGGAAATGTTTTCGTATCCGGTGTTTTTACCAATCCATCTGATGCTTCGCTTAAAGAAAACATTCAATCAAGTCAACCGGTTTTGAATAAAATAGTAGAATTAAAAGTTAAAGACTATCAATTTAAAACTGATTTGACTCAAAAATATGGGTTTGCTCGTGGTCAACAAACAGGTTTTATTGCTCAAGAGATGGAGCAAGTATTTCCTAATTTAGTAAAAGAAGAAACACTTTCAACTCCAACCGATCCAACAAAAATTGCTGAAACGATTCATGAAGAACGAAAAATAAAATCAATAAATTATGTTGGCTTAATTCCGTATTTAACTAAAGCAATTCAAGAACAACAAGAGGTAATTATAGAACAAAAAAGTAAAATTGCTTCACTGGAGCAGGAGCTACAACTTTTAAAAGAAAAGCAAGAATCGATTGAAGAAAGACTTTTACAATTAGAAAAAAAATAATTTGTTGAAAATCATTTCAATTTAATCAAAACAGGGTTGATATTTTTCAATTTATTAATTGTAAACTGTGACTGATTATCGGCAACTTTATAAGAAGCTATTCCAGCTTTCCATTTCAAGTCCGCAGGAAAAACAAAAATTTTCTACACAACAAAAAGAGCTCCCGATATTTATCGGGATTGGTCGCTTTTTTGTAGCAAGAAAATTAATTTGTTTTTCCTTTGCGGGCTTTTCATTGCAATCTGGGCTAGGGGAGTTGTATTTCAAAAGAAAATGACATAAAAAACCGAAGCATCTCTACTCCGGTTCTATCTTTTTTAAGACTAAAAACTCCAAACTATCAACTCCTTACTTCTTCTTGGGTGGATATTGAGCTAAAATCTTCGCCACAAATTCATTTATGCGTTCGTCTTTTTTATCGATGTTTCGGGTTAAAACACCAATGCCTTCGCCTTGCCAAATGAGTTCTTTTTTTCTATTGTCAATTAAATCAATGAATAAGGTTCCTTCAACATAAGAGGAAACGCTGGTGTTCATGCCACCCCACATCCAAGGATTCCATCCCCATCCCCAACCATAACCCCATCCGGCGTTGAATTGGTTTACATCCACTTGTTCACGTTCTTTCGTGAAAATATTAATCAACAAATCAGGATTTTCACTTTTGCTAAAACCTTTAGCGGTCATTTGTTCGTCAATAGCACGAAGAATTCTTTTCTTATCTAAATCAGAAATTTCTACTTTATCGATGCCGCTTTTTTGATAGGCATACGTTCGGTATTGCGTAAAATCAACACTTTTATCATAATCAGAATAAACTCTTACAGAACTGCAAGATGCAAGCAGAAAGAGAAGAAGTACGGGTAGGAATTTGAGTGTTTTCATAGCTTTATTTAATTAAGAGACAATTTTCAACTATTTTTTTGAACACAGATAAAAGAAATTTTAAAAATTTTAAAAATTTCTCTAATCTGTGTTCTCTTTTAACTAATAAATTTATATCAATTAAAGTAAATCATCATCTACTATATTAGGGATGGTAACTTTCAATAAAGGTTGCGTCTCCATCGCTCTTTTAATTGCAAAAATAGCTCCTTCATTGCGAGCCCAATTTCTTCGGGCAATTCCATTATTGACATCCCAAAACAACATCGATTTTAGTCGTCTGTCGCTATCCTCTGTTCCATCAAGAACCATACCAAATCCGCCATTAATTACCTCGCCCCAGCCAACTCCTCCGCCATTATGGATGGATACCCAAGTTGCTCCACGGAAACTGTCACCAATCACGTTGTGAATCGCCATATCAGCCGTAAAACTCGAACCATCATAAATATTAGACGTTTCTCGATAAGGAGAATCGGTTCCGGAAACATCGTGGTGATCGCGACCTAAAATGACATAACCAATTTCGTTTTTAGCAATAGCTTTGTTGAATGCTTCGGCAATTTTCATTCTTCCTTCAGCATCGGCATATAAAATTCGAGCTTGCGAACCCACAACTAATTTATTTTTCTGAGCTTCTTTAATCCATTTAATATTATCCTGCATTTGCTGTTGGATTTCAATAGGAGCGGTTTTTGCCATTTCTTCCAAAACATCACAAGCAATTTGATCGGTTTTGGCTAAATCTTCCGGTTTTCCACTGGCACAAACCCATCGGAACGGACCAAATCCATAATCAAAACACATCGGACCCATAATATCTTGCACATAACTCGGGTATTTAAAATGAATGCCATCAATCGCCATGACATCAGCACCGGCACGAGAAGCCTCTAATAAAAAGGCATTTCCATAATCAAAGAAATAGGTTCCTTTGGCCGTATGTTTGTTCACCGCTGCTGCATGACGCACTAACGTTTCTTTCACTTTCGTTCTAAAAAGTTCGGGATTATTGGCCATTAATTCATTCGATTCTTCAAAAGAAAGTCCAACCGGATAATAACCTCCTGCCCACGGATTGTGCAACGAAGTCTGATCTGAACCTAAATCAATATGAATATTTTCTGAATCAAATCGTTCCCAAACATCTACAATATTTCCAAGATAAGCAATAGAAACTACTTCTTTTTCAGCTTGAGCATTTCGTACACGAATTACTAAATCATCTACATTTTCAATCACTTCATTAATCCAACCTTGAGAATGACGAATATGTGTTATTTTCGGATTCACTTCGGCACAAACGGTCACACAACCGGCAATGTTTCCGGCTTTGGGTTGAGCACCACTCATTCCACCCAAACCTGAAGTAACAAACAATGCACCAACTGGATCTTTTTTAATTTTTCTAAAGCCGTTCAAAACCGTGATGGTTGTGCCGTGAACAATTCCTTGTGGACCAATGTACATATAACTTCCGGCTGTCATTTGTCCGTATTGAGAAACGCCTAACGCATTCATTTTTTCCCAATCATCGGGTTTGGAATAATTGGGAATTACCATTCCGTTCGTTACGACAACTCTTGGAGCATCTTTGTGGGAAGGAAATAATCCCATCGGATGACCGGAATACATCACCAAAGTTTGCTCATCCGTCATTTCCGAGAGGTATTTCATCGTTAACCGATATTGTGCCCAGTTTTGAAAAACGGCACCGTTTCCGCCATACGTAATTAATTCATGCGGATGTTGAGCCACAGCATAATCCAAATTGTTTTGAATCATCAACATAATGGCTTTTGCCTGCTCACTTTTTCCGGGATATTCCGAAATTGGTCGAGCATACATTCGGTAATCAGGGCGAAGACGATACATGTAAATACGACCGTATTTTTCTAATTCTTCTCTGAATTCCGGTAGGAGAGTAGGATGGTGATTGGGTTCAAAGTAGCGTAACGCATTGCGAAGAGCTAATTTTTTTTCTTCATCAGAAAGAATTTCTTTTCGCTTTGGAGCGTGATTTATATCAACTTCATACGGTTTTGGAGATGGTAATTCGGTTGGAATTCCTTCTGAAATTTGTTCTTTGAATGACTTGGTATGTATTGCTTCCATTTTTGGATTATTCTATTTTTAGATTCTTAGATTTTTGGATTCTTAGATTTTTGGATTTGACTAATTACTATTCACTAATTACTAATCACTCCCGATAGCTATCGGGACTAATTACTTTTTCACCCGTCCTGTTTTTTTATCAAAACCATACGGACAATGACGGCATCCGCTTTTGCAGCAATAGCCTCTTTTTAAATGATATTTTTCTGTAAAACATTTATAACCTTCGGGCGTGTAATAAAAATCTTCGCCCTCGATTAATTTATTTTCAGGATTTGGTGTATTCATAACTACAAAATTAGCAACTTTGCCACAAATGTTTGTATTAGTTATTAAATATTTAACCCCGAAAGGTTTTCGAGGACTCACTTTGTATCCGTTTGTATTTTTAAAAGACAAATCGGACAAAGAAAATGTTGTGTTATTGAATCACGAACGCATTCATATTCGGCAACAAATTGAACTGTTGATTCTGCCTTTTTATGTTTGGTATAGTTTAGAATATTTAGTTCGCTTGATTCAATATAAAGATAGAAATTTGGCTTATAGAAATATTTCGTTTGAGCGAGAAGCCTATCAAAACGAAAAAAACCTTTACTATGTAAAGCAAAGGTCTTTTTGGCGTTTTATGAATTATCTTTAATAAATTACTTTTTCGATGGAAGTTGTTCCGTCAGTTAATTTTATTTTTAATAATAAGGTTGCGTTATTTCTTTGAAGTTGACTAAGTTCAATTTGTTTAGAATTTATATTTCTTGATTGATGAATCATTTGTCCTAAAACATTAAAGACTTGAATCGACTCAATATTTTCTATACTTGAAGAAACAACTACATTTTCATTAGTGATCACCCTAATAGTATTTTCAATTGAAAAAGTAGGGTTGCTTAAAGTTGAAGATGATTCATAGATAATTTTAAATCGATCTATAAACGTTCCGCTAACGGTTTGGAAAGTATAAGGTGATTGTTTTAAATCATGAACACTATTTAAATAAAGATCTTCTAACAGAATAGTTTGGTCATTGAATAATCCATCTATAGCAGCAATTGCCATCGTATAATTTCCGGCCGATGGAGCGTGAAAGCCAATAGGAACTTCATCAGAAGAATTAAACGGAAGAGCTCTACCTTGAATATTTAATTTCAAATCATCGATAATTGAAAAAACCGATAGATCATTTGTGATGGCAATTGAGCTATCAAAAAAGTTATCTTTATCCATTGTTGCCCCTTCAACATAGCCAATTAATGTTCTTTCAGAAACATTTTGAGCATTTATAATATCAAGCCAAAATCTACTTTTTTCGGACGGGATTAATTGCTCTACATTGGTTTCTTGATTGGCATGACGATAGAACAAACTATTATCATAAGTGGCACTTCTTAAGTGATTACCAAATGAAATTACATCTGAAGCAGCTGGGCCGTCTAACATTTGGATAAAAAATCCTTGACCAGCACCGATAAATAGGTCAGCACCCATTGTAGGACAACAACTAGTTCCGGTAAAATTATACGTTAAGTAATCACCAGGTGAATAATTGTAAGCGTAGGTATCATAAAAAGGACTTGAAATGATGGCAGGTAGGTTACCATGTGTCCATAATTTTACATTTCCTTCAATTTTTGTTCTGTTATCAAATAAAAATTGACTAGCTCTGATGGCTGAAGGATATGGATTACCCAAAAGATTATTGTTATCACTTAAATTAGTGATTAATGTTCCATTAGTACCCGTAAATGATGTCTGAATACTGCCTCTTGAAATTGGAACAGTATATGGACCATTATTTGGTACACCAGTAAAACTGCCAAATAAAGTAGAAGGTGTATCCGTAAATGAATTTGGACCCCTAACGATGTAACCTCTTCCAGGAAGCATTGTGCTACCTCCTGCTGCTTGCCAGTTTCCTTGACCACCATTTGGATTAGCCACTGTTGGATGCCAAGTGTAAATTGGCCCGGGAGCAATTGGACTTGAAATATTATTTACATTAAAACCAGCTACTGGTGATGACCAATATACATAGTCTAATCTCCTGATGTTTGTATTTCTTCTGTAAATAATATTTCCTGTATTGGTAACATTATTCACTTGAACCAAACTTGAATTATTGTTTATAATAAATGTGCCACCTGTATTAACATTTACCCAATCTGTTACGGTTATCATATTATTAGAGTTGACCGTAAGCGTAGCTCCATTATAAATGGTTAAAGTTCCTGCCATCCCGTGGTAGTTGGTGCCGGAAATGATGGGGTCATTAGGAGTTACAGGGATAATAACACAATCTGTCAAATACGGAATTCCGGCAGGAGTCCAGTTATTTGGTTTGTTCCAATCGGTATCAATTGAACCATTCCAAGTTTTATCGCCAAGAACTGTTACTGTTGTTTCAGCCGTTTCTACAAGTGTGTTTCCTGTACAAAGTTGATAAGTAACTTGTGCAGTATAAACAGTTGTTGATGTTGGGCAAACATTTATAACATCAGTATTTCCAACAACAGGCCCTGAGGTACCTGAGCCTTCAAACCACGTTACTGTTGTAAGAGGAGCTCCGGTAGGGGTAAATCTCCATGCTTCGTTTACAACAGTCCAGTCAGCATCTAGTCCATTTCTACCTGGTGCAACAATTGCTTGTGTACCGTTTCCGTTCTGAAGACCAACGATTGCATTACCGCTATTCCAGCTCGAACATACATTTTTTTCTTGAATATAAATTTCAATCACATTAGTATTTTCATAAAGCACCATCATTCCGGAATAAAGAATTGAGTTACAGGTACTGGAGAACATGGGAACTTTATGCCAAGAAACTACTAAAGCTCTACATCCGGTATTTAATGTGATTAATTCATATCCAACACTTCCACCTTTGCTTGGGTCAATATCATGATAAACACCAAAAATAGTGTTCATAAATAGCGTATTATTGGGTAAATTACTATTAAATGACCAAGTAGAATATCCACCTGGTGTATTGTT
>JAFLBT010000092.1 GCA_017302935.1 Flavobacteriales bacterium | reverse complement strand
AATGATCTAACAAATCAGAAGACAATTTATAAATAGGATCATTTTTTACCAATTCTTCACTTGGTAATTCTAAAAAGGCTAACAATCTATCTTTAGAAGTAAACAAACTTAAATCAATTGCACTTGAAGCATATTTAGCAAAATCTACTTTGTCATTTACCATTGCTTGAACACTTGGTGCAAGACCATGAGCTTTCGCTTTTTCTGCATACAAACCAAGTTGTCCAGCTAATACATCTTTTTCAACTGGTAAATAAATAGTTTCAAATGTACCTTCAATCATTTCTACCAAACGAGGTTTCATTTGTGCTCTTTGAGCTGCTTCTGCTTTTGCGTATGTAACTAATTGGTTACCCAACCTTCCCGGCATTGAACCAAAAGCTGAACCACGTAACATTGTCATTAAATAATTGTCATGTTTCGCTTTTTCATTTGTCATAGCATAATAGGCATTAATGTCTTTAATGACAGTACCATATTGTGCTTTATTTTTGCTACTGTTTGCCCATGAATCAAATTTCTTTTCAACTTTTCTTTTAGCATCAGCCGTTTTGAATTTAGAAAGAGCATCAATCATACCTTGTCTATTTTTCCAATAATTGGCAATTTGAGCATATTTTGAAGCATAATTCAAACGAACCGCATCATCTTTGTCCATATGCACTTTCATTTTGTCCATCGACATTTTTGAACCTTCTACCCAAGCAGGATAAGCATATTTTACATTTTGCTCAATTCCTTCTGCCGGCATCCAACGGTTTGTACGTCCAGGATAACCTAAAATCATCGCAAAATCATTTTCTTGAACACCTTTTAAACTGATTGGTAGATGGTGTTTAGGTTTTAAAGGCACATTGTTTTCTGAATATTCAGCAGGATTTCCTTTGGCATCAGCATACACTCTAAATAACGAGAAATCTCCGGTATGACGGGGCCATTCCCAGTTGTCTGTATCTCCACCAAATTTACCAATGCTTTCAGTTGGTGTACCTACCAAGCGAACATCTTTATAATCTTCATAAACAAAATAGTAGTATTCATTCCCTTGAAAAAACGAACGTACCGAAACGGTATATTTTCCACCCCCATCGTTTTCCTTTTGAATCTTAGCAATTTCTTTGTTGATAGCAGCTTCACGTTCCGCTTCGGTCATTTTATCGTTTACAACGCCTAAAATTCTTTTGGACACATCGTCCATACGTACGAAGAATCGAACGAATAAACTCTTAGGCTTTAATTCTGCTTTACGATTTTGAGCCCAAAATCCGTCACGTAAGTAATTGCTTTCCGGAGAAGATAATTCGGCAATCGCATCATAACCACAGTGGTGATTGGTTAAAACCAAGCCATCTTTGGAAATCATTTCTGCTGTACAACCTCCATTGAATTGCACTATTGCATCTTTTAAACTGGAATTGTTAATGCTGTAAATTTCTTCTGCGGTTAATTGCAATCCCATTTTTTGCATATCACGCTGGTTTAGACGTTGAATATGCATCAAAAACCACATTCCTTCGTTAGCAAAAACTGTTGCCGGAGCAAAAGCAATTAATGCCACAAAACTTAAAATAATTTTTTTCATTTTTTGATTCATTTTTAATATTTGCGAATATACTTTAATTTGTATTCAGTAGTTCTTTTTTGTTTCAAAATTCAATTAGGTATTTCTATTTTTTAACTTATTTTTTAGAATTCCATAAAAAAAGCACCCCGTTTAGGATGCTTTTGTAAGAAATATATAATTTTTTGAATTTTTTACTCATTCAACATTTTCCACAACATATCTTTTAATTCTTGCAAGCCTTGTTGAGCCACAGAGGAGATAAAATGATATTTGGTTCCTTTGAACTCTTTTTTCATTTGTTTTTCAAGTTCCGATTTCAATTCTTCATCAAGCATATCGCATTTGGAAACTACCAAAATGCGGTCTTTATCCAACATTTCAGGATTATAACGACGGAGTTCATCCAACAAAATTTCGTATTCTTTTTTGATATCGGCTGCATCTGCAGGAACTAAAAACAACAATATGGAATTTCGTTCTATATGACGTAAAAAATAATGACCCAAACCTTTACCTTCGGCGGCACCTTCTATAATTCCGGGAATATCGGCCATTACAAACGATTGGAAATCTCGGTAAGCTACAATTCCTAAATTGGGTTTTAGGGTAGTAAATGGATAATCGGCAATTTTAGGTTTTGCTGATGTCATTACAGAAAGTAATGTTGATTTTCCCGCATTTGGAAAACCAACTAAACCAACATCGGCCAGCACTTTTAATTCTAAAATAATATCCACTTCTTTCACCGGCATACCTGGCTGTGCATAGCGTGGCGTTTGGTTGGTTGCCGAGCGAAAATGCCAGTTCCCTAATCCGCCTTTTCCGCCTTCGGCTACGATTTTTACTTCATCGTGTTCAGTGATTTCAAAAAGAATTTCTCCGGTTTCTTGATCGCGAACTACTGTTCCTAGTGGCACTTCAACAAATTTATCTTCGCCATCATGACCTGTACTTCTTGAACTTCCTCCATCTCCGCCATGTCCGGCACGAATATGTTTGACAAATTTTAAA
The DNA here is from genome assembly GCA_017302935.1 of Flavobacteriales bacterium. Classification (GTDB taxonomy): domain Bacteria; phylum Bacteroidota; class Bacteroidia; order Flavobacteriales; family Flavobacteriaceae; genus Flavobacterium. The sequence goes on along the minus strand of JAFLBT010000092.1, from coordinate 9,233 downwards.
TGAAAAAGTGTCCACAAATTTTTATTTCCTTTCAAATATACATGACCGCCACGACCACCGTCTCCACCATCTGGTCCCCCTTTTTCAATGAATTTTTCGCGGTGTAGATGTGAAGAGCCCTTCCCTCCTTTTCCAGATGAAACATATATTTTTACGTAGTCTACGAAATTTCCTTCTGTCATTGTTTTGCTTTCTGTTGTCTGTTGTCGGTTGTCTGTTATCGGTTGGCTGTTGGCTGTTGGCTGAAAATAAATTAAATCAACTGATAACTATTTTTTATTCTTTTAAATTTTTGATTAGAATTTTATCAATTTTTACCCCATCCATATCAATTACTTCAAACTCTAATTTATTCCAAATTAATTTTTGCCCTTGTTTAGGAATATCACCTAGCTCTGTAATAATGAAACCACTAACCGTAGTCACTTCATAATCATTAATATGTTCATCCATGTCAAAATAGGTCAAGAAATCATGTAATGAATAGTGACCATCTACTAACCAAGAACCATCTTCTCTTGCTACTAATTGAAATTCTTCTTCATAAAAATCTGACGCATCACCAACTAGGGCTTCCAAAATATCATTTAAGGTTATAATTCCCTGAAAAACGCCATGTTCATCAACAACCAAGGCATAATGTACTTTTGATTTTTTAAATACTTCCAATGCTTTATAGGCAGAAGTATGTTCAATAAAATAAACCGGATCTTTAATCATTGATTTCAAATCAAAAAGACCTTTTTCAAAATTCAAGAATAATTCTTTTAGAGAAACGATTCCAATAATTTCATCTAAATTTTCTTGACAAACCGGGTAAAACGAATGTAAATCGTTCAACACTTTATCTTTTAACTCTTCAGGTGAATCCTCTAACGATAAATAATCAACTGATTTTCGGTGGGTCATCAGTGAATTTACTTTCCTATCACCTATGTGAAAAACCCTTTCCACAATATCCTGTTCAATTTCTTGTACCTCACCTACTTCAGTCCCCTCTTTGATGATAGCTTTGATTTCTTCTTCTGTTACCTTTCCATCTGCAGTTGGCTTAATTCTAAATACATCTAAAATAAATTCCGTTGAGATAGTCAATAACCAAATAAACGGAGCCGTAATTTTTGAAATGATTTTCATAGGTACGGCTACTGCTTTGGCAATAGCTTCCGGGTAGTTTAAACCTATACGTTTGGGAACTAATTCCCCCAAAACAAGTGAAAAGAAAGTCAAAATTACAACCACAATACCCACTGCTATCGAATCGGCATAGGGTTTTAGCATTTCAAAACCGGCTACAAAATTTTGAACATCGGTAGTGATTTTATCTCCGGAATAAATACCTGTTAAAATCCCAATTAAAGTAATACCAATTTGAACAGTAGATAGAAACTTATTGGGAGAATTGGCTAAATCCAATGCCACTTTTGCAGCAGGATTGCCTTTTTTAGCGGCAGTTTCTAAACGACTTTTTCTAGCTGAAATAAGTGCAATTTCAGACATCGAAAAAACACCATTCAATACAATTAAAAATAAAATAATTACAATTTCCATACGTAATTTTTAGCAAAAAAAGAGCAACATTTCCGACAAACCGGATGAAGCTCCTTTCAATTTTGCAAATATCTAAAAAAAACGGCACAAATTTGCCCTTTTTCAGATAAATAAGATTTATTTCAAATTATCGAATACTAAATTCAATCGTTCAGTTACCTCAGCAATGGTACCAATTCCGTTCACAGCATGAAATTTACCTTGCTTTTTGTAATAGTCCATTAAAGGAGCTGTTTTTTCATTGTATTCTTGGTATCTATTTCTAATTTTTTCTTCGTCTTGATCGTCTGGTCTTCCGGAAGTTTTTCCTCTTTCCAACAAACGTTGAACTAATATCTCGTCATCCGCTTCTAAAGCAACTGTGGCAGTAATTTCTTGATTTTTTGAAGCTAAAAAAGCATCCAACGCTTCAGCTTGAGCAATTGTTCTAGGAAAACCATCAAACAAAAATCCAGCAGAATCAGGGTTTTTATCTACTTCGCTTTGCAACATTTGAATAGTCACTTCATCCGGCACTAAATCGCCTTTGTCCATGAACGTTTTGGCTAATTTTCCTAAATCCGTGTCATTTTTAATATTGAAACGAAAAATATCGCCCGTTGACAAATGCGTTAAATTGTATTTTGCTTTTAAAAATTCAGCTTGTGTGCCTTTTCCTGCACCCGGTTTTCCGAAAAGAACGATGTTAATCATTTTTAATGTAGATTGTTAGATTGTTGGATTGTTAGATTTTTGGATTGTTGGATTTTTGGATTGTTGGATTTTATTCTGCAAGTTGATAAACGTCCGGTAAATTTCTTCCTAAACCATCGTAATCAAGTCCATAGCCTACGATGAATTTATTTGGAATTCGAATGCCAACATAATCAATCTTGATTTCTTTTTTGTATGCGTCGGGTTTTAAAAATAAAGTGGCAATTTTAAGGTGTTTTATATTTTTCCCTTTAAAAATTGCTTTTAATTCTTCAATAGTGTTTCCCGTATCGATAATGTCTTCAACAATAACAACTGTTCGACCTTCCAAATTTTCATTTAACCCAATCAATTGTTTCACTTGATTGGTAGATTGTGTGCCATCATAAGAGGATAATTTCACAAAACTCACTTCGCACATGCCCCGATATTCTTTCATTAAATCAGACAATACCATAAAAGCACCATTCAAAACGCCAACGAAAACAGGTACTTCATCAAAAAAATCATCATCCATTTGTTTAGCTAAATTTTTAATAGCAAAATTCAATTCTTCTGAAGAAATAAATGGCACAAATGTTTTGTCGTGAAGGTGTATCATGTTCTGATTTTTAATAAAGTGCAAATTTAAGGAAGTCTAAAGTATTAAGAAGTACGAATTCAGACTTTTTTGCAAAATTGGTATATTTACCAAATGAATTCGAAACTTTATCAAAAAATTGAATCAGGAACGGCTCATGTAAAAAGCAGAGTTGCAATTAGTAATTTAGCCATGAAGAGTGATGAAAATTTGCAGGAACTAATTGAAATAGCTTTTGACATTCACCACGATTTGCACGTGAAAGCTTTTTGGAGTTTGGATTTGGTTGGTGAGAAAAAATTGAAATTACTGGTTCCTTACTTAGATGCTTTTTGTGAAGTTTTGCCTCAAATTAAAAATGATTCCTCATTGCGACCTGCCACTCGTATAGCGATGTTTTTAGCGAAAAGTAACCATCGTAAAAATGGGATAAAATTATCGCATGAACAAGAACATATTTTGATTGAAGCTTTAATTGACCGATTAATTCAGGATGAAAAAGTAGCTTCTAAGGCTTATGCTATGAAAGCGTTGTTCATTTTTGGAAAAAAATACGATTGGATTCACGAGGAATTGAAACCTATTTTGAGTCAGGATTATGCAAATCATTCTGCCGGTTATAAAGCAGCGGCAAAGAATATTTTGAAAAGAATGAAATAAGTTTTCAATCCATAAATTGTTACTTATCTTTGCCCAACAACAACACAACACAATGAACTATTTTTCATCCGATTTTAAATTAGGAATTTTAGGCGGGGGCCAACTCGGTAAAATGCTTTTGGCTGAAACCCGAAAATTTGACATCCAAACCTATGCGTTAGACCCTAGCAAAGATGCTCCTTGTCAGTTTGGAACTCATTATTTTGAAGTTGGAAATTTGCTTGATTTTGACACTGTTTATCAATTTGGAAAAAAAGTGGATGTACTCACCATTGAAATTGAAAATGTCAATTTAGATGCCTTAGATCAATTGGAAACAGAGGGCAAAAAAGTATTTCCTTCGCCAAAGACTTTACGAAATATTCAAAGTAAAATCACACAGAAAAAGTTATACCTAGAAAATAAAATACCGACAGCAAAAGCGTTGCTTTTTGAATCGAAAGAAGATTTAGAAGCACAAAATGAAAAATTGACATTTCCTTGCGTTTGGAAACAAGACCGATTTGGTTACGATGGATATGGTGTAAAAATTTTAAAATCTGAAAACGATATTGAAAGTTTGCCCGAAACACCTTGCCTTATTGAGGAGATGATACCGTTTAAAAATGAATTGGCAGCTATTGTCGTTCGCTCCGTTTCCGGTGAAGTCAAAACCTATCCGGTGGTGGAGATGGAATTTCATCCTGAAGCCAATCAAGTAGAATATGTGATTTGTCCGGCTCGAATTGATGAAAAAGTAGCCCAAAAAGCTCAAGAAATTGCACTAAAAGTTTCAGAAGTTTTCAATCATGTGGGATTATTGGCAGTGGAAATGTTTCAAACCGAAAATGATGACATTTTAGTGAATGAAGTAGCTCCTCGCCCACATAATTCAGGACATTATTCTATTGAAGCCAGTTATACTTCGCAATTTGAAAATCATCTCCGTGCCATTTTAGATTTACCTTTGGGAAATACCGCTAGCAAAGTTGCCGGAATTATGGTAAATTTGGTGGGTGAAGAAGGTTTTTCCGGACCTGTGGTGTATGAAAACATTGAAAAAATTATGGCAATTGATGGTGTAACACCTCATCTTTATGGTAAAAGAGAAACCCGACCTTTTCGCAAAATGGGACATGTGACGATTGTGAATGAAGATATGGTGGAAGCGAGAAGAATTGCGGAGGAAGTGAAGAATAGTATTAGAGTGGTTAGTCGCAGTTGACAGTCGCAGTTGGCAGTTAAACCGAATTAACTTGAAACCTTAAACCTGAAACAAAAAAATAATGAGCAAAGTAGCCATCATAATGGGAAGTATATCCGACATGCCGGTCATGCAGGAAGCCATCGACATTTTAAAAGGATTTGATATTGAAACCGAAGTGGATATAGTTTCAGCACACCGAACACCTGAAAAATTGTTTGATTTTAGTAAAAATGCACACACTCGCGGCATTTCGGTGATTATTGCAGGAGCCGGTGGAGCGGCACACTTGCCGGGAATGGTCGCTTCGATGTCGCCGTTGCCTGTGATTGGCGTTCCTGTGAAATCAAGTAATTCGATTGATGGTTGGGATTCGGTTTTGTCAATTTTACAAATGCCGGGCGGTGTTCCGGTAGCAACAGTCGCTTTGAACGGAGCAAAAAATGCCGGAATTTTAGCGGCACAAATTATCGGAAGTCAAGATAAATGTGTGTTGGATAAAATAGTTTTTTATAAAGAAGGTTTGAAAGACGCGGTTTTAAAAGCCTCGGAAGGATTGAAAAAATAAATATAACATTAAGAAATTAAGGGTTTTCCATTAAGAGTAGTAAGCCTTAATGAAAACCCTTAATTTCTTAATCCCTTAATGTTAAAAAAAGAAATGAAAACACTTATTCAAAATTTCGAAACCAAACACAACACCGCACCTTTTTCGCAAATACAATTAGCCGATTACAAACCGGCTTTTGAAGCTACGATTGCTCAAGCAAAAGCTGAGATTGACAAAATCGTAAACAATTCTGAAGTTCCTACTTTTGAAAATACGATTGAAGCACTTGATTTTTCCGGTGAAGCATTGGATCGATTATCATCGATTTTCTTTAATTTGAATTCGGCTGAAACCTGTGATGAAATGCAGAAAATTGCTCAGGAAATTTCGCCCATGTTAACGGAATTTAGCAATGATATTGCCTTGAATGAAGATTTATTTAAACGTGTAAAAGCCGTTTATGATCAAAAAGATAAATTGAATCTGACTACTGAACAAGCCACTTTATTAGATAAAAAATTCAAAGGTTTTTCACGAAACGGAGCTTTGCTTTCAGAAGATGACAAACTGAAATTACGTGAAATTGATACCGAATTAGCTAAGCTAAAATTAACGTATGGCGAAAATGTCTTGGCAGAAACCAACAACTATCAATTACACATTACCAACGAAGCCGATTTAAAAGGATTGCCAGATGGTGCCAAAGAAATTGCAGCAAGTTTAGCCAAATCAAAAGGTTTGAATGGTTGGGTGTTTACGTTGGATTTTCCGAGTTATTTGCCGTCTGTGACGTATATTGACAATCGTGAATTGCGTAAGGAAATTGCCATTGCGGCCGGAAAAAAAGCGTTCCAAAATAATGAATTTGACAATACAAAAAATGTGAAACGCATTGTAGAATTGCGTCATAAACGAGCGAACTTATTGGGTTATGAATCGCATTCGCATTTTGTCTTGGAAGAACGAATGGCTCAACATCCGGATAAAGTAAAATCTTTTTTGAATGATTTGTTGGAAAAAGCCAAACCGGCAGCTCACAAAGAATTTGCAGAATTGACTGCTTTTGCAAAAGAGTTGGATGGCATTGAACAATTAGAAAAATGGGACGGAGCGTATTATTCTGAAAAATTGAAACAAAAATTATTCAGTTTGGATGATGAATTGTTGAAACCGTATTTCAAATTGGAAAATGTGTTGAACGGAGCTTTTACGATTGCCGAGAAATTATTTGGAATTAGGTTTAAAGAAGTTTTTGATATTGATAAATACCACGTAGATGTGCAAACTTTTGAAGTATTGGATTTTCAAGATGAATTGGTAGCCATTTTCTACGCGGATTTTTTCCCAAGAAAAGGAAAACGTAACGGTGCTTGGATGACTTCTTTTAAACCACAATACATTAAAAATGGTGTGAACGAACGACCACACGTTTCGATTGTATGCAATTTTACGCCACCGACTGAAACCAAACCATCCCTCCTAACTTTTAACGAAGTGACGACTTTGTTTCACGAATTTGGTCATGCGTTGCATGGAATGCTAGCGAATACAACCTATCCGAGTTTATCCGGCACATCGGTGTATTGGGATTTTGTAGAATTGCCTAGTCAAGTGATGGAAAACTGGTGCTACGAACCGGAAGCGTTGGCTTTGTTTGCCAAACATTATTTAACCGGCGAAGTGATTCCGCAACAGTATGTGGAAAAAATCAAGGAAAGTGCAAGTTTCTTGGAAGGAATGGCGACTTTACGTCAGTTGAGTTTTGGACTTTTGGATATTGCTTATCACGCCAAAGTACAAACCATTGACAATGTAAAAGCATTTGAAAAAGCAGCATTTGAAGGCACTTCTTTGTATCCGGATGTGGAAGAAAATTGTATGAGTACGTCGTTTTCACATATTTTTCAGGGTGGTTATTCGTCGGGTTATTATAGTTATAAATGGGCGGAGGTTTTGGATGCCGATGCGTTTGCCTATTTTCAGGAAAAAGGAATTTTTAATCACGAAGTAGCGACAAAATTCAAAGACAATGTTCTATCAAAAGGCGGAACGGAATTGCCAATGGAATTGTATAAAAAATTCAGAGGTCAGGAACCGAAGGTTGAGGCGTTGTTGAAGAGGGCGGGGTTGGTTTAGATACTAAATATCATATCAACTTTAAAATAATCTTTTAGCAAAGTTTGTAAAGTACAATGAGGAATTCCTGATAATTCACAAATATCAGGAATTTTTTTAAATGGTTTACCATCATTATTCGTTCTACTTTCCTCAGTTATAATAAGTGGTTTAACAATTTCGAGTTCATCTTGATGATTTAAAGCGTATAAAATTAATCTACAATCTGCACTATCTATATATTTTGTTTCCTCAATTTCAAATTCAACTTCAGAAATTCCTTTGGCTTTAATAATAGCCTTATTTGAATATTGATTTTCTAACATATTAAAGAATCTCTTATTCGGATATATTTCGGAAGTTTTTTTATGCCTTTTTTTATTACTAAGGAATTCAAGTTCCTTTATTACAATTCCCTTTGATTGAAATTTTATTTCATCATAAACTTTATCAATAATTACTAGCTCTCCACTTTCAAATTTCTCTTTCAAGAGATTTTTCAAAACAGAATCTTTATCAAATGGCAAATAATATCTTACAAATGCCAAAAGCGATGAGCTATCGATTATTGCATTCATATTAAATATTTATCAAGTTTTTCTGGTTTAATATTCATTTTAAGACAAAACTCTCTCTCAGAAACTAAACCTTCATTGTAAGCTATTTGCAAAGTGGATTTATATAAAGGAGAAATTATTGCTTTAGCAGGTGGAATAATCTGCTTTCTTCCTTCATCAATTGCTTTGGCTTTTTCTATTTCTTGTATTCTTTTTTTCTCGTCTTCCCAATCTTTTATTTTAATTAAAATATTTTCTTTAACATCATTATAATCATTTGGAGAAATCTGTTTATTAAAAAGAAGTCTTGTATATAATGAAATTGTACTCAGGTGTGTATTATTAGAAATACTTTCAATTATTTCATCATGAAAATCATTAAAAACTGAAGCTTTTTCCAATTTTACTAACTGGTCATCAAAATTTCCAATTAAAAAATAATATGCAAAATCATTACACCATCTTTCAATGTCGTTTAATTCATTGAAATTAACAACATCACTTACGTTATCATCAATTTCTTCTTTATTTAAGAGATAGTGACCTAATTCATGTGCTAAAGTAAATATCTCTCTGCTTAAATATTTACTTCTCTTTAATACAATAACATTAGGAGAAAGATAAAACCCTTCAATATTTGCTTTTTCTGTTGTGTTATGATGCTCAATAAATTCAAATACTAAAACATTATTATCAGCTAAAACATTAATAAAAGCATTTAAATAATCTTTCTTTTTAGAAAAAAAATCTACTTTAATGTTTTTCTTTATTTCACTAGAAACTTTTTTGGGATTATCAGAAATTTTAAAAACAGGAAGAGTTCTTTTTATATTTAAGTCTGAAAGTTTAGCAAGTGTTGAAAATGAAATTTTTTCTTCTTCGAACTTATTTACTATTCTTTTTGCTCCAATATTAAGTTTTGCATTAAAGCTAGTTTTTCTAAAAAAAATACTTTCTTCTTTAGATTTTCCTATATTTTTTGGATCAAGATAATAGTTAAGTCCTTTATTAAATAGTTTATCTATTTTTTTTAAATTACTAATTTTTATTTCTCTAGAAAAAATATCTCTATCAGAAATTGGATTTTTTAATTTTTTCGATTGACCATTCAAATATGAAATAAGTTCATTTTTGGTCACTCCGAAAAGTTCCATCAAATGATTTAACCTATTAATATTAAAGTCGACTGTCTTCACAAAAAATTATTTATGCAAATCTAATTAAAAAAATGAAATTAAAAAAAATTAAAGATATTCTTCTCTATTTCCTCAAATTTACTATAGGTCTTTTTGTCAGCGTTATCAATAGAAAATTTTATTAAAAATACCCCAATACATTACCAAG
>JAFLBT010000091.1 GCA_017302935.1 Flavobacteriales bacterium | reverse complement strand
GAAATTAAATCATATGGTTGTGATGATCCTAAAAAGAAATTAATTGCCGGAATTGTGTTAACGGGAGGTGGTTCTCAATTAAAACACATCAAACAGTTAGTAGAATATATTACCGGAATGGACACTCGTATTGGTTATCCAAATGAACATTTGGCCGGAAATTCAGATGAAGAATTATCCAGTCCATTATTTGCAACGGCAGTTGGATTGATGATGAATAGCATTAACAATAACACAAAAAGTGCTATTCTAATGTCAGAAATGGAATCGGTAACAACTGATGTGAAAAAGGAAGAACCAAAACAGGAACCTATTGCAGAAGCCCCAAAACCTGTAGAAGTTAAAAAAGAAAGTACAGAACAAATAAAACGTTCTTTCTTCGATAAATATGTAGAAAGAATAAAAGAATTTTTAGACAATGCCGAATAATTAGGCAAAATTGGCATTAATGAATAAAACCAAATAATATGATAAGCAACTCAGATTTTGGAAGCATTTCATTTGATTTACCAAAAAATCAATCAAATGTAATTAAAGTAATTGGTGTTGGCGGCGGAGGGAGTAACGCCATCAATCACATGTTTAAACAAGGTATCAAAGGGGTAGATTTTGTGGTTTGTAATACAGACTCACAAGCTCTTCAAAACAGTCCTGTGCCCAATAAAATTCAGTTAGGTGTCAACTTAACAGAAGGTTTAGGAGCTGGTGCAAATCCTGAAGTAGGTCAGCAATCTGCTTTAGAAAGCATGGAAGATATTGATAAGTTGTTAGACCAAAACACAAAAATGATTTTCATCACCGCAGGAATGGGTGGTGGAACAGGAACCGGTGCAGCACCTGTAATTGCTCAAATGGCTAAGGAAAAAGACATTCTTACTGTTGGTATCGTTACGATTCCATTCCAATTTGAAGGGAAAGTACGATCTGAGCAAGCTATGGCCGGTGTAGAAAGATTGCGTAAGCAAGTTGATTCTTTGATTGTTATCAACAACAATAAATTAAGAGAAGTTTACGGAAATTTAGGTTTCAAAGCCGGATTTTCAAAAGCTGATGAAGTATTAGCTACTGCTTCAAGAGGAATTGCTGAAGTAATAACACATCACTACACACAAAATATTGACCTTAAAGACGCTAAAACCGTATTGTCAAATAGCGGAACAGCTATCATGGGTTCTGCCATTGCTTCTGGTGATAACAGAGCGAAAGACGCTATTGTTGCAGCGTTAGATTCTCCTTTATTAAATGATAATAAAATTACCGGTGCCAAAAACGTATTGTTGCTTATCGTTTCAGGTACTGCGGAAATTACTATCGACGAAATCGGAGAAATCAATGATCATATTCAAGCAGAAGCAGGTTTTAATGCCAATATTATCATGGGGGTTGGTGAAGATGAAGCGTTAGGTGATTCTATTGCGGTGACTATTATTGCTACTGGTTTTAATGTTGAACAACAAAAAGAAATTGTCAATGCTGAGCCTAAAAAGATTATTCATTCATTAGAAGAAAATCAAACGAATACAATTGATCTTTCTCAAAAAACTGTTTTCCCAACCACAAATGAAACAGAATTGGGAAACGTTAATGTGGAATCAGAAGATAAAATTGTGTTTAAATTACTAGATGAATTAGAGGTAATTGAACCTCAAATGGTCTCTGATTTAATTCCAACTACTGATTCCATCAAAAATATAGAGGTAAGTTTTGAATTGGTTTCGCCATTTAGTGAGAACCAATTATTAAAAACGACACCTGAAATTAGAGAAATTTTTGTTCGTGAACCGGAATTTGTAATTGTTGAAAAAGAACAGACAACACTTTCATTTGACAATACTACAAATAAAATTATTGAAGAAGAAAAACCAATTTATTTTGATTTGACTCCTGATTTAACAAATGAAATCAAAGTGAATGATCCAATGCAGGTGATTCCAATGACAGAGGTTAATGAAACAGGTGTGGTTCGTTATTCTTTGGAAGAATATATGGAAGTAGAAAACGAGTTATTGGCTTCAAAACCAGTTGTAAATATAGTAGAAGAGCCAATCAATGAGGAATTAAACATTACGTTGAAAAAAGTAGAATCAACTCCTACTGCTTTTAGTGAAAGTTTTGGTGAAAATATCAATCCGTTGAATGAACTTACGATTGAAGAAACATTGAAAATGCGTGCAGATGAGCGTAGAAAAAAATTAAAAGATTTTAATTATAAGTTTCATACCAATTCAACACGTTTAGACGAATTAGAAAAAGTTCCAGCTTATAAAAGACAAGGTGTTGAATTGCCAAATAATACGCCTCAACAAAATCAATCTAGAATGTCGTTAGGATTAGATAGTAATAATGACGCTCAATTGCGTTCAAACAATTCTTTTCTTCATGACAATGTAGATTAACTAACTCAAACAACTTGAATTTAGCCCGAGAATGAAAATGATTCTCGGGTTATTTTTTTACCTTTGCACAACGAAAAATAATGTAATTAAACATATAAAATGAGTTTACAAATTCAAATTAATGACGAAATAAAAAATGCAATGAGAGCCAAAGACACATTGGCTTTAGAAGCATTAAGAGCAGTTAAATCGGCTATTTTATTAGCTTTGACAGAAGGCGGAGCCAAAGAAGAATTAACTCAAGAAGACGAGATTAAGTTGTTGCAACGTCTGGTAAAACAACGTAAGGATAGTGCTACTATTTATATCCAACAAGGAAGACAAGATTTAGCTGATCCGGAGATACAACAAGCGGCAGTAATTGAAAAATTCTTGCCCAAACAATTAACTGAAGCAGAAATAGAAGAGGTAATTAGTCAATTAATTAAAGAAAATGGATTTTCCGGAATGGCTAGTATGGGTCAATTGATGGGTTTAGCTTCAAAACAATTAGCCGGAAGTGCAGACGGGAAAACCATTTCAACTATTGTAAAAAAGCTTTTGGCATAATAAAAAAATAGTGTAGATTCGCAATCCGAAAATACAAAATGGCTGCGTAGTTCAACTGGATAGAATATCAGATTTCGGCTCTGAGGGTTGGGGGTTCGAATCCCTTCGCGGTCACGAATAAGTCTTAATCCCAATCTAAAATGTCCAAGCTTGCTTGAGCATTTTAGATTGGGATTAAGACTTTCATCCAGAAGTTACGGGAGTAACTTTGAGAAATAGCAACTGGCAATCCCTTTGCATAAATTTAGCTTGTTTAAAATAAATTTTATAATTTATAATATTTCAGAAGAGAAAGCACAATCATAATTCAAAATTAAAATGGTAAAATTTTTCTGAATTATACCATTAGTTGCATTCATTTCATTTTTAATTTCTATATTTAGTTTTTTAACAGAAATGATATTCATCGCAATAATCACTATACTTTTATTTCTAGTTGTAATTGCTCTATTTATTGGAGTTGTTATTGGTATTCTCGATTATTTTAGTGTAAAGTTGGTTGAAAAACCAATCTATATTCACTTTTATCCGGTTAAATTGGATTTACCAATTTCCAAGCACCAAGTTATCAAAAATCATTTTGCTTTTTATAATCGGTTAGCACCCAAACAGCAACATTATTTTCGGCATCGAGTGGTAAAGTTCATGAAGCATTATCAATTTATAGCAAAGGAAGATTTAGTCTTGACGGAAGATATGAAAATAATTCTTGCTTCAACGGCTGTAAAACTTACTTTCGGAATGCGAAAGTATTTATTGGATGTTTTTGATAAAATTATAATTTATCCAACACCGTATTATTCTACTGTCAATGATGCTTGGCACAAAGGAGAATTTAATCCAAGGATGAGAGCAATTGTTTTTTCTTGGGAAGATTTTATGGAGGGTATTAATGTTGATAATGATAATTATAATTTAGGGTTACATGAGTTTACACACGCAATACATTTTCACAGCAAACGTAGCGATGATATAAGTGCCCTATTGTTTAGTGAAAAATTCAATAGAATTATTGCATTTATATCACAACCTCATGTGCAAAAACGGTTAGAAGATGCTAGTTATCTCAGACCTTATGCCTATACCAATCAATTTGAATTTATGGCCGTTTTAATGGAACATTTTTTTGAAACTCCTAATGATTTGAAACGTGACTTTCCGGAATTATATGAAAAAGTAAGAAAAATGATTAACTTTCAAGAGAAGCCATAATATACAAATTTTAAAGGTAAAAAGAAATGATTTTACTCATTTTTATTTCCTAAAGTTAACCTGAAATTTGAGCATTAATTTAATCGTCATGAAAAAAAATGTTCCTATTTCGTCCATCATGTCTAAAAATGTGATAAAGTTGAATCTAACAGATGATTTGACTAAGGCTGAACAATTATTTAAAAAGCACCATATTCGTCATATTCCGGTAGTAAGTAGTAACCAGATTGTTGGAATGCTTAGTTACACCGATTTACTTCGCATTTCTTTTGTAGATGCTATTGATGATGAAGATGAAGTAGTAGATGTTACGGTTTATAATATGTTTACTGTAGAGCAAGTAATGGCCAAAAAGTTAGTGACCGTTTCACCGGATACTACAATTAAAGAAACAGCACAAATTCTGGCTACTAAAGAATTTCATGCTTTACCGGTTGTAGAAGGTCAATTGTTGGTGGGTATCGTTACAACAACTGATATTATTAAGTATTTGTTAGAACAATACGCGAATTAGCTCAATAATTTCTTCAATTCAGCAATTGTTTGAGTTGGATTATCAGCTTTAAAAACGAAGTTTCCAGCTACTAAAACATCTGCACCAGCAACTGCAAGTTGTTTGGCATTTTTGTTGGTAACTCCGCCATCAATTTCGATTAGAGTGGTTGCATTGTTACGAGTAATGATTTCTTTTAGCTCTTTTACCTTTTTATACGTATTTTCTATAAACGATTGTCCGCCAAAACCGGGATTCACACTCATTAAGCAAACTAAATCTATATCATTAATAATGTCTTCCAATAAACATACAGGTGTGTGAGGATTCAAAGCAATTCCAGCTTTCATTCCTTCTGCTTTAATCGCTTGAAGTGTACGGTGCAGATGAGTACATGCTTCGTAATGAACGGTTAAGTTGTGAGCACCCAACTGTGCAAACGTTTTGATGTAACGGTCAGGGTCAACAATCATTAAATGTACATCGATTGTTTTTTTTGCATGTTTGTTGATTGCTTCTAAAACCGGCATTCCAAACGAAATATTCGGAACAAAAACACCATCCATAATATCGATGTGAAACCAATCGGCTTCGCTGGTATTAATCATTTCGATGTCGCGTTGTAAGTTGGCAAAATCGGCGGCAAGTACGGAAGGAGCAATTAATGTGTTTTTCATTGTGTTGTTGTTTGTGCAAAGATAGATTTTAGTTTAAAAGTTTAAAAGTTTAAAAGTTTAAAAGTTTAAAAGTTTAAAAGTTTAAAAGTTTAAAAGTTTAAAAGTTTCGTTGATTAAGTAAAAAAGCAAAACTCCGGGAACTCGACCTCGTTTTTAACAAGGGAACAGATCGGAGTTTTGCTCCCCAAAAAAGCAAAACTCCGGTAATCAGCCGGAGTTTCAATCATCAATCAAAAAACGAACAGTTATGAAACTGTTGTTACTTTTATTTGGTCATTATCCAAGGTATGTTTTTAAAATTTTACTTCTTGAAGTATGTTTTAAGCGTCTTATTGCTTTTTCTTTAATCTGACGAACACGCTCTCTTGTTAAATCAAACGTTTCACCAATTTCTTCTAATGTCATTGGGTGTTGATCGCCTAAACCAAAGTACAAACGTACTACATCTGCTTCTCTAGGTGTTAGGGTTTCTAGTGAACGCTCAATTTCTGTACGAAGTGATTCATGGATTAATTCTCTATCAGGGTTTGGTGATTCTCCGGAACGTAAAACGTCGTATAAGTTGGAATCTTCACCTTCAACAAGCGGAGCATCCATAGACAAGTGACGACCTGAATTTTTCATTGATTCTTTAACATCATTAACCGTCATGTCAAGCTCTTTAGCAATTTCTTCCGCTGAAGGAGCACGTTCGTTAGATTGTTCTAACAAAGCATACATTTTATTGATTTTATTAATCGAACCAATTTTATTTAAAGGTAAACGTACAATACGAGATTGTTCTGCCAACGCTTGAAGAATCGATTGACGAATCCACCAAACAGCATAAGAAATGAATTTAAAACCTCTGGTTTCATCAAAACGCTGAGCTGCTTTAATTAATCCTAAGTTTCCTTCATTAATCAAATCGGGTAATGTTAATCCTTGATTTTGATATTGTTTTGCAACCGAAACCACGAAACGCAAGTTGGCTTTGGTTAACTTTTCCAAAGCACGTTGATCACCGGCTTTGATGCGTTGAGCTAATTCAACCTCTTCATCGGCTGTGATTAAGTCAACTTTTCCAATTTCTTGTAGGTATTTGTCTAGGGAAGCGGTTTCACGATTGGTAACCTGCTTGGTGATTTTAAGCTGTCTCATTTAATTTTTTTCTACTAAAAATATTGTTTTCGTTGCTTATACGTAAACCGTTTCATAAAAGTTACAAAAAAATACTATTATTTTAATCGATCTTTAATTTCTTGGTTTCCGCTTTCTCTTTGAGAAGCAGATAATTTTCTATTTCCAAATTTATAAAGAACACCAACTATGATTTTTCTTTCGTCATAATATCTATTACTGAATTGCTCAACATTATTCACTACACTAGTAAAGTCAGCTCTAAAACTTCTAAATACATCAGAAGCATTTAATACAAATGTTAGTCCTTTTTCTGCAATAACATAGCGTAATCCCAGATCGAGTTTGTTGTATTGTGTTCCGGAGTAATAATATTCATTTCGTGCACTATTAAGTTCATAATTAACTTCACCTCTAAACGATTTACTTTTATTAAAAATAAATGAATTGTTGGCATAAAAATGATAGCGAAAACCGTTTCTGGCTTCTGTTGGTACGTCAATTATGAATGTCGTTACATTGTTGTAACCATTAAAAGTCAATGAACTTTCCCACCAATTAAATTTGTCAAATAAATATGTAATAGTTCCTCCTAAGCTATAATTGTCAAAATAATTATCTCTAACATAGCGAAGAATTGTTTGGTCTGAATCTGTTTCAATACTAAGAAACTGCATATTGTTTCCGTTAGTTGTATTAGAATAATAGACTTTAAAACTCAGCTTTTCTTTGAAATTATAATTGATTTCGTAATTGTCAGTGAAGGATGGTAATAAAAATGGATTTCCTTCTGCTATAGTAAATGAATTTAAATAAATTTTGAATGGATTCAGATGCCAAAAATCAGGCCGTCCTATTCTTTTACTGTAATTAACGGAAAAATTATGATTGTCATTTGCCGCATAAGATAAATAAAAGGAAGGAAAAAGTTGATTGTATGTAATGTAATTTTCCTGATTTTGAGAGGTGTTTAAAGAAATGGTTTTGGTTTCAAGTATAGTGTTTTCATAACGAAAACCAATTTGAGTTTGCCATTTATCAGTTAGCTTTTTGTTGAAATTCAAATAGATAGCTTGTGTATTTTCTTTATAAGTAAAATCATTTGTCTGATTTATATCTACAATTGGCACTCCGCTAGAGCGATCAAAAAAGGCAATATCGGTATTGGTATCTACAAAGCTTAGTTTTCCACCAAAACTATAATTTGCCCATTTTGAAGGTAACTCAATATCTAATTTTCCGCTAATGTTCGTAATGTCTTGAAGACTTGTGTTATTTGCAATAAATGGATTTCCGTTTGGGTTGTTATTAGCATCAACACTTCTTGTGGAGAAATTTCTATCTAAATCATCAATGTATTTTAAATAGTCGATATCAATGGATACTTGTTTGCCTAACGTGTCAATCTTTTGAACGTAATACGAATTAAGGGAATGATTAGTAGTAGTTGTTTTGTTATATCCGTTTGTAAAAAAGGTAGCAATGATATCGCCAGTTACATTATCTGTAATAGTGGTAATATTATTGCTTTTTGCATCAGGATGGTATATTAATCCGATATAGTTTACTCCCATTTGAGCCATTTCAGAGATTTTATAATCTAAGGATAAGGCTAAACGGTTAACATCTCTTTTATCTTTTTGTTTAGTATTGCCTTCCCAAGATTCTGTTTCAAACTTGTTTTTTAGTGTTTCCCAATATTTATCATTTCCAACTTGTTTGATTACATCAGTAAATAAACTAAGCTTGTTTTTATTATATGTAAAACCTATGCCACCCAAATAGGAAGGGTATGAGTTCTGCATATATCTGTTTCTTACGTTAACTGCCCAAGCATCCTGAACTGCTTTTTTTAATCTAATATTAATCAATCCACTATTCCCTTGTGCATCATATTTTGCTGGTGGAGTTGTGATGACTTCAATACTCTTGATGTTATCTGAACTAATACCGCGTAAATAATTTACCAATTCACTACCCGATAAATTTATAATACGATCATTCACCATTACACTGGCTGTAGTTTTTCCTACTATTCCAATTAAATTACCGGAAACATAAACACCTGGTGTAGCTTTTAACAATTCAAAACCATCGCTTCCTGCGGCACGAATACTATTTTCAACATTAAAAACCGTTCTGTCAACTTGTGTTTCAATTATTTTCTTTTTGGAAGTAACTTCTACTTCACGTAACATATTTGAATTGTCAAACGATTCTAACGTTCCTAGATTAATATCTTTAGTAACTTCTAAATCTGTTTGATAGATTACACTACCAACATAATAAAAACGCAAAACATAAATACCGCTTTTTGTTTTTAAATTAAATATTCCTTCTTGATTTGAAATGGTAGAATTGACAATTTTGCCCTCTTTTAGAAGTATTATTTCTGTTCCTTCAATGCTTTCTTTTTGTTCGTCGATTATCTTTCCACTAATAGTGAAATCTTGACCGAATAGGGTAGAAATGAAAAGTAGGTAAAATAGTAAAGTTATTTTTTTTAATGATAAAATCATAATTTTTTTAGAGGCTGTTTGTTGCAAATATAACATTTTTGTTAATATTATCTTAATTGTAGTAGATAAATTACAAAAAAATCCGGTCTCGCAATGAGCCGGATTTTTAAAATGCAATATTATAAATTTAGTCCTTTTTTGGAGCGTCTCTCTTTTCCTCTCTTGGAGGTCTTGGTAAAAGAGCTTTCTTAGATACTTTTTCCTTTCTTGTTTTAGGATCTATACCTAAGTATTTCACCATGAAAACATCGCCCATTTTAACTACATCTGCAACATTTTCTGTTCTTTCCCAAGCTAATTCAGATACGTGTAATAATACTTCGTTTCCTGGAGCAGCAGTATATTCTACAACAGCACCAAAATCTAGCATTTTGATTACTTTTACTTCATAGGCTTCTCCCATTTCAGGTTTGAATATAATCGAATCAATTTTTGCTAAAACTGCTGCAATTCCATCCGGATCTGTTCCTAAGATTTCTACAACACCTTGCTCATCTACTTCGTTAATTACAATCGTTGTTCCGGTTGCTTTTTGTAATTCTTGAATTACTTTTCCACCAGGTCCAATTAAGGCACCGATAAAGTTTCCAGGAATAGTACGCATGATGATTTTAGGAGCATGTTTTTTAACATCTGCTCTTGGTGTAGCAATGGTTTCAACCAATTTACCTAAAATATGTAAACGTCCTTCGCGAGCTTGATCTAAAGCTTGCTCCATGATGTCATAACGCAATCCGTCAATTTTGATGTCCATTTGACAAGCGGTAATTCCGTCTGCCGTACCGGTTACTTTAAAGTCCATATCACCTAAGTGATCTTCGTCTCCTAAGATATCAGATAAAACTGCAAATTTTTGACCGTCTGTAATCAATCCCATTGCAATACCTGAAACAGGTTTTGTCATTTGAACTCCGGCATCCATCAATGCCATTGTTCCAGCACAAACTGTTGCCATAGAAGAAGAACCGTTTGATTCTAATACTTCAGAAACAACTCTAATTGTGTAAGGACAATCAGCAGGAATCATATTTTTTAATGCACGTTGAGCCAAGTTTCCGTGACCAACTTCTCTTCTTGAAGTTCCTCTTAATGGTTTTGCTTCACCGGTTGAAAAAGGAGGGAAGTTATAGTGCAAGTAGAATTTTTCTTCTCCTTGTTCGCTAGGCGAGTCAATTTGATTTGCTTCTCTAGAAGTTCCTAATGTTACTGTAGCCAATGCTTGAGTTTCACCACGTGTAAACAGAGATGAACCGTGAACAGATGGCAAATAATCGATTTCACACCAAATTGGTCTGATTTCGGTTGTTTTTCTTCCGTCTAAACGAATTCCTTTTTCAAGGATTACATTTCTTACAGCTTCTTTATTGGTTTTGTAGAAATACTTTCCAACTAAACCAGCTAAATCTGCATTTTCAGCATATTCTTCTTCTGTATATAATGCTTTACATTCTTCTTTTACAGCGGCAAATTTTTCACCTCTTTCGCTTTTTCCGGAAGCTTCTTGAGCAATAGCATAACATTTGTCATAAGCAGCTGCTTTTATTTTGGCATAAACTGCTTCATCTTCCACTTCGCCTTCGTAGGTTCTAATTTCTTTTTTGCCAAACGCTTCTTGCAAACGCAATTGAGCTTGAATTTGAACTTTAATTGCTTCGTGAGCAAATTTAATGGCTTCTACCATTTCTTTTTCTGAAATTTCTTTCATCTCACCTTCCACCATAGCTACAGAGTCCATTGAAGCACCAATCATCATGTCGATGTCTGATTGTTCTAATTGAGTTCTACTAGGGTTGATGATGAATTTTCCATCCACTCGAGCTACTCGAACTTCGGAAATTAAATTGTAAAAAGGAATATCGGAAACAGCTAACGCAGCAGAAGCAGCCAAACCGGCAAGTGCATCAGGCATAACATTTTCGTCATGACTCATTAATTGAATCATTACTTGTGTTTCTGCGTGATAATCATCCGGGAAAAGCGGACGTAAAACACGATCCACTAAACGCATGGTTAATACTTCACTGTCGCTCGGACGGGCTTCTCTTTTGAAAAAACCACCCGGAAATCTTCCGGCAGCGGCAAATTTTTCGCGGTAATCAACGGTTAATGGTAAAAAATCAACCCCTGGATTAGAAGTTCTGGCAGATACAGCTGTTGCTAGCAACATACAATCGCCTAAGCGAACTACCACAGAACCGTCTGCTTGTTTCGCTAATTTTCCGGTTTCGATTGAAATGGTACGTCCATCTCCTAAATCGATAACCTCTCTTGTTACATTTGGAATCATAAATAAATCCTTAATTTGGTATTAATATTAGGTTTCGTTGTGTTGTTGTTGTGTGTAGTCGTTGTGTAACCCAATGAAAAACCAAACTTTTTTCTTCAAAATATATAAAACAAAAAGAGGCACTTTCGCACCTCTTTCCTATTGATTATTTTCTAATATTCAATTCTTTGATAATCTCACGATATCTGTTGATATCTTTTTTCTTTAAGTAGTCTAGAAGACTTCTTCTTTTACCTACCAATAATACTAAAGAACGCTCGGTGTTGTAATCATGACGATTTTTTTTCAAGTGCTCCGTTAAGTGAGAAATTCTGAAAGTGAACAATGCAATTTGTCCCTCAGCAGAACCTGTGTTTTCAGCTTTTCCTCCGTGTTTAGCGAAGATCTCAGCTTTTGTTTCTTTAGTTAAATACATTCCAATATTATTTAAATGATTTTGATGTATGAAAGGGTCTATCCCAATTCGAGTGCAAAGGTAAATTTATTTTTTGAATGAACAAGTTTTTCTAAAACAACTTTGCTACTTCTTCGGTTACAAATTCTAAAAAGCGTTCATCTTCAGAGGTAAACGGATCCAAAATATGACTATCAATATCAATTTGACCAATATTTTTTCCATCCACAAAAATAGGAACTACAATTTCTGATTTTAC
>JAFLBT010000090.1 GCA_017302935.1 Flavobacteriales bacterium | reverse complement strand
AACCGAACCTTCAATCAATTTATTTTGAAATTGATAACCGGAAATGACAGAAGCATTCCATTTTTGAAATTGAGAATACTTTATTTCTTGACTATTTCCAGCTTTATAATTATCAGCTTTTCGATAGGTTACATTCGCATCGGCATAAAAAGAACTATCTTTGAAGTGCACCATTCCGCCTATAATACGTTGCTTGTTGTTGAATTCAAAGCCACTACTTAAACTACCCGACCAGCCCAGTTCGGAATATGTGCTTCGAAGTCGTTTCAAATCCAAAGAGCCACCAATGGTTGGTCCGTGACAACTTCCTTCTTGCCCCGATGAAATAGTTGCTTCCGAAAGATTGGATATTTCTACATAAGAAGTCACCGGATCCATTTTATCGGTACAAGCACCAAATATCCGCATGCCGTCAATGGTGACAATCGTTCGTTCGGTTGCCATATTATTAATCATGGGTTCCCAAGCATAGCCCCCTCGTTTGATCATATCAATTCTGCCTGATTGTTGCAAATATTCATCTAAACTTGCTAGGGGTTTTGCTTGTTTTTGATTTACTTGAGTTGGTTTACCTATTAGAATCACTTCACTGAGATTTACAGTTAAAATGCTATCTTTCACTTGCTCTTGAGTCCAACTAACGGTTGAAATCAATAGCATTATTGAAACAATAAATTGTTTTTTCATGAGTAAGAAAAAAGGGCCAAAAATTTAGATAACTTTTGGCCGTTACTATTTTATTTAGAATTCAATTTCAAAGAAGATACTACTGGATTCAGTAGTTTCAGTAACTACCTCCCCTTTTAACACTTCATTAGAAGCATTTAGTAATTGTAAATTAATTTTCCAATAGCCGGTCATTGTTAAGGATACTTTGCCATGGTAAAATTCATCAGAAGCAGATTGTGTTAAATCAAGATTGTTTGGTGAACCGTGGTTTCCCATACTCGGCATTCTGGGGTCAATTTTTAGAGTATAATTGTTTACTACCGGAAAGTTCATCATGTTTTCCATTTTATACACCCCAACGGTCATGTCATTTAGGGCCACTTTTGGGTTTCTGGGATCAATCAATGCAACAATGTAACGTACGTTGTCTGTTCCCATAAATGAGCTAACTACTCTTTTTTCGGTGGCTGGAACATCTATAACATCCGTTACAGTATAGTTTGTTTCATTTATAGAATAATCAATTTTTAAGTCCCAATATTCCGTCTCATTTTGGGGCATTTGAAAAACAATATATCCTTTGTATAAGGTTTCTTTATCGGTTTCTTTTTCAACTGTAGAATAGGGACACGAATGATTCATCATGGTCATGTGCATCATTGGCATCCATTCAATTGTTGCGTTTTGAATGTAGTTGTTTGTTGTTTTGTCTTTAATTCTAAGTGAAATCTCATTGTAACCTTGTTGGGTTGTTCCTGTAGAGGTGTATAACTCGATAATATGAGTGTCATTGGTAAATTCTTTGACTTTAATTATACCGTCTAATTCGTTAACGGGTGTTGAATCATCATCAGAAGAACAAGATGTAATTAATGCTAGAGCAAAAAGGAAGAATATTTTATAAAGTTTCATTGTAAATTTAATTTGAGTTATAGGAATAAGAACCATAAGCCCATTACAACAATGAGTTGGAATTCACCGATTGAAATCGGCTTATGGTAAAAATAAGATACTAGTATTTTGTGGATTATAAATTAATCCGTTTAGAAATTTTAAAATACGCAAGGGAAGATTACACAGTGGGCGGGTGAAAAATGCCGGTACTATGTAATCGAAAGTATAGTTTTGAATAAGCAATAGAAACCTTTTGTTTTTCAACGTACAGTTTGTTGAATTTGAATTCAGAAAGGGTTTCTAAAAATAGTAAATCTAAAATAACTATGTTTTTTGATTCTTGTGAGGCTGGAATGTTTTCTTTAGAAGCTTTAGCTAATTCAGCTTTTAAATGACATTTACCATTACATTTCAATTCCGGTTTTGCCTTGTTTTCACATAATTCTTTTAAGATATAATCATAATTCACCACATAATTCAAAACCGGGAATACGGGTTTGAAGAAAAAGATGAAGGAGAATATGATAATAAAATATTTCAAAACCAACTATTATTTATGACGCAAAGATAATGGTTAAAAAAAGTTGATTTATATGATTGCAATCATAAAATTTAGAATAATTAGTCAGGTAATTTGTGTCATAATTTAAACTTATACTAATATGAACAAAATGTATGCACTAGCAATTGGTTTGCTTTTATTCATTTCATGTGGAAAAGATAAAACCAATGCAGGAGAGGATTTTTCAAAGTCTTCTTCATCAGAATCTTCAACAGAATCGTCTGCAACAGATGCTTCTACTTATGATCCAAAACGAGGTGAAGGGAAATTTACTTCTGTAGATTTAGGAGACGGCTTAGATGTAGCCATGGCAGCAAATGGTGAAAAAGTGGCGGGTGTTAAATGTATGTCTTGCCATAAATTGACAGATGAACGATTGGTTGGACCAGGTTGGAAGGGAGTTACAGAACGTAGAACTCCGGAATGGATTATGAATTTTTCAACGAATCCCGACCCGATGATTGACAAAGATCCTGAATTACAGGCTCAATTGGAACTATGTTTGGTGCGTATGCCTAATCAAGCTCTAACCGATGATGAAGCCCGACATATTTTGGAATACATGCGTCAAAATGACGGTGTGAAGTAGTTTTAATAAATTAATAATGAATATAAATCGAAAGTATATGAAAACAAATTTTTTAAAAATTACTTCAGCTGTAGTTTTAGTTTCTGCTTTTATGGGATCGTGTAAACCCAAAAACACTAGTGATACAGTAAGTGGTGATGCCGCTCAAAAAGCCTATGTAGCTCCAGGTAAATACGACGAATTTTACAACTTTGTTTCCGGAGGTTTCAGCGGGCAATTAAGTGTGTACGGACTTCCGAGTGGAAGATTGTTTAGAGTAATTCCTGTTTTTTCAGTTGACCCTGAAAAAGGTTGGGGATATAGTGAAGAAACCAAACCGATGTTAAATACGTCACATGGTTTTGTGCCTTGGGATGATTTGCATCATACCGAAATGTCTCAAACAAATGGAGAAATAGATGGTAGATGGGTTTTTGGTAATGCCAATAATACGCCTCGAATTGCTCGAATTGATTTGAAAACATTTAAAACCGCTGAAATTATTGAGTTACCAAACAGTGGTGGTAATCACTCTTCTCCGTTTATTACGGAAAACACCGAATATGTGGTTGCCGGTACTCGTTTTAGCGTACCAGGTGATTATGAAAATGGAGATGTACCAATTAACACGTACAAAGACAATTACAAAGGACATATTAGTTTTGTAAAAGTGGGTAAAGAGGGTGAGATGGATATCGCTTTTCAAATTATGACTCCCGGTGTAAACTTTGACTTATCGCATGCCGGTAAAGGCAAATCACACGGTTGGTTCTTCTTTTCGTGCTATAATACGGAACAAGCCAATACTTTATTAGAAGTTAATGCTTCACAAAAAGACAAAGATTTTATCATGGCTGTGAATTGGAAAAAAGCGGAAGAGTATGTAAAAGCCGGTAAAGGAAAAAAACAAAAAGTACGTTATGCCCATAACACTTGGGATGATGCTACCCATTCAGCAAAATCTGAAATTAAAACAGAAGTTTTAGTATTGGATGCCTCAGAATTAAAAGATATTTGTTATATGATTCCATGTCCTAAATCTCCTCATGGCTGTGATGTGGATCCAACAGGTGAATATATTGTAGGTTCGGGGAAACTAGCGGCTTTAATTCCTGTATTTAGTTATGATAAATTGCAAACCGCAATCAAAAATAAATCATTTGAGGGTGATTATGGTGGAATTCCGGTTGTAAAATATGAAGCAGCCTTACATGGAGAAGTGCAAAAACCAGGTTTAGGACCTTTGCATACCGAATTTGACGGTAAAGGAAATGCTTATACAACTTTCTTCGTTTCATCTGAAGTAGTGAAATGGGATATTAAATCACTAAAAGTATTAGATAGAGTTCCTACTTATTATTCAGTGGGTCACTTATGTATTCCGGGTGGTGATAGTAAAAAACCATTTGGTAAATATTTAGTAGCGTACAACAAAATTACGAAAGACCGTTATTTACCAACCGGCCCTGAGTTGTGCCAAAGTGCTCAAATATATGATATCAGCGGTGATAAAATGCAGTTGATTTTAGATTTTCCAACTATTGGAGAGCCTCATTATGCTCAAGCTGCTCCAGCCGATTTAATTCGAAATAACGGACAATTGAAATTCTATAAGCTTGAGGATAACAAACATCCATATGCCGCCAAAGGTGAAAAAGAAGCTAAAGTAGTTCGTGAAGGTAATAAAGTACATGTATACATGACTTCGATGCGTTCGCACTTTGCTCCCGATAATATTGAAGGTGTATTCTTAGGTGATGAAGTATATTTCCACGTAACCAATTTAGAACAAGATTGGGATGTGCCTCACGGATTTGCTGTTAAAGGTGCTGATAATGGCGAACTTTTAATCATGCCGGGTGAAACCACAACCTTAAAATGGGTTCCGGACAGAGTGGGAACATTCCCATTCTATTGTACGGACTTCTGTAGTGCGTTACATCAAGAAATGCAAGGGTATATTCGTATATCTCCAAAAGGTTCAAATGTACCTTTACAGTTTAGCTTAGGTACAAACTTACCGGCTAGTAAATAATAACTCAAAGGGAGCATCTGTTTCTGGACGCTCCCTTAATTCAAAAAATATGAAAACAGTAAAAATATCTTTACTCTCAAAAGTGTTACTTTTGATTGTAACTGGTTTGTTTTTGGGTTCTCTCTATTTTCCAATGTGGCAGATTGATTTAGATGCCCCTCAATATCCTGAAGGTTTAAATTTAAAATTGTATGCAAACAAAATTGGTGGTGATGTAGAAATTATTAACGGCCTCAACCATTACATTGGTATGGCTACTTTACATACCGAAAACTTTATAGAGTTTAAAATTCTACCCTACATTATTGGTTTTTTTGGACTTTTTGCCTTAGTATCGGTTTTGATTGCCAAGAGAAAATTTGTATTAGCATTATTTGCTTCTTTTATACTTTTTACCATTCTCGCAGGTGTCGATTTTTATCGATGGAACTACGAATACGGCCACAACTTGGATCCTAATGCAGCGATTAAAGTTCCCGGAATGTCTTATCAACCACCATTAATTGGGTATAAACAATTATTAAATTTTGGTGCCTATTCGGTTCCCGATATTGGCGGATGGATGTTAATTGGTAGTGGTTTGTTAATTTTTATTGTGCTGACATTGGAATTCAAATGGTACAAAAGATTTATGAAACCAAAAGCTACCTTAATACTAATTCCTGTTTTTTTACTAACAGCTTGTGGAAGTAATGAGCCCAAACCTATTAAATTAAATGTGGATGCTTGTGAATTTTGTAAAATGCCCATTTCTGACGGAAAATTTGGTGCTGAGATTCAAACGCAAAAAGGACGTTATTATATGTTTGATGATATATCCTGTTTAGTAAAATATTGTGAAGAAAATGTAGCCACAAAAGTAAGTGGATATTTTGTACATGATTACTCAAAAAATAATCAACTCATTGATGCCACAACTGCCTTTTACATTTCTGGAGGTGACATCAATAGTCCCATGCATGGCAACATTGCTGCATTTTCAACACAAGCTGACGCTCAAAATTTTGGGGACAAACTAAAAGCAAAAGCAATTAAATGGAATGAAATTTTAAAATAAAAACTCTATTAATGCGACTACTTTTCATTTTCTTTCTTAGTACTTTTTCACTTCATGCACAAAAACTTGAAGTTGGAGCGAATAAACCTTATAAAACCATCAAACAAGCTTTAAAAGCATCGAATGATGGAGATACCGTTTTGGTACATAAAGGTATTTACAAAGAAGGGAATATTCGTATTGATAAGAAGATTGTTTTTATTGGAAAAGATTTCCCTGTACTTGACGGACAGAAAAAAGTAGAAGTCCTCTCGATTCATGCGGATAGTGTGATTGTGAAAGGATTTAGAGTAATTAATTCCGGATTTGCAGCTTTAGAAGATCCTTGCGGAATTAAAGTGTACAATAAATCGTTTGTGGTTATAGAAGGAAATCAATTGGATGATAATTTCTTTGGTATTTACATCCAAAACGGAAGAAACTGTATTGTTAAAAACAACACGATTATTGCTTACGGCAAAGAAGAACAACAAATCGGAAACGGTATTCATGCATGGAAAAGTAATGATTTACAAATCATTGGAAACTCTGTCAAAGGTCATCGTGACGGTATCTATTTTGAATTTGTGTATGATTCTGTCATTTGGAGAAACATCGCAACAAATAACATTCGATACGGATTGCATTTTATGTTCTCATCTAATGATTCCTACATCACAAATATTTTCAGAAATAATGGGGCTGGAGTAGCCGTCATGTTTTCTAAAAATGTAACGATGATTAATAATTATTTTGATGAAAATTGGGGAGCTTCCTCGTACGGACTTTTATTAAAAGAAATTTCAGATAGTTACATTTCCTCAAATTATTTTAAAAATAACACTTCCGGTATTTATATGGAAGGAACCAATCGTATCAAAATTGAAAAAAATGTTTTTGAAGGTAATGGTTGGGCCATGAAAATTCAAGCCAGTTGTATGGATAATGAAATTGTAAATAATAATTTTCAAGGCAATACTTTCGACATGGGAACCAATGGAAGTTTAGTTTTAAATACGTTTAACAATAATTATTGGGATAAATACGAAGGCTATGATATTAATAGAGATGGATTGGGCGATGTTCCCTATCACCCGCTAAGTTTATTTGCAGTTTTGGTTGAAAAAAATCCTTCTGCAATGTTGTTGTTTCGCAGTTTCATGATTACATTATTAGACAAATCCGAAAAAGTATTGCCCAGTATAACCCCCGATAATTTTGTAGACAATTCTCCTTTGATGAAGCCCCTGAAATTATGATAGAAATAAAAAATATAAGTAAAAAATTTGGAAAGTTAAACGTACTAAATGATGTTACACTTTCTTGTAAAAAAGGTGAATGTATTGCATTGATTGGTCCAAATGGTTGTGGAAAAACCACCTTAATAAAAACCATTTTAGGGATGGTTTTACCGGACACTGGTTCCATAAAATTCAATAAAAAAAGTATTGTTAAAGAATATTTATACCGTTCATCGATTGGCTACATGCCTCAAATTGGTAGATATCCTGATACAATGACCATTGGTGGTGTGATTGAAATGATTAAAGCCATTCGTAATACCAATCAAGAATTGGATGAAGAATTATGGCACAGTTTCGAGTTAGATAAAATGGCGGATAAGCAAATGCGAACGCTTTCCGGCGGAACCACCCAAAAAGTAAGTGCAACGTTGGCTTTTTTATTCAATCCAGAGGTGTTGATTCTCGACGAACCTACAGCCGGTTTAGATCCGTTGGCTTCTGAAATTTTAAAAGATAAAATCATCAAAGAAAAGGAAAAAGGAAAATTGATTTTAATTACGTCGCACTTGCTGAGTGAGTTAGACGATTTGGTTACAGAGATTGTTTTTATGCAAGAAGGGAACATTCATTTTCATAAAAAAGTAGCTGATTTGAAAATGGAAACCAATGAAACGAAAATCTCCAGAGCCATTGCAAGTATTTTAAAACAGAAAAAATGAATCGAATCATCAAAATCATATTAACCGACATCTTAAAAAACAAAATTGTTTTAGTTTATACCATTGTTTTGAGTCTATTGTCCTGGAGTGCTTTTGGCTTGGAAGATAATAGTGCCAAAGGACTTTTAACCATATTAAATGTCATTCTATTTACGGTTCCACTCGTGTCAATTTTATTTACCACTATCTATTTATACAATAGTTCCGAGTTTATAGAATTACTATTAAGTCAGCCCATTAAACGAAACAAAATCTGGCAAAGTTTATTTTTTGGTTTGAGTGCCTCGATGGTATTGGCTTTTTTTATTGGAGCGGGAATTCCACTGTTAATCAATGCCCCGAATGCTGTTGGATTAATGATGATTTTAATTGGATGTTTGATTTCGGTTGTGTTTATTGCGTTGGCTTTTTTATGTTCCATTCTTACGCGAGACAAAGCAAAAGGGATTGGATTTGCTATCTTAACCTGGTTGTATTTTGCGTTACTTTTTGATGGATTAGTATTGTTTTTATTGTTTCAATTGTCTGAATATCCTATTGAAAAGGCTATGGTTGCAGTAACAGCGTTAAGTCCGATAGATTTAGCCCGAATTCAAATATTATTGCATTTAGATGTTTCTGCGATGATGGGTTACACCGGAGCTATTTTTAAAGATTTTTTCGGAACAACAGTAGGACTTTTTGCTTCCTTCGGGTTATTGCTTCTTTGGGTAATCATTCCGTTTTATTTATCCTTGCGAAAATTCATCCGAAAAGATTTGTAATAACCTAATTTAAAGTACGATGAGAAAAGATATACAAAACCGAAACGACATCATCCGATTAGTGGATGCTTTTTATGATAAAATTAAAACTGATCAAGTAATCGGTTTTATATTTAATGATGTTGCCCAAGTGAATTGGGAAGATCATTTACCTAAAATGTATGATTTTTGGGATAATGTTTTGTTTTTTACCGGAAACTTTGACGGAAATCCAATGCAAAAACATAAAGAATTGCACAACAAATGTCCGTTAACCCATGCTCATTTTAATCATTGGAATGAAGTTTTCAGACAAACGGTAGATGAACTTTTTGTAGGGGAAAAAGCCGAAGAAATCAAAGATAGAGCGAAAAATATTTCAGATGTGATTATGTATAAAACCATACAATAATTAAAAAAAAGTTAAATATAAGTTGATTATGATTGAGGTCATAAACAAAGGAAATGTATAACTTTATCTTTGACGTATAATTAAAAAATCACATTCAATGAATACATTAGAACAATTAACAGTAGGCGAATATGTTGCCAACGACTTCAGAACGGCAGCTTTGTTTTCTAAATACGGAATCGATTTTTGTTGCAAAGGCAACAGAACTTTGGAAGAAGTTTGTGCAAAAAAAGACATCAATCCGACAGATTTAGAAAATGAAATCCAAGCGATTTTAGAAACTAAAAGCGATCATGCAATTGATTTTAAATCATGGTCACCTTCCTTACTAATAGAATATATTGTTGAAAAACATCATTCGTATGTGGAAGAAAAAACACCTTTGATACTACAATTTTTGGATAAACTATGCAAAGTGCATGGTGAGCGTCATCCGGAACTTTTTGAAATTAATTCTTTATTCAAATTAAGTGCCGGTGATTTAGCTCAACACATGAAAAAAGAAGAATTAATTCTTTTCCCTTTTATTCAAAAAATGGTGAAAGCTCAAAAAGAAAATCAATCCATTCAAGAACCTCATTTTGGTACCGTTGAAAATCCAATCGCCATGATGCAAGACGAGCATACCGTTGAAGGCGAACGTTTTGCAACGATTGCAACCTTAACTGATGGATTTACACCTCCGGAAGATGCTTGTTCAACATACAGAGTAGCCTTTCAAATGTTGAAAGAGTTTGAGCAAGATTTACACAAACACATACACTTGGAAAACAATATTTTATTTCCAAAAGCGATTGAATTACAAGCAAACTTTGTTTAGATTATATTAAAAATCTACTCTTACTAACCCGTTAAATTTAAACATGACTGCTAAAAAGGTAGTCATTTTAATTTTAGGAGGAAATAGAATAGAATTGAGTTTAATCTAAAGGTTTTAAGTATTTTCAATAATCCTCTTTCTTTGATTTTAGTGGATAATTATTTACTATTGTAAAAAATAAATTATGTTTTCAAAATCTTGCGAATACGCTATAAAAGCGGTTATTTTTATTGCCAATAATTCTTTGTTGAATAGAAAAGTTGGATTTGTTGACATCGCAAAAGAAATTGATTCCCCGGAAGCGTTTACCGCAAAAATTTTACAAAAACTCTCTAAAGAGGGTATTATTCAATCGGTTAGAGGTGTGAATGGAGGTTTTTATATACCAATTAAGTTGATTAATAAAATCAATTTAGCTCAAGTAGTTTATTCCATTGATGGAGAAAAAGTTTTTAATAGTTGCGGTTTAGGAATGAAAAGGTGCAATGAAATACATCCTTGTCCGTTACATCAAAAATTTAAAACTATTCGCAATGATTTGCGTCAAATGCTTGAAACCACTAGTTTGGAAGAACTTGCGATGGGATTAAAATCGGGCGAAACCTTCTTGAAAAATATTTAAAAAAAGCGTGAGTACGACACATCACGCTTTTTTGAATTAATAATTAAATAAGAAAAATAAGTATATTATTTGGGTAATAAAACGTCTCCAATTACATGAATAATTCCATTAGAGGTTGGAATACTGGCTACAATTTCTGAGCCATTTACAAATGTTTTATCTCCCTCCTTGGTAATTTTAACTTTTCCACCAAAGACCATATCAAATTCTTGACCGTCTTGCATATATTCTGTTTTTAAAGAACCAACGTAAGTATGATACCCCAAGATATTTTCCAAATCTCCTTTTTTATCCGGTTTTAATAAACCCTCTACTGTTCCTTCAGGAAGTTTATCAAAAGCAGCATTGGTTGGAGCAAAGACTGTAAAAGGTCCGGCATTGCTTAACGAAGTAACTAAGCCGGCAGCTTGAACTGCAGCAACCAATGTAGTATGGTCTTTACTTCCTGAAGCCACCTGAACAATATTCGGATTAGAGGTTTCATCTACGACTCCTTCTTGTCCTACACTTAAGTCTACTCCATTTTCTGGAGCAGTAGATTGAGGAGTTTCACTGTTCTCTTTACAACTTAATACCAGCATAGACCCGGTAATAAAGAGAAGTTGAATTGTTTTTTTCATAATTAAGTTTCTTTAAAATTTCTGAATCAAAGTTCACATATTTAACAAAGAAATTTTATGAGTGAAATCATAAGAATGTACTTTTTTTAGACTTTTTTTCTATTAAAGTACACCATTCCGAAAATTCCAGTAAAAAGAATAATTGATACTATAAATAGCAACTCATTAGCATAAGGAATAAGCACATATTTAATGGAAAAGATTCCTTGAAGAGCTAAAATTAACTCGTTTAAAAATATTCCTACAATAAAAAGTACTAAAAAAAATACTGTTTTTGAAGTTCGATATACCAAATCATTGGTATATAGATAGGCTAACAAAAATCCGCTAATGATTGCTAATAGAACTAAATGAAGATAAGCAATCACAATGGATCTGAATCCAAAAGCTAATTTACTGATAGCCGGAAAAACAGAACCGAATTGTAATACTAATTTTAGTGTTACGCAAAAGGCAATTCCAATAAAGAGAATTTTTAAAAATCCAGCGATGCGAGGGTTTAATTTAAAAATTGTAAATGATAATTTTACTAATTTAAACCATGCAATCAATTGAATTACAGCAGAAATTACTGCGAGTGCGTAAACCCAAGCCGGTAGTTTTAACCATAAAACCGATAACAAATAGGCAGGAATACAACTCCAAGCAAATAATTGAAAAACCGTTTTGTTTTCTTTGGTATTCTTTAAATCAGCAGGAATTAAACTGACAAACAATCCCGTGCAAGCAAACCAAAACCAACCGTTGTATTGAAAATGCAGATAGAAGTAAATAGACGATAAATATAAATCTTGTGGCACATTTTTAGTAGCCATCATATATGCCAAAGCAAAAGTCCCAATAGAAGAAAGAACTCCAAAATACAATGCAGCCAAAAACCATTTTTTGCTCCATGAACTTGACGGAATTTCTGTTGCGTCTTTGTAAAACAAAATGGCAAACCAAACAAAGACAAAAATACTCAAGGTTGAAAACAGAATGGAAACAAAACCATATCCTTGGATAATGAAGCTTACGAGCATTACATAAGCTCCAATAATATTAATCCAAAAAAGGGTGTTATATTTTAAAATTTTTACTTCGGAT
>JAFLBT010000009.1 GCA_017302935.1 Flavobacteriales bacterium | reverse complement strand
ATTAATTTGTTGAACGATTTGTATCATCAACAGATTTCTTATGCCATTTCGTCAGGAGCGGAAGGAAACGGAACGTTAGTCACACTTTATTTTTCAAAAACCACTAAACTACCATGAACGATTTTCAAAAAATAAAAAGTGTCATTGTCGAAGATGAGTCGGCTGCTCGCGAAGCGTTGAAAAATTACTTGGCAAAATATTGTCCGCAAATTGAAATCATTGGCGAAGCACAAAACAGTCGGGAAGCGATTCCATTGTTGCACGAATTGCAACCGCAATTGGTTTTTTTGGATGTAGAAATGCCGTTTGGCAATGCATTTGATGTGTTAGAAGGCTGCAAAGAGTTACATTTTGAAACGATTTTTGTCACCGCTTTTTCCGAATATTCGTTGAAAGCATTGAATCAAAGTGCGGCATATTATTTGCTAAAACCCATCAGCATTGAAGAATTGATTTTAGCGGTAAACAAAGTACAACAACAATTGATGAAACAGGAATTATTCAACCGAAATCAAATCATTGTACAAAATTTCCGCGAACCCAAAATCGAGAAACAACAAGTCATTTTACCAACTTTAGAAGGTTTTGAAGTGGTTAAAATGCAAGAAATTGTTCGTTTGCGAGGAAATGGCAACTTCACCGATATTCATCTAGCCGACGGAACCAAAAAAATGGTCTGCCGTTTTTTAAAACACTTTGATGAGTTGTTGGATTTTCCGTTTATGCGTGTACATAAATCGCACATCATCAATTTGAATTTTGTGAAATCGTATCATAAATCGTTGGGTGGTTATGTCACGCTTTTTGATGAAACGGAGATTGAGATTTCGGTGGGTTATAAGGAGGAGTTTTTGAAAAAATTTAAGTAATCTACCCAAACAATTCCACCACCACATCCTCAATCTTAGCCATCAATTTCACTTGAATCAGGGTTTCTTTTAGCGAAATTTTATTGTATTTCGAAACAAAAATCGTCGAAAAACCTAATTTCTCCGCTTCCAGAATACGTTGTTCCACTCGGTTCACGGGACGAATTTCTCCTGCTAAACCTACTTCTCCGGCAAAACAAAAATCTTTCCCCACCGGAATATCTTCATTGGAGGATAAAATAGCGGCAACAACTGCCAAATCAATTGCCGGGTCATCTACAGAAATTCCGCCGGTTACATTTAAAAAAACATCTTTTGCTCCCAAACGAAAACCGGCACGTTTTTCTAAAACAGCTAAAATCATATTGAGCCGTTTGGCATTGTAACCCGTCGTGCTGCGTTGTGGCGTTCCATAAACAGCGGTGCTGACTAACGCTTGAATTTCAATCATCAACGGTCGCATTCCTTCTAAAGTAGAAGCGATGGCAGTTCCGGAAAGGTCTTCGTCTTTATGCGATATTAATATTTCTGATGGATTGGCTACTTCTCGCAAACCCGAACCTTGCATTTCATAAATGCCAATTTCTGCCGTTGAACCAAAACGGTTTTTAAGCGAACGCAGGATTCGGTAAACGTGATTGCGATCGCCTTCAAATTGCAGAACGGTATCGACCATGTGTTCCAGAATTTTGGGACCGGCAATGGTTCCGTCTTTCGTAATATGTCCAATCAATAATACCGGAACATTGGTTTCTTTGGCGAATTTGATGAGTTCTGCGGTACATTCGCGAATTTGCGAAATACTTCCGGCAGTCGATTCTATATAATCGGTATGCAAGGTTTGAATGGAATCGATGATCACAATCTCCGGTTCCATTTCTTGAATTTGTTTAAAGATGTTTTGCGTTTTGGTTTCCGTAAGAATGAAACAGTTTTCATATCTATTTTCAATTCGTTCGGCACGCATTTTTATTTGTTTCTGGCTTTCTTCACCGGAAACATATAAGGTTTTGTAAGGTAATTTTAAAGCAATTTGCAACAAAAGCGTACTTTTTCCAATACCGGGTTCGCCGCCCAAAAGGGTCAAAGAACCTGGCACTAATCCGCCACCAAGCACTCGGTTTAATTCGCCATCTGAAGTGTCAAGACGAATTTCCTGAGTAGAATCAATATCTTTAATACGAAGTGGTTTTGGAGCTTTTTTAGTTTCTGTTGACGAAGGTTTCCAAGCCGTTTTTTCTTCTTTTTGAATAACTTCTTCAACGATAGTATTCCATTCTTTACAGGCGTTACACTGACCTTGCCATTTCGAATATTGCGTCCCGCAGTTTTGACAAAAGAAAGAAGTTTTAATTTTTGACATACATTAATTCATCAATTTTTTCATTTCTTCTGATTTTTCATACATCATGTCTTTGGTTAGCTCACCAATTGGTTCTTTTTGAAAAGCACTCAAGTATTTTTTCTGAGCTCTTTTGTAATCTTCTTTGCGTTCATACATCTGAGCCATATAAAAATCAGCTAACATTGATTTTCCGTAATGTTTTTCAGCTAAAATGGCTAATTCGTCAAATTCATTATATATTTTATTTTTAACAATAGCCGCTTCTATTGCTTTAAAATCATTCAACCGAATAGGCATTTTAATGTTCAACGTTTTTTCTAAGGTGTTGTATTTTTCTTTTAAGTATTCGACATAACCGTATTCTAATTTCACAATTTTTTCGTTGAATTCATTCGTGGTAATGGGCTGATAAACCGCAAAAAATTGATATAAAGCATTCGGAATAGAATGTAAAACCAATGAATAGTGCGAAGCTCCAATAAATTCATCAAACTTATAATTGATTTTATCGTTTTGAACGGTTTTCATTTTTTCATCCATTTCTTTCACTTTCTTTTGAATTTTTTTCAAATCGCCGTTAGAAGTGGATTGATAGTAATAAATTGGAGTTTGAAAAGTAGCCAAACGATCCGGTATTCTGGTTTCCATATCTAAACCAAATTCCGGACTCAACGAAATGTATGCATCAAAAAGGGGAGTATCTTTATATAAAAACAAATTTAAAAATCCGGCTGTGGTATCATGACCGGCAATCATTTTAAAAGGGGCAATACGATAGGTTTTTAAAAGATAAGGTACTAATTCTGTTCCGATAAAATCATAGAAATTTGCACCGGTTTCAATCGGTAATCCGGTTTCCTCATCCACTCGTGAATCATCATATCGTTCTTCATTTTTGTTTTGACATACACCAATTACAATCACTTCCGGTAAATCATCCCAATAATTTCCATATTTTAAAGCTCCTAAAAATGGGTCAAATAAATATTCAGCATCTAAAACCAATAATAGCGGATAACTTCTTTTAGTATCTTTTTCGTAAGAAGGAGGCAGGCTCACATATATTTCTCTGTCAACACCCAGTTTTCGTGAAGAAAATTGATCAATTGTTTTTTGTGCGTAAATTGAAAAAGAGCATAATAATACTATCAGTAATTGTATTGCTTTCATTTTGGTTAGTTTTGGAAATTAGTTTTAGACTAATTATTTTTCGAAAGCAAGATAGTAAATTATTTGTTTTTGTTGAAAACGGGTAACAATAAAAATGAAAGTGTGCCTAAAATAACCACCATTAGCGTTTGTGATGTCCAAACTAGCCAACCAAATGCAGTGCCGGCAGTTTCAGGAACGTTGTAAAGTAAAAGAATTTCTGCCATCAAAAACGGATAGGCTCCAAAACCGGAATTGGTTAAGGTTATGGCAAGTCCACCAACAATAAAGGAAATTACAACGGTGCTTAAACTCAATTTACTGGTTTCAGGTAAAGCAAAAATAGTAATGTAGAACATAAAAAAATAGCTCGCCCAAATGAGTAGAGAATGAAATAGGAAAGCCCATTTTTTTTCCATTTGCCAAATGCTTGTGACACCTTCTACTAAACCGGAAATTTTTTGTTTAATCAAAAGTATAATTCGAAGTTTAGAATAACGGAACAACAAGATTACACTAATAAAAAGGAAAGCTCCTACACCTAAAAGCAACATTAATTTTTGAAAAGGAATTTTATCTAAAACAAAGGTTTTCAATACATCAAATTCCAGAAAAAAGGCTAAGGCAATAAACGATAATAAGAAAAAAGTATCCACTACTCTTTCGGCAATGATGGTGCCAAAGGCTTTATCAAAAGGAACGTCTTCGTATTTTTTAAGCAGTAACGCACGAGAAACTTCTCCAGAACGAGGAATAGACATGTTGACAAAATAACCAATGCAAACCGCCATTACGTTCGTGGAAATTTTTGGATGATAGCCAAGATGAGCCAAGGTATATTTCCATCGATAACCTCTTGACCATAATGCTATTGCACTTATTATAAGTGAAATGTAAATATAGAAATAATCAGCATTTTTAAATTGTTGCTTGATTTCTTCCAGTTGTTCAGGGGTGAATTTTTGATAAGTATAAATAACCAACGCCAATCCCAGTAAAATAGGGAGGAGGATGGACAGCCATTTTCCGATTTTTTGTTTCAATGGGAATTAGGTGAGCGAATTATCATTTTCGTTAGGAAAAACCAATGCCGGTTTGAAGGTTTTTGCTTCTTCCATGTCTAAAATTCCGTAAGCAATAATGATGATGATATCACCTTTTTGTACTTTTCGTGCAGCAGGACCATTTAATGTAATTTCGCCACTATTGCGGTTACCTTTAATTACGTAGGTTTCTAAACGTTCACCATTGTTGATGTTTACGATAGAAACTTTTTCGCCTTCCACTAAGTTTGAAGCATCCATTAAGGCTTCATCAATGGTAATACTTCCGATGTAATTTAAATCTGCTCCAGTCACCTTTACGCGGTGAATCTTGGATTTAACAACTTGAATTTGCATGGGGCAAAGGTAATTAATTTAATGAAATAGTATCAATTAAACGAATGTTGTTAACAAAAACGGCAATAAAAGCTCGATATTTTTTGCCTTTTGATTTTCGAATGCTCGGTTTTAGCGTGTTTTCATCAGCAATTTCAAAATATTCTAATGAAAAAAGGTTGTGCTTTTCAAATTTTTTTTTAACATATTCCGATATTTTTTTTATCGAATGTTGATGAAATTTTGCTTTTGCCTCCAATAATGTTTTATAAATGATAGCTGCTTCTTTTTTTTCAGTTTCACTCAAACGTTCATTTCGAGAACTCATGGCTAAACCGTTAGGTTCTCGATGAATTGGGCAACCTGTAATATTTACAGGGATATGATATTTTTGAACTAATTTCTTTACGATTTGCAATTGTTGAAAATCTTTTTCGCCAAAATAGGCATTTGTAGGCTGAACAATTTCAAATAACCGTTTTACAATTGTACCCACTCCATCAAAATGTCCCGGACGATGTTTTCCTTCCATCTGATGTTCTAAACCATCATAACTAAAGTGTTGAGAAACGGTATTTCCTTCATAAATATCTTCAACACTTGGAGCAAAAACAATGACATTTTTACTGAGTTCTGCAATTTTTTTTATATCACGTTCTAATGTTCGGGGGTATTTTTTTAAATCATCAGGGTTGTTAAATTGGGTCGGATTTACAAAAATACTAATCACGGTATGCTCGTTTTCGTAAAGTGATTTTTCTAATAATGACAAATGTCCTTGATGTAAAGCACCCATTGTAGGCACAAACCCAATTGTGTTTTTTGAAGTCAAAAAAGGCAATAAATGCACTTTGAGTTCAGATTGTTTATTGAATATGAGCATACAAATTTTATTGGTTGAGGTGCAAACTTACTATTTTACTTAAATATCTGCATAAATTTTTGTAATTTTGCATGTTTAAAAATCTAAACGACAAAGAAAAACATATGGAGGATAAGAGGATATTGTATGTATCATCTGAGGTAGTGCCTTATTTAGCTGAAAATGAAGTTTCCATGATGTCTTATGATGTGCCAAAAATGATCAACGATCAAGGCGGACAAATAAGAATTTTCATGCCAAGATACGGAAACATCAACGAAAGAAGACATCAATTGCATGAAGTGATCAGGTTATCTGGAATGAACTTGGTGGTGAATGATTTAGATATGCCATTAATTATTAAAGTAGCGTCTATTCCAAAAGAGCGAATTCAGGTTTATTTTATTGATAATGATGAATATTTTAAACGCAAAGCAACTTTTACAGACGAAGACGGAAAGCTATATGCTGACAATGATGAACGTGCGATTTTCTTTGCGAAAGGAGTTGTTGAAACGGTAAAAAAATTAAATTGGGTACCGGATATTATTCATGTTCATGGTTGGATGGCTTCATTATTGCCGGTTTACATGAAACATTTTTATAAAAATGAAGCACTTTTTTCGAACACAAAAGTGGTTACTTCAGTTTACGCTCAATCATTTGAAGGTAATTTAGACGTGGAATTAATCAATAAAGTAAAATTTGATGAAATTCCTCATGATGCTGTGGCAGAGTTGGCTCAGCCAAATTATGAAAATATTGTCAAAACGGCTGTAATTCATTCAGATGCAGTTATTATAGCTTCAGAAAACTTGTCTCCAAGTTTAACAAAATTTATAGAATCTTCCAACAAACCTTTTTTACCTTTCGTGCCGAAAGAAGGCTTTGCCGAGCAGTACACTAATTTCTATAAAAATAGCGTTTTATAAATTTATTTTAATTCAATGTTTACAAAAAAAATAATTCTACCGGTTGTATTGGCCTTTTTAGGGTTTACTTTGTTTTCTTGTGATAAAGATTTCAATACTATTGGAGTGGATATCATCGATGATAATCATTTTGTTTTTGGCACTCCAGATAGAGACGCTACTGTAGTTGCTTATAATGAAGATTTACCAATTGTTCAAACTGATAATTTAACCATTAATCCATTAGGAATTTATCGAAATTCTACTTTTGGAACTCAAACGGCTAATTTTGTGACGCAGTTGGTTTTGCCGTCATCTACTCCTTCGTTCAAAATTATTAATGAAGACCCTGAAATAACTGAAGTTGTATTATATATTCCTTATTTTTCAACTGCAGGAACAACAACAGATGGTGTTACACAATATACTTTAGATTCTCTTTAT
Source organism: Flavobacteriales bacterium (assembly GCA_017302935.1). Lineage (GTDB taxonomy): Bacteria > Bacteroidota > Bacteroidia > Flavobacteriales > Flavobacteriaceae > Flavobacterium. Next base: position 32,476 of record JAFLBT010000009.1, on the reverse strand, counting down.
GGCACTTCTAAATTAAAGCTGAGTGTTTTTGAAAATGGTTATTTTTTGAGAGATTTAGATCCGTCCAACAATTTTACACAAGCTCAAAAATACTATTCCAATCAAGGAAATGATTTTGAAATTTTCAAAAGAGGTGCTGCTGCAGATGGGACCTCTGTTGCAGGTGGAGAACGATTAAACAATAGTACTACCACAAATGAAAACGATGCATTCTATTTCAATAATACTCAAATTACAGAAACATCTACCGATGATGAAGGAACTGAAACTACAAAAAAATTGGTTCCCGGAATGTATTTTACCTTGAATAAAGAATATTTTCAAAAGAAAATAATAGGTGGTTACTTAGATGGTAAATTAAGTAATGCAAATGTTTTTAACGATTATTTTAGAGGTTTATATTTTAAAGTAGAGCCATCAGCTGAAGATCCAACGGGAAGTAGTTTAGCAATGATTAATTTCAGAGGAGGAAAGATTACGATTAAATATAAAGAGGATTTTGAAAAGATTACAGGAAATACTTCTACGGTCATAAGAACGAACAAAACTCTTGATTTAACGCTTGGGGGATATTCTGCGAGTTTAGTAACACAAAATAGAACGACTGAATACCAAAACGCCTTGCAAAATGCTTCGCCAACGCTAGGTGATGAACGTTTGTTTATTAATGGTGGTGCGGGTTCAATGGCTATTATTGATTTGTTTGGTAGAGACGAAGATGGGGAATCGGCTGAATTAGAAAATTATCGTTCTAAAGGATGGCTAATTAATGAAGCAAATTTAACTTTTAGAATTGATAGAGATGCAATGGGGGAAAATAAAGAGCCACAGCGTATTTATTTGTACGATATTAACAATAAGCGACCAATTTTAGATTATGTTCGAGATCAAACTTCGAGTTCAAAAGTGAAATTTGCTAAAAGAATTCATAGTGGAATCATTGTAAAAGAAGATGATAAAGGAGTGTATTATAAAATAAGATTGACCAATCATATTTCAAATTTATTAAGAAAAGATTCAACCAATGTACGATTAGGATTAGTAGTTACAGAAGCAATTTCTGTAGTGTCCAATTATAGTTTAAAAAATCCTTCTGCTTCAGGATTGAAAGAAGTGCCATTAGCATCTGTGTTAAGTCCTTTAGGAACAGTGTTGTATGGAAGCAAAAGTTCTGTACCTTTGGACAAACGATTAAAATTAGAAATTTATTACACCAAACCTGACTAAATAGATAAATTATGTGTGGAATTGTTGGATATATCGGAAAAAGAGACGCTTATTCAATTGTAATTAAAGGTCTTAAACGATTAGAATATAGAGGCTATGATAGTGCCGGAATCATGCTTCATGACGGAAAGGAACTAAAAGTTTCTAAAACAAAAGGAAAAGTAACAGACCTGGAAGAGGTTTCCCAAAAAGATAATAATTTCTTTGGTTCTATTGGAATGGGACATACGCGTTGGGCTACACATGGTGTTCCAAATGATGTGAATTCCCATCCTCACATATCTAATTCCGGTAATTTAGCCATTATTCATAACGGAATCATTGAGAATTATGAACCTTTAAAGAAGGAATTAATCAAACGCGGATATGTTTTTCATTCCGATACTGATACTGAAGTATTGATTAATTTAATTGAAGACGTTCAGAAAAAAGAAAATATTAAATTAGGGAAAGCTGTTCAAATTGCCTTAAATCAAGTGGTTGGAGCATACGCAATTGCAGTTTTCGATAAAAATAAACCGGATGAAATTATCGTTGCTCGTTTAGGAAGTCCTTTAGCAATCGGTATTGGTGATGGTGAATTTTTTATCGCATCAGATGCTTCACCATTCATTGAATATACTTCTAATGCGATTTATTTAGAAGATGAAGAAATGGCTATCGTACGTTTACATAAGCCTATAAAAGTTAGAAAAATTAAAGATGATTCTTTGGTAGATCCGTATGTTCAAGAATTAAAAATGAATCTTGAGCAAATTGAAAAAGGTGGTTATGATCACTTTATGATGAAAGAGATTTATGAGCAACCAAATGTAATTAAAGATACTTATAGAGGTAGATTACTTGCTAACAAAGGAATCATCCAAATGGCAGGAGTAGAGGATAATTTAGAGAAATTCTTAAATGCAGAAAGAATTATCATTGTTGCCTGTGGAACCTCTTGGCACGCAGGTTTAGTAGCAGAATATATATTTGAAGAATTTGCTCGCATTCCGGTAGAAGTTGAATACGCTTCTGAATTCAGATACCGTAATCCTATTATCAATAAAAAAGATGTAGTTGTGGCTATTTCTCAATCAGGTGAAACAGCGGATACTTTAGCAGCCATAAAATTAGCTAAAGAAAACGGAGCGTTTGTGTTTGGAGTGTGTAATGTGGTGGGTTCTTCTATTTCAAGAGAAACGGATGCCGGAGCATATACTCACGCAGGTCCTGAAATTGGGGTAGCTTCAACAAAAGCGTTTACAACTCAAATAACGGTTTTAACTTTAATCGCATTGCGTTTAGCTAAAGCAAAAGGAACCATGTCTAATTCAGATTTCCATCGTTATTTATTAGAATTGGAAATGATTCCTGAAAAAGTTGAAGAAGCGTTAGAAACCAATGAAATAGCAAAAAAGATTGCAAGTATTTATAAAGATTCACCAAATTGTTTATATTTAGGTAGAGGTTATAACTTCCCGGTTGCACTTGAAGGAGCTTTAAAACTTAAAGAGATTTCGTATATCCATGCAGAAGGATATCCTGCTGCTGAAATGAAACACGGGCCAATTGCGTTAATAGATGAATCCATGCCGGTTGTGGTTATCGCACCAAAAATGGGTCATTACGATAAAGTAGTAAGTAATATTCAAGAAATTAAATCAAGAAGCGGAAAAATCATCGCAGTTGTAACAAAAGGTGATACACAAGTAAGAGATTTAGCAGATCACGTGATTGAAATTCCTGAAACTTCTGATGCATTATCGCCTTTATTAACTACCATTCCGCTGCAATTGTTATCCTATCACATTGCGGTAATGAGAGGATGTAATGTTGATCAACCTCGAAATTTAGCCAAATCGGTTACAGTAGAATAAATTTTACATTTATAATCATTAAAAAAAGCAGGCATTTTGTCTGCTTTTTTAATTTTTCCTTTTTTGTTAAATAAAATGCTAAAATTTTAAATTATAATTAAAAAATAGTATGAACGCATACTAAAATTTACTTTTATTGATTAAAACACAAAAAATGCTAATGAATTTGAATTGAGAATTGTGCAAAAATCCGTTTATTAAACTGCAAAAAAGCATAATTTATTTCACTTTTTTTATTAATTTCAAAAATAGTTGTATTTTGGTATCGTAAACTAACAAAACTCTAACTTTATGAAAGTGTATTACTTTATTTTGACTTTGTTTTTTTGTAGCATTTCATTTGCTCAAACAACAATTACAGGGACAGTTGTTGACAAGTCAAACCAACCGATTCCGGGGGCAAACATCAAAATTGTTGGTGAAGCCATCGGAACTGTTACTGACTTTGATGGTAACTTTTCCCTTACCACACAAAAAAACCCGCCCTTTTCAGTAGAAATTTCTTCTATTGGTTTTGCTACTCAAACAGTAGAAGTAAAAACAAAAAACCAAAAAATTAGTGCAGTTTTAACGGAAGAAGAAACTCGATTAGATGAAATCGTTGTTTCAGCTTCCAGAGCTCCTGAAAGAGTGAGAGAATCTCCGGTAACCATTGAAAGAATGAGTGTAAGAGACATTAAAAAGTCGGCATCGGTTTCTTTCTATGATGGATTGGAAAATTTAAAAGAGGTACACATGAATACTAGTAGTATGTCTTTTAAATCAATCAATACCAGAGGTTTTGCTACAGTAGCTAACACTCGTTTTATGCAATTGGTTGACGGGATGGATAATTCCTCTCCATTATTGAACTTTGTGTTAGGAAACCTAATCGGTATTTCTGAAATTGATGTTGCTAGTGTAGAATTATTGCCTGGAGCATCATCTGCTCTTTATGGAGCAAATGCATTCAATGGTATTTTATTCATGAATAGTAAAAGTCCTTTTACTCATCAAGGTGTAAGTGCTTATGCTAAAGTTGGACAAACAAGCCAACAAGCAGCCGGAAATAATTTATACTATGATTATGGAGTAAGAGTAGCAAAAGCTTTTACACCTCATTTTGCTGCAAAAGCTAACTTCACTTTTATGAGCGGAACTGATTGGTATGCAACTGATTACAGAGATAAGGATTTAGTAAACAAAGTAGGAATTGATAGAAATGATCCAAATTATGATGGTATTAATGTTTATGGTGATGTAGTTAGAACTAATATAAAAAGCGTTGCATCTGGACTTTTAAATGTTGGTGCTATTACTCCAGCACAATTTTCAGTTTTTAATGCTATTTTACCTAATATGGAAGTTTCAAGAACTGGATATAACGAAGTAGATATTACTGATAACAAAGTAAGAAATGCTAAAGTAGATTTTTCTTTGCATGTGAGACCTTGGGCTACATCATCAACAGAGTGGGCTAAAGATATTGAGGTTATTTGGCAAAGTAAATTCGGTTTTGGAAATACTGTTTATCAAGGAGCTAACAGATATTACTTAAATGGCTTCCAAATGGCCCAACACAAATTGGAAATCATGGGTAAAAATTTCTTTGTGAGAGGTTATGTTACTTCTGAAGATGGAGGAAAATCCTACGATATGGAATTTACTGCCATTAATATTAATAGAAAATGGAAAGAAGATAGAGTTTGGTTTGGTCAATATGCAGGAGCTTATGTTCAATCAACATTAAATGGTGCTACACCGGACCAAGCACATGCTGCAGCAAGAAATGTTGCAGACACAGGAAGATTTTTACCTGGTACCCCAGAATATATCAATGCTTTTAATCAAGTAACGGCTGATCCAGATGTTTTAACGGGTTCTAAATTAGTTGATAATTCAAAAATTTATCATTCAGATGCTAACTATAATTTTAGAGATTTAGTAAAATTTGCTGAAATTCAAATTGGAGGTTCGTACAGAAGATATGATTTAAATTCATTTGGAAGAATTTATACTGATACTCCTGAGTTTGGTGGAATTAGATATGATGAATATGGTGTTTATACGCAAATTCAAAAGAAATTAATGGAGGATAGACTTAAATTAACAGGTTCTGTTCGTTATGATAAAAGCCAAAATTTTGATGGAAATTATTCTCCAAGAGTATCTGTAGTTTATTCGGCTGGGGAACAAAAAAACCACAATTTCCGTGCTTCTTTTCAAACTGGGTTCAGAAACCCAACAACTCAAGATCAATATATTGGATTTAACGTGGGTAATGCTGTGTTAATTGGTTCTGCTCCTGATAACTTAGATCGTTACAGAGAAGTGTTGCCAGTAAACACTGCAGTTGGACAAGCTTTTGCTGGAGGAACAACTTCAGTAATGACAGGACAAAACGCATATTATAATTCATACACAGCTGCTTCTGCTCAACAATTTGCTGCTTTAGCAGGAACTGACCCTATTGCTGCTGCTGCTTTATTAAGAAGAACTGATGTTGGTTTAGTAAAACCTGAAACAGTTAAAGCTTTTGAGTTGGGTTATAGAGGTCAAGTAGGCAATTTTGCTTATGATATTAATGGATACTATAATATTTATAATGATTTCATTGGAAACCTTACTGTAGTAGCTCCTTTATATGGTACTGCTCAAGATTCACCAAATATTGGTGGTGGACCAACAGACTCTGGATTCCAATCTATTCATGCATTAACAACAGGTAATACAAGAAATTATCAATTATATACCAACACAGACATCGAAATTAAATCATTAGGATTTGGTGCTGGAATTTCAACAAAATTCTACAAAGATTTTGAATTTGCTGCCAACTATAATTTTGCTGAATTTGATTTTGACCAAGCAAAAGACCCAAGTTTTGAAGCAGGCTTTAACACTCCAAAACATAGAGTAAAAGGTTCAATCAGCAATGATAAATTATTCAAAAACTTTGGCTTCAATGTAAGTGCAAGATGGAGTAGTGAATATTTATGGCAATCTACCTTTGTTGATGGTATGATTAAAGAAATGACTGTAGTTGATGCTCAAATCAATTATAATATTCCAAGTTTAAAAACGGTAGTTAAAGTAGGTGCAACTAACTTAGGAGGTAATGAATATATCCAAGTATTAGGAGCAGGTGCTGTAGGGCAACAATTTTTTGTTGGATTAACAATCAATCAATAATAAAAATATAAAACTATGATTAAAAATAACAAATGGCTATTATTGGTTGCCTTAACCGTAATGGCATGTAGTGAAGATGATGAAGTTATCAAGTATGATACTGCTGATGGTTTGCCGTTAACAGCTGGTTCTGCTGATTTCTCCAAATATATTGCACTTGGAAATTCCCTTACTGCTGGGTTTAGCGATAATGCACTGTTTATCGAAGGACAAAAAAATTCTTATCCTGCTATTTTAGCAGATCAGTTTGCACTTGTAGGTGGAGGGGATTTTACTATTCCATTCATGAGTGATAATACCGGAGGTTTACTTTTAGGAGGAAATGTTATTTCTGGACCAAGATTGTTTTTTAATGGTTCTGGCCCTGCTCCTGTAAGTGGTGTGCCAACAACCGAAGTTTCATCAGTATTATCGGGACCATTCAACAATATGGGTATTCCCGGTGCAAAGAGTTACCATTTATTAGCTCCTGGCTATGGAAACGTAGCTGGAGTAGCAACCGGTCAATCTAATCCGTATTTTGTTCGTTTTGCTTCTTCGCCTAGCACTACAGTTTTGGCTGATGCAACGGCTCAAAATGCAACATTTTTCTCTTTATGGATTGGCAACAATGATATATTATCATTTGCGACATCAGGTGGTTCCGGTACTAACCAAACAGGAAATTTAAATCCTGCTACTTATGGACCGAATGATATTACAGACCCAAATGTGTTTGGAAATGTGTATACAACTTTGGTTGAAGGATTAACTGCCAATGGAGCAAAAGGAGTTGTAGCAAATTTACCTTATGTAACAAGCATTCCGTTTTTTACAACAGTTCCTTATAATCCCGTGCCTTTAAATGAAACTAGTGCAGCACAATTGAACGCTGGTTTTGCTGCCTACAACAATGGTTTGCTATTTGCTCAATCAAATGGATTGTTAAGTGCTGAAGAGGTTGCCAAAAGAAGAATTGTATTTTCAGCATCTTCTAATAATGCGGTGGTTATGACAGACAGTTATTTAACCAACTTAACTGCATTTGGTATTCCTTCAATTAGACAAGCCACCGCTGAAGATTTAATTGTTTTACCAGCCAGAACATTCATTGGTACTTTGGTAGGAGGAAATCCCGCACAAATAAATGGAGTTTCAGTACCATTAGCTGACAATTGGGTTTTGTGTAAAAACGAAATCAGTGAAATTAAAACAGCTACAGATGCTTACAATGCCTCTATTAGAGCTATTGCAACTTCTAAAGGTCTAGCTTTTGTTGACGCTAATGCATTCTTGAATCAAGTTGCTAATGGTGGAATTACAGCTAATAATTTCACTATTACATCAAGTTATGTAACTGGTGGTGCATTTTCTTTAGATGGTGTACATCCAAGTCCAAGAGGATATGCTTTGATAGCAACCAAATTTATTGAAGCCATTAACGAAACCTATGGTTCTAATTTTAAAAGTATAAATGTTGGAAAATATAGAATTCTATATCCTGCTAATCCAGACAATTTCTAAGTAAAATAAAATATCTTTTTAAAAACCACCTGACTAAGGTGGTTTTTTTATTGATGTATTGATAAGCAATTTAAAAATGTTATTCGAATGCTTCAAAAAATCCTAAAAAAAATAGCCTTTTGCTATTGATTTTATATTTTAAAAAATTATCTTTGCACTCGAAAAAAGAGGATGTTTTTTTTAAACATAAACAGCTATTAAATAAATACATAAGCAATGTCAAAAGTAGTAGGAAAAGTTTCCCAAATCATCGGACCGGTTGTAGACGTTATATTCGATTCTAAAAATGCCGAATTACCTAAGATTTATGATTCATTAGAAATCGTTAAAAAAGATGGTTCAAAATTAGTATTAGAAGTTCAGTCACATATTGGTGAAGATACCGTTAGAACCATTTCGATGGACTCAACAGATGGTTTGAGCAGAGGTACAGAAGTGGTGGCAACAGGAGCTCCAATCCAAATGCCAATTGGTGCAGATGTTTACGGAAGACTTTTTAATGTAATTGGTGATGCAATTGACGGTTTAGGTGATTTGCCAAAAGCAGGTGACAATGGTGTTTCCATTCACCGTCCGGCTCCAAAATTTGAAGATTTATCTACTTCTACAGAAGTTTTATTTACCGGAATTAAAGTAATCGATTTGATTGAGCCTTATGCAAAAGGTGGTAAAATTGGATTGTTTGGTGGTGCTGGTGTTGGTAAAACAGTTTTGATTCAGGAGTTGATTAACAATATCGCAAAAGGTCACGGTGGTCTTTCTGTATTCGCTGGAGTAGGAGAGAGAACACGTGAAGGTAATGACTTACTTCGTGAGATGTTAGAGTCAGGAATTATTAAATATGGTGAAGATTTCATGCACTCTATGGAAAATGGAGGTTGGGATTTGTCTAAAGTTGATAAATTGGGTATGAGAGAGTCAAAAGCTACTTTCGTATTCGGTCAGATGAATGAACCACCTGGAGCTCGTGCTCGTGTAGCCTTATCAGGTTTGTCTATTGCGGAGTATTTCCGTGATGGTGCTGGTTCAGACCAAGGAAAAGACGTTCTTTTCTTCGTTGATAACATTTTCCGTTTTACCCAAGCAGGTTCTGAGGTGTCAGCCCTTTTAGGGCGTATGCCATCAGCGGTAGGTTACCAACCAACCTTAGCAACAGAAATGGGTGCGATGCAAGAGCGTATCACGTCAACTAAAAAAGGTTCTATTACATCTGTACAAGCAGTATATGTACCTGCGGATGACTTAACTGACCCTGCTCCGGCAACAACATTTGCTCACTTAGATGCAACAACTGTATTGTCTCGTAAGATTGCTGAGTTAGGTATTTATCCTGCGGTGGATCCTTTGGATTCTACTTCTCGTATCTTAACTCCACTTATCTTAGGTGATGAGCATTACAATTGTGCACAAAGAGTTAAAGAAATTCTTCAAAAATATAAACAATTACAAGATATCATCGCTATCCTTGGTATGGAAGAGTTATCAGAAGATGATAAATTAGCTGTATCTCGTGCTCGTCGTGTGCAACGTTTCTTGTCTCAACCGTTCCACGTTGCAGAGCAATTTACAGGTATTCCTGGAGTTTTAGTTGATATTAAAGATACCATCAAAGGATTCAACATGATTATGGACGGAGAATTAGATCATCTTCCGGAAGCGGCTTTCAACTTGAAAGGAACTATCGAAGATGCAATTGAAGCCGGTCAAAAAATGTTAGCAGAAGCGTAATCAGTTAGTAGTTTGTAGTTAGTGTACACTAATTACTAATCACTAATCACTAATCACTAAAAGAATGATTTTAGAAATAGTATCACCAGAAGCCACTTTATTCAAAGGCGAAATTACAGCCATCACTCTACCAGGTGTTGACGGTTCTTTTCAAATTTTGAATAATCACGCACCAATTGTTTCTATTTTAAAACAAGGAACGGTAAAAATTACGGCTCCTAATTTTAAATTCAATAAAGAAGTTGCCGGAAAGTTTACAAAGGTTAATGATCAAAATTACACCCTTGAAATTGCTTCAGGAACCATTGAAATGAAAAGCAATAAAGTAATTGTATTAGCGGATTAATACTTTTATATCAATAAAATGAGCCTCACAATTGTGGGGCTTTTTTGTTTTAAGAAGTAATAGTCAAATAAGCTGTTTTTAATTTTTGAAGAACTATTTCAATTTCTTCCTCATTTAAATGACCAAATCCTAATCGAATGGCACAAGTATTTTTATCTTGATATAAAATGGTTTTTGGTAAAAATAAATCAAGTTTGGAGGTTTCCTCAGCTAATTGAAGTAATGAAATAGAAGGAACAAAGTGAATCCAAATGGCTAATCCTCCAGAAGGTTTTTTAAATTGAATGGCATCGTTAAAATGTTTTTTCAAACCCTCGCAAATCACATCCCGCCTTCTTTTATAGGTAACACTGTTCTTTTTAAGTAACCGATGTATTTCTCCCTCATAAATCAATTCAGATAACAGTTGTTCCTGAATCAAATCGCCTTGTTGGTCAAGCATTTGTAAATAGTTTTTAGCTTCTGTTATAACATTTTCAGGAGCTACAACAAATCCGGTTTGAAAACTGGGGAATAAGGATTGACCTAATTTCCCTAAATAAATCACCATTCCATTTGCATCTGCACTGGCCATTGGCAACATAGGCGAACCATCAAATTGAAAATCATAATCAAAATCATCCTCAATAATGGCAAATTGAAATGCATTTGCAAGTGCAAGCAATTGAATTCTTCGTTCAGCTGTTAATGTTTGAGTAGAAGGATAATCGCGATTTGTACTTATATAGACACAACGAATTTTTCCTTTTGTAAAATGTTTTTCAATAAATTCAATGTTCATTCCGTTTTCATCAACCGGTATCGGAATAATAGTGGCTCCGGCTTCTTGAAAGATCATGTTCGCTTTGTAATTACTCAATTGACCAACCAATACAATATCATTTTTACGCAACAGCAATTGTGATATAATGTATAAACTCATTTCTGTACTTCGGGTATTCATTACGTTCTGATGTTGCACATAAAATCCTCTGGAAGCATTCAAAAAGTTGCACAATTGATTTTCAAAAAGAGTATGTTTTTGTTTTACGCTTGGATTCCATTTCGTAATAATAGATTTTCTTTTCATCGAAGTACTATACCATTTTGAAAATTCATGCATAGGATGCAATCGTAAATCAGGTTGACCGTCGTTCAAAACAAATTTGGCCTCTGAGTATTCATTAGTTGAAGATAAATGAAACGAATGTTCAAACGGGAAACCACTTCTTTGAGGATAGTGAAATGCATCTACAATCGAGTTAGAAAGGGCTTTTATTTTCTTTTTATGTGGTTTTGGGTCTAAGATAAACGTACCTTTATTGGGTATCATTTCAACCCAACCTTGTGAGGCCAATTCATCATAAACTGCCACTGCTGTATTTCTATGAATGTTGAATAAGGTCTTAAATGTTCGGGTTCCCGGCAAAGCAGTTCCGGTGCTTAAATATCCCCGCTGAATGGCATTGATGATTTGTTGGGCCATCTGAATATATATCGGGGTATTATTTGTAGAATCAACTTGAATGACTGTTTTTAGCAATTCGTTAACCGGACTATCTTTCATTTTAAAACTGGACTAGTTTAATCGTCCGGAAAGTTACGAATTTTGCACCGCTTTATTAACACAATGCATTTCAAAATGAAAAATAGATTTTGTTTACTTACTTTTTTTACCGCTACTTTTTTTGGAGTGGCTCAAGAGAATTTACAAAAAACAGATTCACTCCGCGAAGTAGTGGTTACTTCCACACGAATTGATTTACCTTTTAAAGAAAATTCAAGAACCATTCAAATTATTACTTCTGAAGACATCAAAAAAGCAGGGGTAAATAACTTGGCTGATGCACTTCAATACATAGCAGGAGTAGATGTAAGACGTCAAGGTTTAAATGGTATGCAAGCTGATTTATATATTAGAGGTGGTGGATTTGACCAAACCTTACTTTTAATTGACGGTATCAAATTGGATGATCCGCAAACCGGACATCATACCTTAAATTTAGCTCTCCCAATTGAAGTAATTAAACGCATCGAAATTATCAAAGGACCTGCTGCAAGGGTTTTTGGACAAAACGCATTTACTGGTGCCGTTAATATTGTAACCAAAGACCAGTTAGAAAGTTCTTTGATTGCAAAGATGCATGGTGGTTCTTTCGGACAGTTCATCGCTGAAATTACCGGTGCAGTGAATCTGGAAAACAGCAACCATATTTTACATTTTTCCAAACAATCTTCTGAAGGCTATCGAAAAAATACCGACTTTGATAATACCAATTATGTGTTAAGAAGTCAGTTTAATAAAAATAAATTGCCCATCAATTTGATTTCCGCTTTTTCAGAACGGAAATTTGGAGCTCAAAATTTTTATGGAGTAACTAATCCCGCAGCATTGCCGTATGAAGTGACACAAGCGAGTTTGATAGGACTTTCCACCGAAATAAAAAACGGTAACTTTACTTGGAAACCACGATTATATTGGAGAAGAAACCAAGACGAATACATTTTTATCAGAACGAATCCGTCTATTTATAGAAATTTACACATTACAAACAAAATAGCGGCGGAGTTAAATGGAGCGTACCAATCTTCGTTAGGAACAACAGGAATTGGGTTAGAATTTTCAAAATACATGATTCAAAGTAATAATTTAGGAGATGCAGAACGTGAAATTGCTACCTTGTTTTTAGAGCATCGGTTCAGCTTATTTGAAAGTGTTCTTGATATTACTCCCGGTGTGGCGTTTTCTTATTTTTCTGATTTTGACAATAGAGCATTTCCGGGTTTAGATATTGGAGTAAAAGTTTCCGAAAATTTAAGAATGTATAGCAATGTTGGATATACGTATCGAGTACCAACCTATACGGATTTAAATTATAGTGATCCGGCTACCTTAGGAAATCCGAATTTACAAGCCGAGCGTGCTTTTGCTCAAGAAGTAGGATTCAAATACCACACAAATAGCATCGATTTTATGGCGGCATTATTCAATAGAGAAACAGTAAACTTTATAGATTACAGAAGAGCATCCAGTGAAGATTTATGGCAACCGGTGAATATTGATGTGGAAACTAGAGGAGTTGAAACGGCATTGAAATATACTTTTTCCACACAAAAAATTAACCATCAATTGCAATTGGGTTACACCTATATTGACGATTCAATAGATACCAATTTAATTTCAAAAAACGGAATCAATTCTATGCGTCATCAGGTAATGATGGGATATAATATCAACTTATTTAAAGGATTTAATCAAAATATTGCTTATCGCTACATAGAGCGTACATCAAGAGTTGCCTACAATGTATATGATTTTAATACAAGTTATCGTCATAACAATTGGGAGGCAAGTATTTTAGTTCAAAATGTTTTTAATGCAGATTATTCTGAAAACACTTCTGTTCCCATGCCAAAAGGGAGTGTATTGTTTGGTTTAAAGTATCATTTTAGATAATATTGAAACTTTATAAAATACAAGTATAAAAAAACCTGCTAAATAAATTAGCAGGTTAAGCAATGTAGGCTTTTAATTGGGGCTAAAAGGCTATTTTTTGCGTGATAATTTGGTCGTTTTCTAATACCACTTTTACAATGACAACTTGATTGGCAATATAAAGTGGTTTTGAAAGATATTGATTAGATTGAATTTCTTTTTCAGTTCTTAGTAATTTTCCGGTTACGTCATAAATATAAACGGAATCAATAGATGTTGTATTTGATTTAATCTCCAATACATTGTTTTGACCCACAATTTGAACATTTGAAGATTGGTTAATTGGTTGATCAATACTCAATGTTCCATCTACAAAACGCAATTCAAAGCGGGTATCGAATGTGCCTTGTTGAGCGGTAAACCAATAAGGACCTTCTGTTAAATTATGCGTTATACCTAATACATAATCATGTAGGAAGACCGTTTGGTTCGCAAAGAATCCATCTTTTTTCTCAATTGAAATACCCATCTGACCAGTAATTGAAGAACGATATCCTATTGGAATAACTTCTTGTTGATTAAATGGTAATGCTCTAGCTTGAATGCTCAATTTATCAGTATTTAAGACAGAATAGATACTTACAAAGTTTCCGGCATTGATAAATTTACCATCATAACCATAATCCAATTCGTTAGTTGCTCCTTGAACATACCCTAAAAGAGTTTCATGATAAGCACCACCAGTGTTGAAAATATTTAACCATAAACGATTTTTTTCTACTGCTTCTGTTGATTTTGGCAATTCAGTTCTGAAAAATTGGTTGTTTTCATCTGCAATTCTCATTTGATTGTTGAACACACCAGTATAATTTCCGTTTGGCAAAGAACTTTTTACATCGATAAAGAATGCTTGACCGGAAGCAATTTTTCCGGAAGGCTCAACTCCACCTGTAATAGCTGTACTTGCAGATTTTACTCCGCCTGTTAAATTATAACTTGCATAATCATCGCTAGTATAATTGTACACATAATTTCCGGGAATTGAACTACTAATAGCAGTATTATGTGTCCATAAGTATATTGTTCCATCAAATATTGCTGCGTTTGCCGGATTTAAAATGAATTCATCTATATCAATTGCTGATGGATATGGATTACCAATCAAATTAGAAGTATGTGCACCTTTGATAACAGGAACATTAATTATTCCATTGTTTGCAGTGCCTTTAAAAGTACCTTCATAAATACCATTCGTAGCATTGGTTAAACTCCATCCATTTGGTGCTCTTACAATATAACCTTTTGAAGCTTGCATAATTTCATTTCCTCCGGTATGCACAACCCAATTGGCAATTGTTGGACTATAACTATAAAAACGATTTGAAGGCGTGTTTGGCGAAAGTTGATTCAACCTCCAATCGCTAACCGGTGATGACCAATAGGTATAATCTGCCGGTTTCATTGGAGTTGTTTTACGATATACCGTAATTTTTCCGGTATTTACCGCGTTGTTTTCGATTTGAAGTAAACTTCCTGTGTCTCTGATTACTAGTTCTGCAGAGTTACTAACTGTTACGTCACCTTCTACAGTTAACGTAACACCAGAATTCACAGTTAAAATAGCAGTTCCGGCTACTTCACATGAGCACACGTGTAAAGGCTGAGTCAAGGTTAAATTAGACTGAATGATAACACTTTTTGTTTCATCTGGAACACCTTGCCAAGTTCCATTATACACAACCGCATCCGGAATTTCAATTAATACCGGAATGGTATATTTAGTTTCACATGTTTCATTTTGAACTACTGCTCTAATGTATGTGTTGGCGGTTAAATATTCAATTTCAGGACCGGTAAGAGTTGTATTTGTTGAGTTAATGTCACTAACATTTACAGTAAAACTACTGTTGGATGCTTTTTGCCATTTTACTACAGAACCAATATTTCCGTTTAATGAAATGGCATTGGGTAATTTACTTTTACAAATAATGGTTTCACCGGATGAAAGCGTTCCCGCAACAGTTTCTTCAAAAACAGTAACCGTTACAAATGCAGCAGAAGTAAAAGTATTACACAAAATATCTACTCTTCTTACCCAATAAGTAGTTGTAGAGGTAGGATCAACAGTAACAGATGATGAAGTTTCTCCAATTAAAATATTTTCACCTACTGTTGAACCTTTACCCCATTGATAAAGAGAGTTTGTTCCATCTGAACCACCTGTAGCAGTTAATGTAGTTGATGAAGACGAACAAATAGCTGTAATTCCATTAATTCCTGTTGGAGCAGTTGGTTCTATTGATGTTTTAACTAATGACATACTTACATTCGCTAAACCACCAAATTCTCTTATTCTAACTTCAATAGTACTTTCGCTATCTAAATAAAAGTTTCCAACATTTCCAACACATGAATTTGCTGCATACCATGAATCACACGAAAACACAAGATTACCATTAATAATTACGCGAACTTGATCATCCCAATCTGGTAAAGTGATGGTATAATTTCCACATGGGAAACCTTTTCTTTTAGCAGACAAAGTAAAATTGTCATTAGGAACAGTACAACCATTCCAACCGGCAGAAGACGAAGGTGAATTATTTAAATTCCAACCGTTTGTTCCGGTTTGTGTGTTTAAATTGAGACGATTGTCAACATAGAAACCTACATAATTAGGATTTGCCAAGTTGATATCACCATTAGAAAAACCATAAACATTCCAAACTTGATCACCAAAAACAGTATAATCACCAGTAATTCCTGTAATTGAAACGGTGGTAGAAACAGCATCAGTAAATCCGCTACAAGGTGAAGACAAAACTCTTCTCACCCAATAAGTTGTGGTTTGATTTGGATTTACACTGATTGAAGCACCGGTTTGCCCGGCAATAATATTAGTTCCAACAACTCCGGTTCCCCATTCAAATACTGAACCTGAGCCACCAGTAGCCGTTAAAGTTCTTGATGTTCCAGGACAAGCTTGTGAACCTCCACCGGTTATAGATGTTGGAGCGGTTGCCGGAGAAGTAACGGTTATTGTTCTTGTTACACCATTTGTAATCGTTCCACAAGTTCCATTGCTTACTCTTCTTACCCAATAGGTTGTTGTAGAAGTGGGTGAAACCGTTAATGTACTTCCGTTTTCATTCGCGATGATATTATTACCAACTGTTGCTCCTGTTCCCCATTGAAAAACAGAATTTGTTCCCATTGTTCCTCCACTTGCTGTTAACGTAACCGATTGACCTGAACAAATTGTGCTTGTTGATGAAATCGTTGTGGGTTGAGTTGGAGCAGTTTCAACAGTTACCGTTACAACAACTCCACTCGTAACAGAATTACAAGGGGTTAAATCTTGTCTTCTAACCCAATAAGTTGTGGTTGTAGTTGGATTAATGTATAAGGATGCATTGTTTTGTCCGGATAAAATATTAGATCCTACAACAGAACCTGTTCCCCATTGAAAGCTGCCATTTGATCCGGTTGAACCTCCGGTAGCAGTTAAGGTTGTACCACCTGTTCCTGTACATAACGAAGTTACGCCACTTATTCCGGTAGGAGCTGTTGATGCACTATTAACTGTGATAGTTGTAGTAGTATGTCCGGTTGATACATTACATGGGCTTCCGTCCACTCTTCTTACCCAATAACCGCCTGTTGTGGCTGCAGTTGTTGTTAAAGTAGCACCATTTTGTCCTGCGATTGTATTTATTCCGGCATTGTACCCTGTTCCCCATTCATAAATTGCATTTCCTCCCATTGTTCCTCCGGTAGCTGTTAAAGTGAAAGTACTACCTTGACAAACCGTTATATTTCCACCACTAATTGATGAAGGTTGTGTTGAACGAACGGTTACATTTACAGTAAGTGTTACTCCGTTTGTAAACGAATTACATGGAGAAGCATCTTGTCTTCTTACCCAATACGTTGTGGTTGAAGTTGGATTAACATATAAAGTGGAATTGATTTGACCAGCAATTATATTTGCTCCGATTACTGAACCGGTTCCCCATTGGAAAGTTCTATTTGAACCTGTTGTTCCACCAATGGCGGTTAAATTAGTTCCACCATCTGTTGAACATAAATTCGTGTTTCCACTAATAGATGTTGGAGCAGTTGAGACTGTTTGTACTGTTATTGTAGTACTTAATGCATTGGTTGTCACATTACATGGAGCTCCATCTGCTCTTCTAACCCAATAAACTGTGTTAGAAGTTGGTGAAACGGTTAATGTATTTGTAGTAGCTCCGGCAATAATATTCGCTCCTGGTGTATTTCCTGTTCCCCATTGAAAAGTGCCATTTGTTCCGGAAGTTCCTCCATTAGCAGTCAATGTTACGGAATTACCATTACAAATAGTAACATTTCCACCACTAATAGAAGTAGGTTGAGTGGAACGAATTGTTACATTAACAGTTGTTGTTACACCGGCAGTTGTGATGTTACAAGTACCACCAATTCTTCTTACCCAATAGGTTGTATTGGTTGCTGGGTCAACATAAATGGAGGCACTTGTTTGTCCGCCAATAATGTTAGAACCAATTGTTGAACCGGTTCCCCATTGATAGTTTGCGTTTTCTCCATGATTACCACCTGAAGCTGTTAAAGTTGTTCCACCGGATGATGCACAAATAGTAGTATTGCCACTAATAGAGGTTGGAGCGGTAGAAAAGTTAGTACAAGCAGTAAAATTAAACGAAACTCTTGATAAGCCAGCTCTTTCATAATATTCCAATACAAGATTTTGAGTGCCGCTTAAAAATAAACTTGCTGTTGTTGAGGATTGATAGGCATGTTCAGACCAATTACTTACTATAAATGTAGCTCCTCCGTCTAAACTTAATCTGTATCCGTCATCTCCACCTACGGTAAATGTATAATAACCGGGCACAAAATTATGTTGAAGTAAATAACGTACACCGAAATAGTCGTTATATGAACCACAAATGGTTGGACCTGAAATAGGATTTGAACTTAAATCAACATCAAAAGTCAATGGGCGTGTAGTAAAACCTCTGTAGGTTTCAAATACATTTGAAGGCGGATTGCCCGCTGTATCCGTATAGGTGTAAACATAGCCAATCCAAGAACCGTTTCCGTATGTGACTTGATCACCCTGAGGAATATTTACGGTAACAGTAGTTGTAACTCCGCTTGTTGGTCCTGCACAAGTTCCTGAATCTCTTCTTCTAACCCAATAGGTTGTAGTAGTTGTTGGACTTACCGTTAATGTTGCTCCGGTTTCTCCTGCAATGATGTTTGAACCGATAGTAGAGCCAATTCCCCATTGAAAAGCACTGTTAGAACCATTAGTTCCACCCGTTGCGGTTAAAGTAGTTGAATTACTTAAACAAATGTTTGTGTTTCCTGTTATTGATGTTGGTGCAGAAGAGGGTGTAGCAACCGTAACTGTTCTTGTTCTTCCCGCAGTTGTATTTCCACATGCAATATCAACTCTTCTTACCCAGTAGGTTGTGGTTACAGTTGGGCTTACAGTAAACGTTTGTCCACTTTGTCCGGCAATAATATTTGAACCTACTGTAGCTCCGGTTCCCCATTCATAAACAGCACCAAAGGCATGTGTTCCGCCTGTTGCTGTTAATGTTACAGAATTTCCAAGGCAAACATTACTAGGTCCGGTTAAAGAATCCGGTTGTGTTGAAAGAGCAGTACAATTTCCATAAGCAAATGAAACATGAGATAAGCCACCTTGTTCATAATATTCTAAAACTAAATCAACAGAACCACTCAAAAATACGGTAGCAGTAGAGGTAGTATAACTATGATCATTCCAATTGGTGATAAGATAAGACGAACCACCATTCACACTCAATCGGTAACCGTCATCACCGCCTACTAAAAAAGTGTAGTTTCCTGCCGGAAAGTTTTTTCGCATGCGATAACGTATAGAGAAACGATCAGAATACGAACCACACAAATTAGGACCTGACAAAGTCCCGGTTGCTAAATTTTGATTAAATACTTCTGTTTGTGTGATAAAACCACGATACGTTGTTGTAAAAGTATTAGTCGGAGGATTACTGGTATTAATGTCCGCGTATACATAACCAATCCATTGGTCAATACCATAGGATACTTGGTCTCCAGCTGCAGGACATTGTGCTTTACTTTTTTCACCGATAAATAAAATAAGTAAAAGACTTACAATCGAAAAACTTCGTTGAATGAAAGCGATGAAATTTTGGGAAAGTAATGTTGTTTTCATTGTTTGGAATGTTGTTTTTTAGTTTTTATCGACCAAATGTAATAAATAATCGATGAAATACACAAATATTTTTTTAAAATAATTTAATTCTTACTTTTTTCGAAAACGTTTTCGATATTTTCAATGGTATTTAAGTAATTGAAAAAGAGTAGTTTATTTTTTTAAAAAAAAATTCAAAAAGAAATAATAGAAAAAGAAAATACTTACATTTTTTTTGAAAAATAAGTGCAATCGACGATTCAGTACACTGGTGTTGATTTTAGGTTAATAAAAAGTGAGGTAGTGTTTGGGGCAACTACATTTCTATCTACGAAAAGTATTGTCAATTGGTTTTAACAAAAAGAAAAGAAATTTAAATAGAATATAATTTAGCTTGTTCAAAAACCAACTCAATTTCCCAACCTTTTCTCAACAAGGTATCACAGAATTTTTTCTGCTTTTTCAGTTTGTTTTTTTCAGTGAGCGAAGTCCATGTTTTTTCTGCTAAGGTTAAAAAAGTGTTGTGGTATTCTTCGTCTGAAAGTTGTTGTATGCTTTTTTGAATAAGATAGGTAGAAATATGCCGGGCTTTGAGTTCATTAACAATCCTGTTTTTACCCCAACTTTTTTGATGAAATTTACTAATGGTAAATAACTCCGCAAAACGTTCTTCATTTAAAAAATTATGCTCAATCAAATGCACAAAAATTTTATCATGCAAAGCTTTTGGAATAGCCAATTGGTACATCTTTTGCTCCACTTCAACATGGCATCGCTCCTGATAGGAACAATAATATTCCATCTTTTTAAGAAAATTTTGTAAGGAAGTGTCTGATGGTGAGTTCAATAAATAAATAAGTTTCTTTTTTTGTTAATAATTTAGTAACGCAAAAGTATTGAAATTCTGTAATTTAGACGTAAATTTGTACCCGCTTTATTGAAATGAAAAGCAACAAAAAAACGATCATTTTTCAAATGAAAACAAAATTTCTATTTCTTACACTTTTATTGAGTGTTTTTTCTTGGGGACAAGTACAATTAAGTGAAGGAACTCCTTCGCAAACGATAGATTTTTCTGCTACTGTTTCCGGTGTTTCAAATGGAGTATTTACTGCTGCCGGTTTTCAAGCTACGCCAACTGCCGGTCAATTGGATTCAGATGCTTGGGCAACTTCTGGGTGGAATGAAGGATTATTGACATTTGGGGGTACAAGAACGGCCTTAAATGACCACGCAAGAGGAGTAATAGCTACTTCTGTAACCACTGGTGGTTTCTATGCCTACACCGGTGCACCACAAAGTGCGGCTAATCCTTGTTTGATGATACAACCTGGAGGTAGTGATTTTGCACCCGGTACCTTAACTTTACGAATTCAAAACAATGGTACGGCGTACATTAATCAAATGGAAGTATCGTATGATTTGTTTGTGAGAAATGACCAAGCCAGAGCAAATAGTTTTAATTTTTCCTATTCTTCAGACAATTCTACCTATACGCCGGTGGCGGCTTTAAATTATACATCTATTGAAGTGGCTGATGCTTTGGGTTGGGTGCAAGTAGGAAGTAGCCCTTCTCGTTCTACAACCATTACCGGTTTGTCTGTTGCACCCGGAGATTTTTTTTACATCCGTTGGAATAGTGCTGATGTTAGTGGATCAAATAATCGTGACGAATTTGGTTTAGACAATATTGCTTTAACAGCCACATTTGGGTTGCCTTCATTTCCGGTTATTAATAGTGATTTAAATGCTTCCGGTTTTGTGGGTTCTCCGTTTACTTATACCATTACAGCATTAAACGCTCCTACTTTATTTAATGCAACCGGAATGCCGGCTTGGATGAGTGTAAATACATCAACCGGTCAATTAACCGGAACACCAACGGCTACAGGTACGTTTTTTATTACCATTTCAGCAACAAATGGTGCTGGGACTGATTTTCAAACCTTAATTTTAACGATTACAGACCCAGGCCCAGAAATTAATGTGCGAGGGGCAACCAGCGGAACAAATAATATTGTAAATGGAAATACGATTCCCAATGCGTTTAACAATACCTTATTTGCTTCAATTGCCTTGGGCTCAAATCAAGTAAAAGATTTTAGAATTCAAAATTTAGGCACGAATGTATTAAATCTAACGGGAACACCAAGAGTAGTGATTTCCGGTACGCATGCAGCTGATTTTACAGTCGTGGCTCAACCGGCTGCAACCATAAATCCTGGGAATAATTTGGTTTTTGAAATTCGTTTTGAGCCTCTAGCAGGCGGAGTTCGAACGGCTATCGTTTCAATTGCCAATAATGATTCTGATGAAAACCCATATACATTTACCATCCAAGGAACTGGACTTGCTCCTCAAATTGATGTAATTGGTAATGGTCAAATCATTATACCGGGAAGTACAACGACTTCTTTAACTAATCATACCAATTTTGGAAATGTAAATGTGACATTAGCAACAAGAGCCAGAAGTTTTTACATCATAAATTATGGTGGTGATAATTTAAATTTGACTTTACCGGTAACCATCACAGGGCCAAATGCCGCAGATTTTTCTATCACAACAGTTCCAACTACTCCGGTAACACCAAGTAATAATACAACATTGGTTATTACGTTTGATCCGTCTGTGTTGGGGTATAGAGAAGCGATTGTGACCATTCAAAACAATGTACCTTCAAAAAACCCTTATGTTTTTACAATTTCAGGTGTTGGAATTGATTTTGATGAATGTACTTTTACAGGGTTTTCAACTATTCGAAACCAAAATTTTGAGGGTACTGCAACATGGCCATATACTGTTTCGACTCAAAATGGTGGGAATCTTCCTGTTGTTGGAGGAGGAGTTAACTATGGAAACAGTAGGACAGCAGGTTCTACTACAAATATGTTTATTACAGCAAATAGTTTACAAGTAAGAGGTCCATATCCAACCACTTTTGATCCAAAAGCAAAAGTGATTTTAGATTTTGATCCTGTTGATCTTACCTTTTATAATGAGGCTAGATTACAATTTAGTTTAGGTGCTTTTAGTACAAATACTACACAAGGTTTAGATATTTCAGATTGGGTTACCGTAAGCATCAGTATTGATAATGGGGTAACTTGGTCTAAAGAATTAATCATCAAAGGAAGTAATAATTCAATATGGTCATTAGCCTCTCCAGGAGCTTTTACGGGTCCATATAAAGGAATTGATATCCCTACTCAAATTAGTTCTACATCTAATTCAACTAATACTGGTCCGAGAAGTATAACAATAAATAATTTACCTATTACTTCTCAATTAAAAGTTAGAATTGAATTGGAGAATGACTTAGATACGGAGATTTGGGTAATTGATGATATTCAAATCAGAAGTACTTTGCCGGTTTCAAGCGTTTGGAATGGTACAGCTTGGTCGCCATCAGTACCTAATTCACAAACAAGAGCAACCTTTGCTGGGAATTATAATACTACTACTCACGGTAATGTAACAGCCTGTGAATGTTTGATTAACTCAGCTAGAACAGTCAACATTACGCCTAGTGGGTATTTAGAAATAGGCGGTAGAATTACCAATAATGGAACCTTAAATGTTCAAAATGGTGGAAGTATCATTCAAAAAGATGATTATGCCGTTAATGCCGGTAACAATGTAACGGTTTCAAAAGCAACGGTTATCAAACGTTTAGATTATGTATACTGGTCTTCTCCGGTTGAAAATTTTCCTTTATTAAGTGTTTCTCCGGGAACTTCGGCTTCACTTCATTTCAAATGGAACCCAACCACAGGGGGTAATTTCGGAAACTGGCAAGTAGCCAACGAAAATATGGTGAGAGGAAATGGTTATATCATCAGAGCACCTAATGCTTATACAAACACTCCTGCACCTTTCAGTACCAATTTTGTGGGAAGACTGCATAATGGGTATATTCCGGTGGATATCTCACGAGGAAATTATACGGGCGGAGGTTATCCAAGTCCAACCAATCCTGCCATTACAGTAACAGCTGATGATGATAATTTCAATTTGATTGGAAATCCTTATCCATCTGCTATTAGTGCCTTGGATTTCTTAACGGATAATACCAATATTGAAGGTTCGGTTCGATTATGGACACATGGATTAGATCCTTCACTTTTACAAAACGATCCTTTTTATGGGAATTTTGCTTATAACTATGATCCAAATGATTATATTGTTTACAATGGTACCATGACAGTAAGCGGACCAAGTGGTTTTGCGGGGTATATCGCTTCCGGACAATCGTTTTTTGTCTTGATGAATGATGGACCTCAAACAACAGAACAAGTAATCTTCAAAAATAGTCTTCGCAACGCGTCATATGACAACAGCCAATTTTTTAAACCGGCACCGGCCAAGCAATCTATAGAAGGAACATCGGATTTAAAAATTTGGTTAGATATTGTCTCATCTTCCGGTAAAGCAGTTCGAACAGGGATTGGTTATGTAGATGGAGCAACTAATGATAAAGACCGATTGTATGATGCAAGTACTAAATTAGACGGAACTACAAAGCTATATTCGTTAATTAACAACAAACCTTTTGTAATTCAAGGGCGATCTTTACCACATTCACTGGAAGACCAAGTTGAGTTGGGATTCTTTGCCGCTCAAGCCGGAATGTATTCTATTGCTATTGGTGCATTCCAACCTATCAATTCTTCTGTTCCCGTTTTTTTAGAAGATAAATTATTAGGTATAACCCACAATTTAAAAGAAAGTCCGTATCAATTTACCGCTTCAATAGGAGTAACTGATGATCGATTTGTTTTAAAATTTGCAAACGAAACCTTAAATGTAAATCCTATTTCATCGCTTGACAACGACGTTAAAATTATTTCGGCAGAAAACGGTGTTTTACATATAAAATCGTTTCAAGAAAATATTGAACAAGTTCAGCTATTTGATTTGTTGGGAAGAAATGTATTGAATAAAAATGCAATCAAACAACAAGAAATTGAACTTAATCTATTAACAACTAAACAAGCGGTTTTAATAAAAATTGAATTGGAAAACGGACAGTTAATTACTCGAAAAGTATTTTTAAAATAAACCACACTAAATTTATTATAAAACCCGTTTAATGCGGGTTTTTTTGTTGGTGTTCATTTTGAAAACGGAATAAAGTTGGATAATTTTAGTTAAAAAGTTAAAATTTTCACAATAAAACACTATATTTGGATACTAAATTTCCAATAAAATGAAAAAAATTACCCTTTTGCTACTCGCTTTTGGGGTATTTTCTGTTTATGCTCAGCGTCAAAACCCATGGCAGGTTGCAGAAAATATTTCAGAGACACTTCCAAAAACGAATAGAAGCAGTACCCCAAATTCTTATCGGGTTTTTTCCTTAAATAGTGTTGTTTTCAGAGAACAATTACAGAATGCTCCCGTCAGAGGACAATTTTCCGGGAGATCTTCTCATGAAATTCTTTTACCTAATGCAGATGGTGTTATTGAACGATTTCATGTTATGGAAACACCCATCATGGAAAAAGAATTAGCAGATAAATTTCCTATGATAAAGTCGTATGCGGCTCAAGGAATTGATGATCCAACCGCTGTTGCCCGTTTTTCAGTAACACAATTTGGATTACATTGTATGACCTTTTCTTCCAAAACAAGCACAACATTTATTGATCCATACACCGAAAATCAACAGTATTATATTGTTTATAAAAAGGCTGATTTAGTTTCAAATCAAACAAATTTTGAATGTTTGACAGAAGAAGGAATTTTACTTCCTTCGACAGAATTAGACAGAAATGCTTTTGCTTATGATGTTTTTA
Organism: Flavobacteriales bacterium; assembly: GCA_017302935.1. Taxonomy (GTDB): domain Bacteria; phylum Bacteroidota; class Bacteroidia; order Flavobacteriales; family Flavobacteriaceae; genus Flavobacterium. The sequence continues at coordinate 7,221 of JAFLBT010000009.1, read as the reverse complement.
ATACGGATGATAACACATTGCGTACTTATCGTCTTGCTCAATCGTGTACTGCAGAATATGGAAATATTTTTGCCGGAACCGGAACCATTGCTCAACAAAAAGCTAATATTCAAGCTCAAATGGCTATTACGATGACCCGTGTAAATGGTGTTTATGAAATTGATTTAGGGATTACCATGATTTTTGTGGGGAACAATGATGCAGTAATTTATTTAGGAGCTACGAATTCAGACCCTTGGAGCAATGAATGGAATACGACCACAGCTCAAACATTAGATAGTGTTATTGGTGTAAATAATTATGACATTGGTCATAACTTCAACACAACCGGAGGAGGAAATGCAGGTTGCATAGGTTGCGTTTGTCGTGCAGTTTCCCAAACAGGTGTTCATAAAGGTAGAGGTTATACCGGAAGAGCCAATCCAACCGGAGATGCTTTTGATATTGATTATGTAGCACATGAAATGGGACATCAATTTGGAGGTTATCATACCCAAAGTAATTCTTCCTGTCGTTCCGGAAGCGGACAAACAGAAGTAGAACCCGGAAGTGCTTCTACCATTATGGGTTATGCCGGAATTTGTGCAGCAAATGTTCAGTCAAATAGTGATGCTTATTTTGCTTATGTGAATATTCGTGATATTATGGCGTATGTCAAATCTGCTAACGGGAGTTGTTCAGTAAATACACCAATTGCGAATCAAACACCTGTGGTTTCAGCAGGTTTGGATTACACCATACCAAGAAGTACAGCTTTTGTATTAACCGCAGAAGGTTCTGACCCTGATGGTGATACTCTATTGTACACTTGGGAACAACGAGACCCTGAAAACCCTTCTTCGAATGCTGCACCAACAGCAACAAGACCGGCAGGACCAATGTTTAGGTCGCTAACTGGAACCATTTCTCCTTCTCGTTATTTCCCAAATATGACAACTATATTAACCGGAGCAACTGCAAATACTTGGGAAGTGGTACCATCTGTATCAAGAACTATGAATTTTTCGGTTGTTGCTAGAGATAACGTTGCGGGAAATGGTCAGACCAATTCAGATTTAATGCTAGTAACCGTTAACGCTGCGGCCGGACCATTTGTGGTAAATTCTCCTAACACAAATGTTTCTTGGGCTACCGGTAGTAATCAGAATGTTACCTGGGATGTTGCCGGAACAACAGCAAACGGAGTTAATTCGCCTTGTGTGGATATATTTTTATCTACAAATGGTGGAACTAGTTTCCCTATTTTATTAGCTAGCAAAGTGCCAAATGATGGTTCAGAAACCGTGACAATTCCTGCTAATACCGGAACACAAAACAGAATTATGGTTAGAGGACATCAACATATATTTTTAGATGTTTCCAATACTAATTTTACTATTGCAAGTAGTTCGCCTACGTTTGCTTTAGCTTATAATGGGCAAGCTGACGGTCAAAACAAATCGATTTGTCAAGGTCAAGAAGCAATTTATACGTTAAATTATTCTACAATTGGAGGTTTTAGTAGTACAACCTCTTTTTCTGTAACCGGTTTTCCGGCAGGAACGACAGCTTCACTTACGCCAAATAGTATATCAACAGATGGTTCTATACAATTGCAATTAACCAACACCGGTTCTGCCGTTCCGGGAATTTATCAAATGGTTGTAACCGGAACTTCCGGTGCTATTACTAAAACAGTGAATTTATATGTGGAGGTTTTAAATGCCAACTTTGAAGATACTATTGCAGTTTCACCGGTAAATTTAGCAATAGGAGTTTCTTCAAATTCAGTGACCATTCAATGGAATAATGATGCAAACGCTACAAACTATGATTTTCAATTGGCTCAAGACATTGATTTCAACACCATTCTTGTTAATCAAAATGTATTAACAAATCAATATACTGCTACAGGTTTAAATGAAAATACCAACTATTTTTGGAGAGTATTACCTAAAAATAGCGGTTGCCAAGGTGTTTTAAGTGCTCCTTTCCGTTTTACTACAGGTAGCGGGTTAGTTTGTAGTCCTATTGTAAATTCAACTAACGTACCCATAGCTATTTCAGCATCCGGAACACCTACTGTAAATTCTACGTTAACCATTCCGGTTGAAAATAACCAAACTATTGATAAGTTAACAGTAACCCTAAATATTACGCATACTTGGATTAGTGATTTAACCGTAACCTTGATTAGTCCAATCGGAACACAAGTACAATTATTTACAGGACAATGTGGTAATGCAGATAATGCTGTTGCAACATTTGACGATAACGGAATAACATTAACTTGCCAAGGATCCACTCCAGTTATTTCCGGCACGTTGATACCCGTTCAACCATTATCCAATTTTATCGGACAAAACACTCAAGGGATATGGACGTTAAGGGTTTTTGATGGATTTAATGCTGATGGAGGTACCATCAATAGTTGGGGAATTACGTTTTGTTCAACCGATACAACTCCTTTAGTTTGTGGTGATATTACTTCTATATGGAATGGAACATCTTGGTCAAACGGTCGTCCGGTAGATAACGTGGCAGCGATTGTAAACGGAAATTTAGTTTTGAACCAAGATATGAATGCATGTTCGTTTACGGTAAACAATTCAGCTCAAGTAACGGTTCAATCCGGTAATAATTTAATTGTTGAAAATGAAGTAGTAATTGGAGTATCTGCCAATTTAACCTTGGAAAACAATGCTAATTTAATTCAAATTAGTAATGCCCAAAATACGGGTTCAATTACACAAAATCGTTCCACAAGCCCATTGATGCGTTTGGATTATGCCATGTGGTCTTCACCTGTAACGGGTAGTCAATCATTATTGAATTTTTCGCCCTTAACCATGCCAAATCGATTTTATACTTATTCTACTAACGTTAATATTTATACAGCTATTTCAAATCCGTCATCAGTTGGTTTTGAAGAAGGAAAAGGTTATTTAATTCGTATGCCGGATAACCATCCTACTACACCAACCATTTGGACAGGTACTTTCAACGGAGTACCAAAAAATGGAGACATTGAAGTGGACTTAGGATATACAAGTGCAACCCAAAAATTCAATGCGATAGGAAATCCATATCCTTCTACTATTAATGCTGAACAGTTTCTCTTAAATAATCAAACTACTATTGAAGGAACGCTTTATTTTTGGAGAAAAACAAATAATGCACCCGGTACAGCTTATGCTACCTATACCTTAGGTGGAGCAACAACAACTTCGCCAACGAGTCCGGTGCCAAACGGAACCATTCAGGTTGGGCAGGGTTTTATTGTGGCGGCAAGAAATGTAGCCAATCCAACTGTTTTATTTACAAATGATTTGAGGGTGGATAATAACAACAATCAGTTTTTCAGAAGTTCTTTTGGCTTGCCGTATATCACACAATCTAATTTTGAAAAGCATCGAATTTGGCTGAACCTAACCAATTCAGAAGGCTTGTTCTGTCAAATGATGGTGGGTTACATGGAAAATGCCACAAATGGTGTGGATGATTTAATTGATGGAAAATATATTGGAGATTTTGCAACGGCAATGACCTCTATCATTGACCAAGATGAATATATCATTCAAGGAAAAGCACTTCCTTTTGAGACATCAGATATCATTCCATTACGATTTAAAACGGAACAAACAGGTACGTTTTCTTTTGCTCTTGATCATGTAGATGGTTTGTTTGAAGGCGATCAGGTTATTTTGATTCGCGATGAGTTAACCAATATGGTGCATAACCTTAAAGAAGCTCCGTTTGTTTTTGCATCTGAAGCCGGAACATTTTCGAATCGTTTCCAATTGTTATTTGACAGTGAAGCATTGAGTACAATTGATTTTACGATGCAAAATCAAGTTGTAATTGCAGTTAAAGAAGAGATTATAAAATTAAAATCTACTCATTCAGCAATTGCCGAAATTGAAATTTATGATGTGTTAGGTAGAAAATTGTCGAGTTTTAAAAAGGTAAATAGCAATGAATTTTCTATAAATTCAATACCGCCAAGTTTACAAACGTTATTGGTAAAAGTGAAACTTGAAAATGGAGAACAGCATATCAAAAAGATAATTTTTTAAGAAAATGAACAAACCGGAATTTTTTCCGGTTTTTTTACATCCAATACTCAAAAAATAACGTAGTTATTCACGAATTGTTAACATATTCATAACCTGATAGAAAGCATAATTCAACTATTCTGTTTAATTTTGTAACTGTCAAAAATTAATCTATTAAAACATGAAAAAATTTGTACAATTAAATGTGTTCAAATTCGTAGTTTTATTGTTCTGCTTGAGTGGTTTTACACTTTCGGCACAATATACAACCGGATTTGAAGATGCAACTAAAACAGGCTATGCTTCTGGGTCAGTTACCTTATCTGGTATTACTTGGAACATGACAGAAGCTTTGATTGGGGATGTTACAGCCGACTGGAAAGTTGGGACTAAATCTGCTCGAATGAGAGGTTATGCTGCATCAGCAATCACCATGACCCAAAACAAAACAAATGGAATGGGTGTTCTATCTTTTCAATACAGAAGATATGGAACAGATGCTCAGGTGGCTTGGAGAGTTGAATATTCTACTAATGACGGTGGAAGCTGGACTCAAGTAGGTTCAGATTTTACAGCTCCGGCTACAGATGTTGTTCAAACGTTTAGCGAAACTGTGAATATCACCGGAAATGTTCGTGTTAGAATCAAGAAAGCAGTTGAAACGGGAGCATCAAACAATCGATTGAATATTGATACTTTTTCAATAACTGATTTCACTGGTTCTGCTTCACCAACAATCACAACATCTACATCATCCTTAACAAGTTTTGGTTCTGTTGCTGTAGGAACAAATTCAAGTAGCCAAAACTTTACGGTTTCAGGGTCTGATTTAACTGAGAATGTATCCGTTTCGGCATCTTCTGATTTTGAAGTGAGTACAGACAATGTTACGTTTACCAATAGCTTAGATTTAACGCAAAGTGGTGGAACGCTTACAGGCCAACCGATAACAGTTTATGTTCGTTTTTCACCAACTGTTAGCGGTTTGAACAACGGAACGATTACATTAACCTCCGATGGAGCTACTAACAGAACTGTATCAGTATCTGGTACGGGCTTTGTACCAGTGCCAACATTATCGGCTTCAACCGCTTCATTAAACTTCGGTAATGTTGTAGTTGGAGAAGAATCTTCTGTTTCAACTTTTACATTAAATGGAAGTAATTTAACAGGAGTTGTAAATTTATCCGCTCCTGTCGATTATTTTTTAAGTACCGACAATGTTACTTATTCAGGATTTTTAAATTTATCGGTTTCAAGTGGAACAATTAATGGACAACCGGTAACAGTTTACGTAAAGTTTATTCCATCTGATTTAGGGTTAATTTCTGGAGATTTAGAGATTAATTCCTCTGGTGCAGATACAGAGATTATTGCACTTGAAGGTATTGGAATTAACCCAATTATTGCCGCTCCAACAGCAACAGCAGCAACAAACATAACAACAGATTCTTTTGATGCAAACTGGAATGCAGTGGAGGGTGCTTTGTCATATCGTCTGGATGTGTCAACTAGTCCAACTTTTTCAACCTTAGTGCCAGGTTCTACAACTACTGAAACGTTTACCTCAATTGGTGGAGGAACATCAACATCCTATTTAACACGTGCATGGACAGGTGCAGATGGTGTAACATGGACAGCTTTTAAATCTAGAACCGACCAAGTGGTTTTTTCTGGAAATCAAGCTATTACGCTTCAAAATGCTGCAGATGCCTATTTGATTTCAGGTACAATTTCAGGTGGTTTAACGGCATTGAGTTTTGATGTTTTAAGAACTTTTACTGGAGCAGATGGTGTTTTAACGGTAAGAGTTTTTCATGGGGCAAGTTTTGCTACCGAAACGAATTTAGGAACAATTGGATATAATGCAACAGTTCAGTCTTTTAGCGTTTCTAGTTTAAATATAGTAGGTGATTTTATTATTAGAATTGATAATAACGCTGCAGCTCGTCCGGCAATTGACAATTTAAGTTTTACCAGAAATTTGGTTTCAGCTCCTTCATTTGTTTCGGGTTACAATAATTTAACCGTAAATGGATTGTCTCAAGCCGTAAGTGGATTATCTCCGGAAACCACCTATTATTACAGAGTAAGAGCTTTTGACGGAACTACATCTGAAAACTCAAATGTAATAAACGTAACAACAGAACAATTAACAGATCCAATCATTACACCTTCTGTTACTTCATTAACTGATTTTGGAAATGTGATTGTTGGGAATGATTCTTCAAGTCAAAGTTTTACTGTAACAGCTGAGTTTTTAACAACTTCAGTAACCGTAACGGCAACTTCTGATTATGCAGTTAGTTTGGATAATACAACTTTTACTCCTACTGTTGAATTAACACAAACTGGTGGAGTATTAAACGGAGAACCCGTAACGGTTTATGTTCGTTTTTCTCCAACTTCAGAAGGTCTTAATAACGGAACAGTAACATTAAGTGCTGTGGGAGCAATAGACCAAACAATAACTGTTTCAGGAACTGGATTTATTCCCGTACCTACTTTAACAACTTCAGTAAATTCATTACCTGATTTTGGAAATATTGAAGTAGGTTCGTCATCTTTAAGTCAGAGTTTTACCGTTTCTGGTGAATATGTAAGCGGAAATGTAAGTGTTAATGCACCTGTAGATTTTCTTTTAAGTACAGATAATATAACATTTAATTCAACCCTTAGTTTACCAACTTCTGGTGGAGCAATAATTGGACAGCCGGTTACTGTTTATGTTCAATTTAGTCCTTCAACATCCGGAATTGCTAGTGGTGATGTTGAAATTTCTGCAACAGGAGCAACTACTCAAGTAGTTACTGTAAGTGGAAATGGAGTAAATCCAACACCAAATGCACCAATTGCAACGCCTGCTAATAATATAGATGGAACTTCATTTACCGCAAATTGGTTAGAAGTACCTGGAGCAACTAGTTATAGAATTGATGTAAGTACCTCTCCTGACTTTGGTACAGATAATACAGCTGAAGACCTAATCATTTCAGAATATATTGAAGGAACAAGTAATAACAAGTTCATTGAAATATTTAATGGAACTGGAAATGCAGTAAATTTATCTGATTATCAATTACGTTTATATGGGAATGGTTCTACAACTCCTGTTAGTGCTGTTTTATCCGGAACATTAAATAATGGTGAAACAAGAGTGTATCAGAATTCACAACAGGCTATTTAT
>JAFLBT010000089.1 GCA_017302935.1 Flavobacteriales bacterium | reverse complement strand
GGAACTATTGGATGGTTACCCGATTTAGATAAATGGGCTGCAATTATTTCTCACTTTTTAAAGCCGGGCGGTAAATTTGTTTTTGTTGAATTTCATCCTGTAGTGTGGATGTTTGATAATGATTTTAAAAAGATATTTTACAATTATTTCAAATCTGACCCAATCATAGAAGAGGAAATAGGGACTTACGCTGATAAAAAAGCATCCTTGATTCAGAAAACAATTTCTTGGAACCATTCCATCTCTGAAGTGGTAAATTCACTGATTAACAATGGATTATCTATTAATTCTTTGAATGAATACGATTATTCCCCATACAATTGTTTGAATGATATGGAAGAGTTTGAAACCGGAAAATTTCGAATTAAAGTATTCGAAAATAAAGTCCCTTTGGTTTATTCAATCAAAGCATCTAAAAAGTAAAACCTTATCTTTGTCTCTTTAAAAATCAACTATGCGAATTGATATCATCACCGTTTTACCTGAATTATTGCGAAGTCCGTTTGAAGCATCAATTTTAAAACGAGCCATAGACAAAGGTTTGGTAGAAGTTCATTTGCACAATTTGCGTGATTATTCCACCAATAAACAAAAAAGTGTGGACGATTATCAATTTGGCGGTGGTGCCGGAATGGTGATGACGATTCAGCCCATAGACGATTGTATAAGCCAACTCAAAAGTGAACGCCACTATGATGAAGTAATTTACATGACTCCAGATGGAGAAACCTTGAATCAGAAAATGGCAAATTCGATGTCGCTATTAAAAAATATCATTATTCTTTGCGGACATTATAAAGGGGTAGACCAACGGGTTCGGGATCATTTTATTACGAAAGAAATTTCGATTGGCGACTTTGTGCTTTCCGGAGGCGAATTGGGTGCTGCCGTCTTAAGTGATGCCATTATTCGATTGATTCCGGGGGTTTTGAGTAATGAAACCTCGGCTTTAACGGATAGTTTTCAGGATAATTTATTGTCGGGACCCATTTATACTCGTCCTGCAGAATACAAAGGTTGGAAAGTGCCTGACGTTTTATTAAGCGGAAATTTTGCCGAAATCGATAAATGGCGGGAAAACCAATCGTATGAACATACCAAAAACAGACGTCCGGATTTGTTAGAAGAATAAATTCAGTAAGTAGTTGGTTAGAAGTAAAGTAAATTGCTTAAATTTGACTAAACTAACCTAAACCAATATGAAAAATGTAACCATTGAAATCAAGTGGGCCATCTTCTTTTCTTTGATGACCTTGGCTTGGATGTTTTTAGAAAAAATTTCCGGCTTACACAGTACGTACATTGATTATCATCTCTATTTGACCAATCTATTTGCTATTCCGGCAATTTGGATGATGGTTTTAGCTTTGAAAGACAAGAAGAAAAATTTTTATCACGGACAAATGTCTTACACACAAGGCTTGGTATCTGGAATTATTTTATCTGTTTTCATTGCATTGATTAGTCCGCTTACCCAGTGGGTTATTAGTTATGTCATCACACCTGAGTATTTCCCAAATGTAATTAAACGCTCCGTTGAGATTGGTTATTTTGCTACTACAGAAGAAGCAGAAGCACAATTTAATTATCCTAATTACGCTAAACAAAGTGCAATTGGCTCACTGGTTATGGGTATTTTAACCACCGTAATTGCCATGCTATTCCTTCGCACAAAAAATAAAGGATAGTTACATATTTTGCGTGTAGAAATTATAATCTTTTAAAACCGTTCGAATAAAATCAGTATCGTTACCGGAAGTATTTTTGATTCCGGTAACTTGTTCTATTTTGGTGCGAAGTTTTATCAACGTCGCATAATCTCTTTTGGCTACCGCTATGTTAAAGGTTTCTTTGATGATTCGAGCATCATTATCACTTAATTTGATAACCAAAGGATACGTTGGCACATATGCTTGATCAATTTCTTCCAAAATGGTGTGGTTGATGTTGATGTTGTTTTTTAGGCTGATAACAGCAGTACCTGCAGTCATATCGCCCAATCGTTGGGTTTTTGAACTGGTGATTAAGGTAATTAAACCAATCGCACCGCTACTCAAATTAATATCAATAATTCTGAACAACCATCGAATTAAGTAATCTCCAAAGGTAGCTTGATAACCATCAATTTTGACAACTTTGATTTTCATCAATCGTTTGCCGATGGTTTGTCCCTCCAATAAACTTTCAAATAATAAGGAATAAAAAATAACAGGTGAATAAATCACAATTACAATGGCATAATAGGACCATGTATCCAATCCAAACATCCTTTCATTGAACCCTAAGGAGTAAAAAAAGATTCCCCAAACCACGATTGAATAGGCAATTTTTACCAATAAATCCAATAAATAACCTAACATTCTATGCCCAACAGTGGCAGCGGTAAAATTTATCGTAACATTTTGTGTGGTGTTTATGGATAATTCTGACATATTTTATATTTTAGCAAACGATGAGAGAAGTTGCGTTCATAAAGCAAAATAAAGCAAAATGGCTTGAATTTGAACAAGCTATTTTTGGTAAAGCTAAGAAAAATCCTGATGAAATGGCTAGTTTGTATATCCATTTGGTCAATGATTTGTCGTATGCACAAACGTACTACCCTAAAAGTAAGACAGTTGTGTATTTGAATTATCTTGCATCACAAATTTATCAAAAGATTTATAAAACCAAGCGAACAGAGCAAAATAGAGTGGTTTATTTTTTTTCCACCGAAGTTCCTTTGATTGTTTATGAATACCGAAGATATTTGGTATATGCTTTTGTTTTGTTTTTTTTATGTACCGGAATCGGCGTTTTATCGGCTAAATATGATCTTGATTTTGTTCGTCTGATTTTGGGTGATCAATACGTCAACATGACCCTTGAGAACATCAAAAACGGAAATCCGGTTGCGGTTTATAAAAGTGGAAGTAATTGGGGCGGATTTATTGCCATTACCATGAATAACTTGTACGTGGGTGCCCAATGCTTCATTTGGGGCGTCTTTTTGGGAATTGGTACATTTTACATCATGTTGCAAAACTGTATTATGTTGGGTTCTTTCCAGTATTTCTTTTACCAAGAGGGTGTTTTTTGGGAAAGTGTTCGCGGTATTTGGATTCACGGTTCCATGGAAATTTTTGCCATTGTAATTGAAACCGCTGCCGGTTTTATGTTAGGAGCTTCCATTCTTTTCCCGAAAACCTATTCCAGAATGAATTCTTTTAAAATCGGATTTAAAAACGGTTTAAAAATATTTTTGAGTACGATTCCTTTTACTATTGCAGCAGGATTTTTAGAAGGATTCGTCACCCGATATGCCTTGGAAATGCCCAATTGGTTGAATGTCATCATTATTTTAGGAACATTGAGTATGATTTCATTTTATTTCCTTGTATTTCCATTTATTGTAAACAAAAAAATGAAATCTGTTACTTTAAAAACTTAAGATATGTTTCAACTGTTTAAGAAAAGAAATTTTAGCGAATATATAAGTGATACCTTCTTGTTTTTCAAAGAAAACGGGGCTCATTTCTTTAGAAACTATTTTATCATCAACGGAGCTTTATTGATTCTTTTGGTAGCTCTCTCCTATTTTGTGTTCAAGGTATATTTTGAACTGATTTTTTCTAATATTGGTTCTACTTCAACTAATTTTCTAGATGATTATTTTAATAATAATGTCGGTTTGATTATTGGTGTTTTTATTGTTTTCTTTCTGCTGATTCTTTTTGTATCGTTGGTTAATTATACTTTTCCTGTACTTTATTTAAAACTATTGGATCAACACAAAGGGCAACATTTTGATACTAAAGAAATTATTGATGAATTCAAATCTTCTTTCAGCAAAGTAGTCATCTTCTTTTTAGTCATTTTTCTACTCAGTATAACAGTTGGATTATTAATTATGGGATTATTGGTGGCGATGATGTTTATTATCATTGGATTTGTTTTGGCAATCATTTTAATTCCTGCTCTTATCGCCTTTGTTCAATTTAGTTTTTATGAATACATGAATGCTGAAATTGGGGTTTTTGAAGCTTTAGGAAAAGGCTATTCAAAATTGACCCAAAACTTTTGGCCAATTGTAGGTTCAACAATTATTATGTATGTCATCATTCAAATTGTAGTAAGTATTTTTTCTGCCATTCCATACATAATTGGTATTGCAAGCATGTTTACCAGTTTGGAAAATCAAAGTTCACAAGAAGAAGCTTTTTCAACCTTTGGCATCATGATGGTGATTGTAATGTGTATTTCAATATTGTTGAGCTATATTTTAAATAATTTATTGATCGTGAATAATGGTGTCATTTATTACAGTTTACGTGAAGAAAACGAAAACAAAAACACCATAAACGATATTGATTTGATTGGAACAGAAGGTGAATAAACTCCTCTACATACTTCTTTTTTTAACTTGTTTACAATCGTTTGCACAAGACAGTTTGTCTGTGGAAGTAAAGGAAGAAAAGATTCTTTTTACTGAAAAAGACATTAAAATTGATTCCTCATTCATTCAAAACAGAACATTTGAACAACAGTTCAAGGACAACTACCAAGATAACGATTACATTTATGAACAAGCCGTAAAAGAATCCACTTGGTGGGATCGATTTAAACAATGGTTGTCCGATTTTTTCAAGCGATTGTTCAACTTAAGTAGCGACACGGTTTCCGGAAAAGTTGTAGATATTGTCATAAAAACATTGGCGGTACTGCTCATTATTTTTGTGATTTACCTGATTGTAAAAGCGATTCTAAATGGTGAAGGACAATGGATTTTCGGAAAATCATCGGATAAGAAAGTCATACATCATGAAGATATTGAGAAAAATATTCACTTGGTAGATTTCGAAAAACTCATCAAAGACACTTTGAAATCCGGTGAACAACGATTGAGCATTCGCTACTATTATCTATGGCTTTTGAAAAAAATGTCGGATAAAAACATCATTGAATGGGATTTGGAAAAAACCAATTCTGATTATTTATATGAAATTAAAAACGAAGCTTTTCAATCAGATTTTGAATATGCTTCCTATTTATACAATTATATTTGGTATGGCGAATTTGAATTGGATGAACCGACCTTTGAAAAAGCCAAAACCAAATTTGAAAAAATGATTCAATCGCTTTAATGAACAGAACGATTAAAATATACATTATTTTTTTGGTCGCCATGATGGCGTTGATCGTTTTTGTAGATGCCAATCGACCCCGACCGATTAATTGGACACCCAGTTTTGATATCAATTCTAAAATTCCGTTTGGGTTAAAAGTATTTGACCAAGAAAAAGGACATTTATTTAAAAAAGATTCACTTGCTCAAATCCGAGTAACGCCTTATGAATTTTTTGATGCACACTATGATTTTGACACATTGGTTAACACCTACAAAATCAAGGGAACATTTTTTTCAATTGACCATTATTATACTATAGACGAATCTTCAACGGATGAAATTTTGTATTTTGTTTCCCACGGTAACGATGCCTTTTTGAGCATGAATTCCTTTTCAGAAAAACTACAAGATTCCTTGAAATTTCAAATTGACAACCATTTTTTTAAAGATAGAATCGAGGTCTTTTTAGCCAATAAAAAGATAGATGAAAAAGAATATCAAATGAAAATGGGTGTTTCCGGTAATCATTTTTCTTCATTTGATACGTTAAAAACATCGGTGATTGGTTATCAAAAAGCAGAAGATTCTACTTTTGTGAATTTTGTAAAAATCCCATACGGACAGGGGAATTTTTATCTGCACACCCAACCGTTTGCCTTTACCAATTATTATCTTTTGAAAGATAGAAACTATCAATATGCCGAAAAAGTGCTTTCGTATCTTCCAAAAGGGGCTGTGTATTGGTATCCTAATAAAACCTATAATAACGACGTTTCCAATTCACCAATGCGGTTTATTTTAAGTAATGAAGGACTAAAATGGGCCTGGTATGTATTTTTAATTGGAATGATTATCTTTATGATTTTCAACGCCAAACGAAAACAACGAATTATTCCGATTATTAAACCATTGGAAAATACTACTGTTGATTTCACGAAGACCATTGGAAATTTGTATTTCCAAGAAGGCAATCATGATACGATTATGGAAAAGAAAATTATTTTTTTCCTTGAAAAGTTGCGACAGGATTATTTGATTGATACGCAGAAATTAGAGGATGATTTCATCAAAAAAGTACATCAAAAAACCGGAAAAGACATTGCTCTGATTGAAAAAGCAGTTATGCTTATCAAACGACAACGAAAAACGTTTAAAAGCACCGAAAACGATTTGATTGAATTGAATGGTGTGCTTGAAAAAATTTTAGAAAATAAAAAATAAAGTGTAAAAAATAAAGATATATGGAAGAAAATCTAATCCCATCACAACCGGAAGAAACCGTCAACTTTGCATCTCGAATTGATCTAAAGCCTTTGCAGGAAAGCATTCAAGCCATCAAACAAGAATTAAATACTGTTATTGTGGGTCAACATAAAATGATTGATCAATTATTAGTTGCTATTTTATCCAATGGTCATGTTTTGCTCGAAGGTGTTCCCGGAGTAGCTAAAACCATTACGGCAAAATTATTAGCCAAAACCTTGAGTATTGGGTTTAGTCGAATTCAATTTACACCTGATTTGATGCCGTCAGATATTTTGGGAACTTCCGTTTTCGACCTAAAAAAATCAGAATTTGAATTCAAAAAAGGACCTGTTTTTTCCAATTTAATTTTAATTGACGAAATCAACCGTGCTCCTGCCAAAACGCAAGCCGCTTTATTCGAAGTAATGGAAGAACGTCAAATTACAATGGATGGAACGACATACGCAATGACAGCACCTTTCTTGGTTATTGCTACCCAAAACCCAATTGAGCAAGAAGGAACGTATCGCTTGCCGGAAGCCCAATTGGACCGTTTTCTATTTAAAATCAACATCGATTATCCAAAATTAGAAGAGGAAATCCATATTCTTCAAAAAGAACACGCTTTATTAAGTGATAACAAACTTGGAAATATTAAATCGTTGCTAACAGCAGAAGCGATAAAACAATTTCAAGTTTTGGTGAAACAAGTTTTGGTGGAACCCAATTTATTGGAATACATCGCCAAATTGGTTGTTAACACTAGAGAAAACGGATTTTTGTATTTAGGAGCTTCGCCTCGTGCTTCGATTGCTATTTTGAATGCTGCCAAAGGTTTTGCGGCTCTTCGCGGAAGAGATTTTGTGACACCAGAAGACATCAAAGAGGCGGCTATTCCTGTATTACAACACCGTGTAATCGTGACGCCTGAACGCGAAATGGAAGGAATCACTAGTAAGGAAATTATTCAACAAATTATTGAATCTATTGAGATTCCCAGATAAAATCAATCGTTTTGAAAAAAGGATTAAAACAGCTTTACATCAATAATTTCTTTTTCTACTTGCTTGGTGGTATAGTGGCTACCTTTGTGTTGAGCTTCTTTTTCCCCGTATTTTATAATTTAGCTTGGTATTTTTTACTAATTACGGTATCGTTTTTAGTCTTGGATATCATCATTCTTTTTGCTGCTAAAACCGGAATTGAATCTACTCGAATTGTTGCAGAAAAACTCTCTAATGGGGATGAAAATCCGATTAGTGTTTCTATTCGAAATTATTACACGTTTGCTGTATATGCTAAGATTATAGACGAAATTCCGTTTCAGTTTCAAGTGCGAAATTTCGAAATTAGTAGAAAAATAAAAGCTTCTTCACAAGATGATATTCAATATTTCCTCCGACCGGTTGAACGGGGTGAATATGTTTTTGGCAATTTGAATGTTTACATTTCTTCTCCTTTACGGATCATTTCTCGTCGATTTACCTTCAACAAAGACCAAATGGTGCCCACTTATCCATCCTACATTCAGTTACGAAAGTATGATTTGATGGCTTTTTCTAACAATTTGTTTCAATATGGTGTGAAGAAAATCCGCCGAATTGGTCACACGATGGAATTTGAGCAAATCAAAGAATACATTCAAGGCGATGACATCCGAACATTGAATTGGAAAGCCACAGCCAAGAAAAACAGTTTGATGGTCAACCAATTTCAAGATGAAAAATCACAATCGGTTTATATGATTATTGATAAAGGTCGTGTGATGAAAATGCCGTTTAACGGTTTGAGTTTGTTGGATTATGCCATCAATGCAACGTTGGTTTTATCGAATGTAATTTTGAAAAAACACGACAAAGCCGGTATGTTTACCTTTTCCAAAAAAGTTGAAAACAGAGTCGTTGCCGAAAAACGTTCCTCTCAAATGCAATTGATTATGGAATGTTTATACAATATCAAAACCGACTTTTTTGAGAGCGATTTCAGTCGATTATACACCGATGTGAAGAAAAACATCAACCAAAGAAGTTTGCTTTTGCTTTATACCAATTTCGAAACATTAGATGGTTTGCACCGACAACTTCCCTATTTAAAGGGAATTGCTAAAAATCATTTACTTGTAGTGGTGTTTTTTCAAAATACAGAACTAAACGAACTCATCCACAAAAAAGCTGAAACCGTTCAAGAAGTATACGACAAAGTTATCGCTGAAAAATTCATGTTTGAAAAACGCCTAATCGTCAACGAACTCAAGAAATACGGTATTTATTCCGTCCTCACCCAACCTGAAAATTTGACTTTAGATACAATTAATAAATATTTAGAGATCAAAGCGAGAGGGATTTTATAGGTCTGTTATCAGTTGTCGGTTGTCGGTTGTCTGTTATCTGTTATCTGTTGTCTGTTGTCTGTTATCTGTTGTCTGTTATCTGTTGTCTGTTATCTGTTGTCTGAAACATAAAACATAAAAATCCATATCTTTGTTAACAAAAAACCATCAATTTGAAAACCATCACTTCCGCACAAAATCCATTCATCAAATCACTTGTTCAATTGCAGGAAAAAGCCAAAACACGCAAGCAAACCGGTACGTTTTTAATGGAAGGCAAACGCGAAATTGAATTGGCTGTAAAAGGCGGTTATCAGCTTGAAACCATTTTATTTTTACCGGAGTTGATTTCAGAAAAAGAGGTGAAAAAATTCACCGTTTCCGATTGCATTGAAATTTCAAAAGAAGTTTATCAAAAATTAGCCTATCGCGATACAACGGAAGGAATTTTAGCTGTAGCCAAATCAAAATTGCATCAACTATCCGATTTAAAATTATCTGAAAATCCACTTATTTTAGTTGCCGAAGGAATTGAAAAACCCGGAAATATCGGAGCATTATTGCGAACAGCCGATGCCGCAAACATTGATGCCGTGATTATTGCTAATCCAAAAAGTGATGTTTACAACCCGAATGTGGTTCGTTCAAGTGTAGGTTGTTTATTTACCAATCAAATTGCTATTGGAACAACCGAAGAAGTAATTGCATATTTAAAAAAGCATAACATTGCCATTTATTCGGCTACTTTGCAAAATTCGAATTCTTATCATATCGAAAATTACACCACTCCAACTGCTTTAGTTGTTGGTACAGAAGCAACGGGATTAACGGAACCATGGCGAACCGAAAGTACTCAAAACATCATCATTCCTATGCAAGGTGAAATCGATTCGATGAATGTTTCGGTGGCAGCAGCAATTTTGTTGTTTGAAGCGAAAAGGCAGAGAGGGTTTTAAGCTTTTAATCAAAAAACTCTCTTATTTGTAGATTTCTTACTACATATTTTTTTAAAACATTCCACTTGCACAATTCAAATCAATTTTTTACTTTTAGTAAGTTAAGAAATTGCTATGACTGAATTAGATTTAGAGTTAGAAAACAAGGCCATTGCCAAGGAATATAAGGAACTGCTTCGCATCAGTTATCAAACCTTAACTCCTGAGGACAAAAAAATAATCCGGAAAGCGTTTGATGTGGCGGTTGAGGCACACAAAGACCAACGGCGTAAATCGGGAGAAGCCTACATCTTTCATCCTATTGCTGTGGCTAAAATTGTTGCTTCCGAAATTGGTTTGGGAGCTACTGCCATTGCTGCGGCCTTAATGCACGATGTGGTAGAAGATTCGCCTATAACTGTTGCCGAAATTGAAAAAATGTTTAATCCGAAAATCGCTCAGTTGGTGGACGGATTAACCAAAATAGCGAAAGTGAAAACCGATCAGGAAATTTCGATGCAAGCCGAGAATTTCCGTAAAATGTTACTTACGCTAAACGATGATGTTCGGGTAATTCTCATCAAATTGGCTGACCGTTTGCACAATATGCAGACCATGGAATCGATGGCGGATTACAAACAAGCCAAAATTGCCTCTGAAACACTCTACATATATGCTCCTCTAGCCCATCGATTAGGTTTATATAACATCAAATCGAAATTAGAAGATTTAGGTTTAAAATATACCGAACCCGATGTGTATGCCGACATCGTGAGCAAAATGAAGGAAAGCAAGGAAGAACAGGAAGCTTATATTACTTCTATATCTGATGTTTTAAAAAAATCGCTTGACGAGGAAGGCATTGAATATACCATAAAAGGCCGCCCAAAATCCATTTATTCTATTCGACGAAAAATGTTGGCTCAAGGGGTTTCTTTTGATGAAGTATATGACAAATTTGCGTTACGTATTGTGTATAAATCCAACCAACACGATGAAAAATTTGTGGCATGGAAAATTTATTCTGTCGTAACCGATCATTATCGTCCGAGTCCGAGTCGTCTTCGCGATTGGATTTCTTCTCCAAAATCTACCGGTTACGAAGCTCTACACATCACCGTAATGGGGCCAAAAGGGCGTTGGGTTGAAATACAGGTTCGTTCGGAACGAATGGATGAGATAGCAGAAAAAGGATATGCAGCCCATTACAAATACAAACAAGGTATTTCGGAAGAAAATACGTTAGATACTTGGCTTAATTTATTGAAAGAAGCACTTGAAAATTCAACCTCTAATGCAGTTGATTTTGTAGAAGATTTTAAGCTGAATTTGTATTCCAAAGAGATTTATGTTTTTACACCCAAAGGTGAAATTAAATCGTTGCCAAAAGGAGCTACTTCATTGGATTTTGCGTTTAGTATTCACTCCGAAATCGGTGTGAGAACCCGTGGAACAAGAGTAAACGGAAAATTAGTCCCGCTCAATCATGTGTTAAACAGCGGAGATCAAATTGAGATTATTACTTCGCCGAATCAAAAACCCAATTCGCATTGGTTAGATTATGTAACTACTTCACGGGCAAAAAATAAAATTAAAAACGTTCTCAACGAAGACACCAAGAAAATTGCAGAAGACGGCAAAGAACTGTTGACACGAAAACTCCGTCACTTAAAAATCACCCTTAATGAAGCAACGATTAATGAATTGGTGGTTTATTTTAAACTTAAAACCAGTTTAGATTTATTTTACCGAATTGGGATTGGTACAATTGACAATCAACAATTAAAAGATTTTGCTGCTCAAAAGAATAATACGTTAATGAATTTTTTCAAAAAAATCAAACGTTCACCAAGTGTTGCTCCTGAACAAATTCAAAAATATGAGTTAAGTAAAAACTTTGACATGCTCGTTTTTGGAGCAGAACAAGATAAATTAGATTATAAATTGTCCAGTTGTTGCAATCCAATTCCGGGTGATGATGTTTTTGGTTTTTTAACGATAAATGACGGAATTAAAGTCCATAAAAAAGATTGTCCGAATGCCATTAGTTTGCAATCCAATTATGCCTATCGTATTATTCAAGCCAAATGGATTGATTCATCTCAAGAAGATTTTAAAGCCGTTTTAAAAATTACCGGTATGGATACTTTAGGATTGACAAATGAACTTACAAAAGTGATTTCTAATCAAATGCATGTCAATATTCAAAGTATTTCTTTAAGTGGAGAAGCAGGTATTTTTAATGGTCAAGTAACGGTTGTAGTACAAAACAATACCATCTTAAAACGTTTGATAGAAAACATTAAAAAGATAGATGGTATTGATAAAGTAACCCGAGTTACAAATGCAAAACTGAATTAATTATTGACATTTTTTGTTGATAATCTTTATTGAAATAGGCATTTAAAAAATGTCAAAACATAAAAATAAT
>JAFLBT010000088.1 GCA_017302935.1 Flavobacteriales bacterium | reverse complement strand
AAAGACTATAATGGAAATTATTTTTTGCAACCCTACAGAAATAATTCAATCACTTTGAAGCCACTCAATACTTCTAAAAATTTTGACTATACGCATTTATCAACTCATAACATTCGACTTTGCATGCGTTAATATGATTAAAATCATACATAAGGGTTGTTAGAGTTAATACATTTGCTTTTTGTTGGAGAATTATGACTATTTTTGAAATAAAAAATGCTTTCTAAAACATGTGAATATGCCGTTAGGGCAACTTTAGTAATTGCAGCAGAAACGGATCAAGGTAATCGAATCAGTTTGCGAGAAATTGCACGTAAGATTGATTCACCTGAGTCGTTTACGGCTAAAATTTTACAAAAATTAGCCCGAAACAATATAGTTGATTCCCTGAAAGGAAATGGCGGTGGTTTTTTTGTTTCTAAAGAAAAACTTATTCAGGTTACATTAAGTGATATTATTTTAGCCATTGATGGAGAAGCTATTTTTAAAAGATGTAGTTTAGGTTTAAATGATTGTTCAGAAATTAAACCATGCCCGTTTCACAATCAATATAAACCTATTCGTGAGCAATTAAAATTAGCTTTAGATTCTACATCGTTAGCCGATTTAGTTAGTGGTTTAGTTTCTCATTCCACCTTTTTAAAAACATAAAAAAAATTTTAATTGCAAATAAGATAAAAAAGTCCTATTTAAATGAATGTATCGACTTTACAACAAAAAATTACAGCCTTAAAGCAAACAAAAAAAGCAATACTATTAGCTCATTATTATCAGGTTCCTGAGATTCAGGAAATTGCAGATTTTGTGGGTGATAGTCTTGAACTTTCCAGAAAAGCAGCTTCAACAGAAGCAGAAATTATTGTATTTGCCGGTGTTTATTTTATGGCAGAAACGGCAAAAATTCTAAATCCGTCAAAAAAAGTAATCGTTCCTGATGTAAATGCAGGATGTTCATTGTCTGATGGTTGTCCGCCCGATAAATTTGAAGAATTTCTTAAAAATTATCCCAATCACGTGGTCGTGACATACATCAATTGTTCGGCAGAAATTAAAACCCTGAGTGATTATGTTTGCACTTCTTCCAATGCTATAAAAGTAATTAGCACAATACCTGAAGAACAAAAAATTGTTTTTGCACCGGATAGGAATTTAGGGAATTTTCTTATCAAAGAAACCGGTCGGGATATGGTTTTATGGGAAGGTTCTTGTGTGGTACACGAAGCATTTTCGTTGGAAAAACTAATTCGTTTACACCAAAAAAATCCTGATGCAGTTATAGTTGCTCATCCTGAATCAGAAGCTCATATTTTGCGAACAGCACACTATATTGGATCTACTTCCGGAATGATTAACTATATAAAATCTTCACCCAAAACAAAATTTATTATAGCTACTGAACATGGAATTTTGTATAAAATGCAACAAGAAGTTCCAGATAAAATACTCATTCCTGCACCTTCCAAAGAAGATAATACTTGTGCCTGTAGTGAATGTGCATTTATGAAAATGAATACGTTAGAAAAAATTTATACTTGTCTTTTAGACGAATCACCTGAAGTTTTTTTAGAACAAGAAATAATCACTAAAGCACAACACCCCATTCAACGAATGCTTCAAATTTAGACCCATGAAAACATGTGATGTATTAATTTCGGGCACTGGAATAGCAGGACTTTCCATAGCCATTCATTTAATTGAACTACAACCTGATTTACAAATTATTGTGTTGTCTAAAAACGATGCACGATTAACCAATACTTCCTTGGCTCAAGGAGGAATTGCTGCGGTTTGTAACCGACTTACCGATAGTTTTGAGCAACATATTCAAGACACGTTAGCAGCAGGTAGAGGAAAATGCAATACCAAAGTGGTAGAAATGGTGATTAAACAAGCACCGCAACGATTGAATGCATTAATCAAATGGGGAGCGGTATTCGATACCGAAAAAGATGGTCAGCTTGCTTTGGCCTTGGAAGGTGGTCATACTCAAAACCGCGTGGTGCATTACAAAGATCAAACCGGTTGGCATATCCAAGATGTTTTGTGGAATAGAATTAAGAATGAGGCAAACATCGAAGTGATTCCAAATGCATTTTGTGTTGATGTTATCACCAATAGGGATTCTGATGAAAATGAAGCCATTGGAATGTCGTATATGTTGGAATCACAATCAGAATTGAAAATTATTTATGCTAAAACAACGGTTCTTGCTACCGGAGGATGTGGTCAATTGTTTGCATTTACTTCCAATTCAACGATAGCCACCGGTGATGGAGTAGCTATGGCTTTTAGAGCAGGAGCAACAATTACCGATATGCAATATATTCAATATCATCCCACAGCATTGTATGAAAAAGGTAAAAGTAATTTGTTTCTGATTTCAGAAGCTGTAAGAGGTTTTGGCGGTTATGTGGTTAACTCACATGGTAAACGATTTTTATTTAATTCTGATAGTAGAGGAGAATTAGCGACTAGAGATATCGTTACAGCCGCCATTTTTGAGGAATTGAAGCACTCAGCTGAATCCTTTGTGTATTTAGACCTTCGTCATTTAAATCAAGACGAATTTAAAGATCATTTTCCTACCATTTATGAACGATTTATATCATCAGGTCTTCATCCTGAAAAGGACTTAGTACCCATTGTTCCTGTTGCTCATTATCAATGTGGAGGAATTGCGGTAAATGAATACGGACAAACTTCTGTGAAAAATTTATATGCATTAGGTGAATGTTCGTGTACAGGATTACATGGTGCCAATCGCTTGGCTTCTAATTCTTTGTTGGAAGCTTTGGTCTATTCGTTTAATGCCGCTCAACAAATAGTTACCTCAATTTACGGGATTGAACAAAAGTTTTCATGTACCCAATTGATTGAATTTGAATCCCCCGTAATCATTGATTCTGCTATTTTGAATGAACTTAAAGAGCAAGTGAGAAGCATTATGACCTACCAAGTTTTACAGGGTAGTCAAGAAGATAAAATGAAAGTTTTAACACAGTTGATTAAAATTCATACCGATTTAATGGAGTGTGTAGATTATTATTACCGTTGCCAAAATTGTTGTGAATTAGAGAACATGTTGCAAACTGCGATGATTATCGTGAATCAATCGTCCATTGCCTTGCATTTAGAAACAAACAAAAAAAATGAATATGCCTATAGTTGCTAAGTTTTATTCGTTTTCCCCCCTAAAAATATTTATTACATTAAGTGTTTTATTTCTTTTATTTTCTTTTTCTCTTTATCTGAAACCTCATAGAAATAAAGAGCTTCGAAATTTATCTACACAAAAACAAGTGTCTGCAGGAAAAGAAGTTTGGCAACGAAACAATTGCCATACTTGTCATCAAATGTATGGATTAGGTGGTTATTTGGGACCGGATTTAACCAATATTATGTCTAAGCCGGGAAGGACAGATGCTTATATAAAAGGAATTATTACAAGTGGAGTCAAGCAAATGCCGGCTTTTCAGTTATCGGATAAAGAGTTGACAGATTTATTGTTTTTTTTAAAAGCGATGAATGAAACCGGAACTGCTAATCCTACCGATTATCAAATTAATATAAATGGTACTTATACGTTGAAAAAGTAAAATGAAAACAAGTTATTGGTTAATGCGTTTTGCGTTAGCACTTTTATTGTTAGGAATGTTTTTTGGTCATCTTGCCTCAGAGTCTTACCGTTTTACAGATGCAACTCAAGGAATATTACCTTTTCATGTGTTACGCCCCTTACATGTTAGCTCTGCATATTTTGGAATAATTATTGGTGGATTAGCTTGTGTATCACTTGCTTTATTTGAAATTTTTCCTAATCTGAAACTATCAAAATGGCTAAAAATTCACTTGCTTTTGTGGCTTATTTCTATTTGTGGAATATTTTACAGTTATTTTACAAAAGATTTCTCCGGCAGAGAATATTGGGAGTTTAATCCTATCTGGGCTTTACCCATTTTTCTTTCGTTTGTCATTTTTTTATTTTTCATTTTGAAAAATTTGTTAACCGAAAAAAAATGGCCCTCTTATTATTGGATGTGGTTTACCGGAATTGTGTTCTTCCTTTTTGTTTTTTTAGAGAATTATTTGTGGATATTTCCTTATTTTAAAAATGATTTGATTTCTGATTTAACGCTACAATGGAAAGTAAATGGTTCAATTGTTGGTGCTGTAAATCAGCTTTTGTATGGATTCTCGCTTTATATGATGACAAAAATAAGTGGTAATTCGGAAATGGCTCACAAAAAAATAGCCTTTGCCTTATATTTTCTTGGTCTATTCAATTTGATGTTTAATTGGGGGCATCATATTTATTTAGTTCCCACTAGTCGATTTATCCATCATTTGTCTTATATCGTTAGTATGACAGAGTGGATTATCTTTATAAAAATAATCATAGATTGGAAAAAGCAACTTTCTGAGTCCAAAAAATATTATTACTTTTTCCCTTATCGTTTCATCATGGCTTCTGAATATTGGGTGGCCATTAACTTATTTTTAGCTTTGCTACTATCAATTCCGGCGGTTAATCTTTTTACTCACGGAACCCACATTACAGTAGCTCATGCCATGGGCACTACAATCGGGATCAACATGATGATTATTTTGGCAGGGGCGTTTTATTACATTGCACCTCCACTTTTAAATAAATTAACTAGGATTACTTTAAATACACTTTTTTGGCTTGTACAATCTTTATTGTTTCTTTTTATATTAGTTTTAGTTATTATGGGTGTTAAAAAGAGTATTTGGCAGTTTAGCGATTCCTCTATTACGTTTTCTCAACATCAAGATAGTTTATCGTTTACCCTTGTTGTTTTTATTGTATTGGGTACCCTTTTGTTCTTTTGTTTGAGTGGAATACTCCTTTTTTTATTGCAACAATCTTTTATTCAAAAATCTAAATCATAAAAAATAGTAATTTTTTTTACTGATGATATGAATTAATAGATATCTTTGTTAACCAAATGGTTAAACTTAATAGTTAGTTCAATGACAACAGAAGAAAAAATATTTGAAGCCGCCTTTAAAGTATTTCAAAACAAGGGCTTTATGGGAGCAAGAATGCAAGAGATTGCAGATGAAGCAGGAATAAACAAAGCAATGTTACATTACTTTTTTAGGAGTAAAGAAAAACTTTTTGAAGCCGTTTTTATGAAAGCTTTTGGCAAATTAGCCCCTCAAATTAATGAGATATTCAATTCAGACGATGATCTATTTGAAAAAATAAGGAAATTTACTGCCAGTTATATCACCTTTGTGATTGAGTATCCTTTTCTGCCTCAGTTTATTATTCAGGAAATGAACAACAATCCTGATTTTGTTGAAAAATTTCTCAAAGAAGAACAACGACCGAACCCCATAAAATTGGTAAAACAAATTGAAAGAGCAATTGAATTGGGAGAAATAATGCCCCTATCTCCAAAGCAACTTTTATTAGACATTTTCTCAATGACCGTTTTTCCATTTGCTGCTCAAACTTTAGTGAAAGGAATCATTGCTATTTCTGACGATGAATTTATAGCGTTAATGGAAGCTCGGAAAGTGCATATTTCCACTCAAATTATCAATGCAATTCAGAAAGGATGAAAAAATTAATTTTTAGTATAATAATCTTGTTTGGGCAAGATTTTAGGGCTCAGGAGCAATTGACACTTGAAAAATGCTATGCGTTGGTTGAAAAAAACTATCCACTAGCCAAACAAAACAATCTGCTCCAAAATCAATCGGAATTAGAAGCAATAGTTTTAGCAAAGGATAAATTACCAAAAATTTCATTCCATGCTCAAGCTAGTTATCAATCGGATGTTACACAAGTACCGTTTTCTATGCCCAATGTAACAATTGAGCCGTTAAATAAAGATCAATACAGAGCTACCCTCGATATTAATCAATTGATTTATAATGGCGGAACTATTAAGGCTCAAACGCAACTTAAAGCAACTCAAATTAAATCGCAACAGCAAGTAGCTATCGTAAATATATATCAATTAAAAAGCCAGGTTAATCAATACTACTTTGGGCTATTACTTTCGCAAGAAAGGCAGGAATTATTGCAAGCTAAAAAAGTTCTACTTGAAGAGAAAAGTAAGGAGATTCAAACTGCTGTTAAATTTGGAGCGGTTTTACCGGCCTCAGAACAAGTGATTGAAGCTGAAATAATCAACATCAATCAACAGTTAAGTGATATTACTCTTGAACAACTGAAACTTTGGAAGAATTTAGAACTCTTGTCCGGACAAGTTTTTCATCCAACCACCATTTTATCCCAACCAACACATTTTGAGGCAGAAAGAAGTGGAATTCGACCTGAATTAGTCTTGTTTGATTTGCAAAATCAACAAGTAGAAGCTGCTCAAAAAGTGATTGAAACTACCCATGCACCAAAACTAAACGCTTTTCTTCAAGGTGGCTACGGAAATCCGGCGTTAAACATGTTAAATAATTCATTTGAAACATTTTATATGACTGGCTTACGGTTAAATTGGACTTTGTTTGAATGGAATAAAACAAAAAAAGAAAAAGAGGTACTAGAATTATCCAAACAAATCATTTTAACAGAAAAAGAAACGTTTGAAGTCAATCAAAATCGTCAATTGAATGAATACAATTTTGAAATCGAAAAAATAAATGCACAATTGAAATCAGATTTAGAAATTATTCAATTACGTGAAAAAATTGTACGCTCGGCAGAAGCTCAAATGAAGAATGGTGTGATCACTTCATCAGACTATTTGAATGAGGTAACACATTTATTTGAATCAAAAATTAATGAAAAAACGCACCATATTCAATTACTTTTAGCTAAAGCAAACTACCAAATCATAAGCGGAATTTAAAACATCAACCATGAAAAAAAAAATAATCCCATTTACAGCATTTCTACTAATTATAAGTTGCCAAAAAAATAATGAAAAAGCGGATGCTTACGGAAATTTTGAAGCCACTGAAATCATTGTTTCTTCTGAATCCAACGGTAAAATTGAATTTTTAAATGTAGAGGAAGGAATTCAACTTAAAAAAGGAACACTTGTTGGGTTAGTCGATACCTTACAACTGCATTATAATAAAGAACAATTAAAAGCCACTATTGAAACCGTTCAAGCAAAATCAGCTGCTGTTCTATCAGAAATTAGTGTTTTAAATGAACAATTAAAAACTGCTAAAATAGAACAAACCCGAATTAAAAATATGTTTGCAGAAAATGCAGCTACAAAACGACAAGTGGACGAGATTGAAGGAAAAGTGAAAGTCATTGAAAAACAAATTGGCAGTGTGCAAACTCAAAACGCTCCCATTTTAAATGAAATAAAATCGTTAAAAGTTCAAATTGACAAATTAGACGATCAGATAAAAAAAGCTACTATTATTAATCCATTAGAAGGCACAGTTTTGACAAAGTATGCAGAACCATCTGAAATCACTTCATTTGGAAAACCACTTTATAAAATAGCTAATTTACATGAAATGGAATTACGCGTGTATTTTACAGAAACGCAATTAGCACAATTGAAAATTGGACAAAAAGTTAACGTTTCGATTGATGCTGAACAAGGAATAAAAACCTATGATGGCACAATCACATGGATAAGTGCTCAGGCAGAATTTACGCCAAAAGTCATTCAAACGAGAGAAGAAAGAGCCAATTTAGTTTATGCAGTAAAAGTAGCGGTTAAAAATGAAGGAAGTATAAAAATAGGGATGCCTGCGGAGGTCAGGCTAACAAATTAATAATTATGAAAAAAATACTATTTCTAGCAATTGTTTTAATTGCAATGGGTTGTAAATCAACAAAAACTAATTTAAAATCAAACAGTATGAACCTTAAAAATTTGCATACAGAAAATAAGGCAGTAGCTACTCAACTGCTTTTTGAGCTTACACAAGGCAAAGTAGTTTCCTTACAGATAGCCAAGAATGAACAGTTAAAAGAGCATGTTACCACAATTCCGGCATTGTTGCTGTGTGTATCAGGTGATGCCACTTACAATGAAGAAACCGGTGAAAAAATACATTTGACATCTGGGGATTATGTTAAAATTCCGGTTAATGTAAAACATTGGGTTGACGCTCACGAGTTAACTAATTTTTTGTTAATTAAGTAACTATTTATCTTTAAGGGTTAAGACCATGAGTATTTCTGTTCAGAATATTTCGAAATCGTATAAAAACATTCCAGCACTTCAAAACATTACTTTGGAGGTAAATGAAGGGGAACTTTTTGGTTTAATTGGACCAGACGGAGCCGGAAAAACAACTCTTTTCCGATTATTGACCACCTTGTTATTACCAAACGAAGGAAGTGCAACAGTAGCTAATTACAACATTTTGAAACAAGTGAAAGAAATACGCAATGCTGTGGGGTACATGCCCGGAAAATTCTCGCTGTATCAGGATTTAACTATCTCGGAAAACTTAGCCTTTTTTGCAACTATTTTCGGTACTACGATTGAAGAAAATTATGATTTAATTGAAGATATATATGTGCAAATAGAACCTTTTAAAAACCGAAAAGCAGGTGCGTTATCAGGTGGAATGAAACAAAAACTAGCCCTTTGTTGTGCTTTAATACACAAACCAAAAGTTTTGTTTCTGGATGAACCCACAACGGGTGTAGATCCTGTCTCCAGAAAAGAATTTTGGGAAATGCTTAAACGACTGAAGCAGAAAGGTATTACCATTCTAGTTTCTACACCTTATATGGATGAGGCCACATTATGTGACCGAATCGCACTCATTCAAGAGGGGAAAATCCTTAAAATTGATACACCACAGGGAATTGTTGATGCTTATCAAAAAACCATTTATGAGGTTACCAGTAACCAAATGCACCTACTGATTGAAGATTTAAAACATTTTCCATCGTATTACAGTGTTTTTGCTTTCGGAGAATTTGTTCATTATATTGATTTGAACAATTTTTTTGATAGTGAAACTTTGCGTAACTATTTGAAGGCAAAAGGACATCAAAGTATCATCCTTCAAAAAACAACCCCTACTATAGAAGATATTTTTATGGATTTATAAACCCATTTTACATGAACAATCTTTCGGAAAAAATTATAGTCGTAGAAAACCTTACCAAGCAATTTGGCCACTTTACTGCTGTTAAAGGAATCAACTTTCACGTAAACAAAGGAGAAATATTTGGTTTTTTAGGGGCAAATGGTGCAGGAAAGACAACAGCTATGAAGATGTTGATAGGAATTTCAAATCCTACTAATGGTAGAGCAAATGTAGCCGGTTTTGATGTGCACACACAAAGCGAAAAAGTGAAACAAAATATTGGTTATATGAGTCAGAAATTTTCGATGTACGACGATTTAACAGTGAAAGAAAATATTACTTTTTTTGGTGGAATTTACGGATTATCACGAAAACAAATCAACAGTAAGACGGAGGTGTTAATTCAAACATTGCAATTGGGTGATATTGCCCAAAAAAAGGTTGGCGACTTACCTTTGGGGTGGAAACAAAAATTGGCATTTTCTGTAGCTATGCTACATGAACCTAAAATTGTTTTTTTAGATGAACCTACCGGAGGAGTAGACCCCATCACCCGCAGACAATTTTGGGAATTGATTTATGCTGAAGCTCACAAGGGTACTACTATTTTTGTAACGACACACTATATGGATGAGGCAGAATATTGTGACCGCGTATCGATTATGGTTGATGGTGTGATTGAAGCCTTGGATACCCCGAAAAACTTAAAAAATCAATTTCAAGTTAGTACGATGAATGAAGTATTTTTAAAGCTAGCCCGAAACATAGAATAACAAAATAAAAAGGAAGATGAAACGATTTTTAGGTTTTATTAAAAAGGAATTCTATCATATTTTTAGAGATAAACGCTCGTTGTTTATTCTTTTTGGTATGCCTATTGCCCAAATTTTGCTGTTTGGATTTGCCATTACCAATGAAATTAATAATGTAGAGATTGCTATTTTGGATTATTCGAAAGATACTGAATCACAAAAAATTATTCAAAAGATTAAAGCTTCTCCTTATTTTCATGTGGCAAATGAAATTGCGAATGAAAAAGCGATTGAAAGCGAGTTTAAAAAAGGAAAAATAAAAGCCGTTTTACTCTTTGAAAAAGATTTTGCAAAAAAATTACAAACCGAAATGAAAGCTACGGTTCAAGTCATTACAGATGCTACTGAACCTAATATTGCCAATACGATAGCAAACTATACTCAATCGATTATTCAAAACCATCAAAGTCAAAAAAGTACAGTTCAAAAAAATACTACTGGGGTTGTCATACAAAGCCGTATGTTGTATAATCCTGAATTAAAAAGCGTCTTTAATTTTGTTCCGGGTGTTATGACCGTTATTTTGATGTTGGTTTCTGCCATGATGACCTCTATTTCAATTACAAGAGAAAAAGAATTGGGCACTATGGAAATTTTATTGGTATCCCCTTTAAAGCCTTTTCAAGTTATCTTGGGTAAAGTGTTTCCTTATATTTTTCTTTCTGTAATCAATGCCATCGTTATTGTTTCAATGGGTTATTTTATTTTTGGAATGCCAATTAAAGGGAGTATTTTATTGTTAGCCGTCGAGAGTATTTTATTTATTATTACAGCCCTTTCATTAGGGATATTCATTTCTACCATTTCCAACACCCAACAAACAGCCATGATGATTTCGTTGATGGGATTGATGTTGCCGGTTATCATATTATCAGGTTTTATTTTTCCCATTGCTTCGATGCCATTACCTATGCAAGTCATCAGTAACATTATTCCTGCGAAATGGTTTATTATTATTGTAAAGTCGATAATGTTAAAAGGTGTTGGTTTAGAATACATCCTCAAAGAAACATTAATTTTAGTGGGAATGACCATTCTTTTTATTGGTTTAAGTATTAAAAATTACAAAACTCGTTTGGAGTAAATAATCGCACCATGAAAATCATTCTATTCATCATACAAAAAGAATTCAAACAGATATTTAGGGATAAAAGTATGCTTCGTTTACTCTTTATACTACCAATTTTACAACTTTTAATTCTTTCTAATGCGGCTACTTTTGATGTCAAAAACATTCGGGTAACCATTGTTGATTATAGTAATTCATCCTCTTCAAGAACTTTGATTGAAAAAATAAATGCAAATGCTTATTTTACTGATGCAGTGTTTGTTTCCACAACACAAGCCGGTATTGAGCGGTTAAATAGCGGTAAAACCGATGTGGTGATAGAAATTCCTATCCCGTTTGAAAAACAACTTCAAAATGAGACTACCACTCAAATTCAGGTTTTAATTAATGCTATTGATGGAGCAACTGCGGGAGTTCAAAATGTATATCTTTCGCAAATTGTTCAGCAGTTCAATCAGCAAATTCAGTTGGAAAACAAACATATTGTAAATAATCAAATTATGCCTAATCGAATTGAAACTATTCCCTCGTTTTGGTATAATTCAACACTTAATTATAAAACTTTTATGGTCCCGGGAATCTTAGTCTTGTTGATTACGATGTTAACATTATTCCTCTCGTCAATGAATATTGTGCGAGAAAAAGAATTGGGTACTTTAGAGCAAATCAACGTTACTCCGATAAAAAAATATCAATTTATTATTGGCAAATTATTTCCTTTTTGGATTATAGGGCTTATAATTTTAACTATAGGCTTACTAATTTCTAAAATTGTTTTCAATGTACCTATGTTGGGAAACATTGTATTGGTTTATTTTTTTACTTCTATATATTTATTGCTCATTTTAGGCTTTGGCTTATTTCTTTCTAATCATACCGAAACCCAACAGCAAGCCATGTTTATTGCTTGGTTTTTCATTGTTATCTTTATTCTAATGAGTGGTTTGTTTACGCCAATTGAAAGCATGCCAAAATGGGCACAAAACGTGACCTTATTCAATCCGATTCGCTATTTTGTTGAATTTATACGAATGGTTTTACTCAAAGGAGCCGGACTTCAAGAAGTTTTGCCAAATCTAGGGATAATAACTCTTTTTGCAATTGTCGTAAATGGTTTAGCCGTTTGGAGTTATAAAAAGACAAACTGATATTAGAGACTGAAATTTAAATTTATGTAAATATTTCTACCCATTCGCGGTATATTATTCCAGTCGGTGAAGGTAGAATAATAGGTGTCAAATAGGTTTTCAACTCCTGCATTCACCAATAGTTTTTGTGAATACCATTTAAAAGTATAACCCACAGATAAGTTTAAGATAGCATAATCCGGTGTTCTATTTTCCCCATAAAAAGGACTATAATTGGTTTGAGTCGCATTTCCAAATACATTTAATTCCGTTTGAAATCTATTCTTTTTATATTGTATTTGACTTTGGTATTGCAAAGGGCTAATAAAGGGTAAATTTCGTTTTTCTGCATCTTTTCCATAACTGTATTGCAATTTAGTATTCCATGAATAATAATCGTTAAATCGATAATCAAATTGAAATGAAGAATGAATTAAATT
>JAFLBT010000087.1 GCA_017302935.1 Flavobacteriales bacterium | reverse complement strand
GTTTTAAAATTTTAAAGCCAATAAAATCAGTGGTTTACACAAACTACAACGTTGGCGTAGATTCTCTTTCTACCAAGTGCGTTTCGATAACTTCTGTTCTGTAATGTTCGTCATCTTCTTCTTCGCTTTCTAATCTATCGATAAGCATTTTGGCTGCTTTTCCACCCATTTTTATTCCATTTTGACTAACTGTTGTGATGCTTGGTGATGAATATTTAGAAATAATTCCGTCTGTAAATCCAATAACAGCTATATCTTCCGGAATTCTTAAACCGATTTTTAGGGCTGATTTTATTGCAGTAACGGCAAAAAGTTCGTTTACGGCAAAAATAGCATCAATTTTTTGAGTATTGATTAGGTTTTCAATGGCTTCATCACAGTGTTCGATATCTTCGATTTTAAGAATTAAATTTTCATCAATTTTAATGTCATTCGATTTTAAAGCCTTCAAATAACCTTCGGTTCTCAATTTTCCAACGCTAACATAATCGACAGTTGTGATGAGTGCAATTTTTTTAAATCCTTTGTCAATTAAGGTTTGAACTGCTTGAATGGCGGACAAATTATCATCTATAATTACTTTATCACATAAAATATCATTGGTAACACGATCAAACATTACAACAGGCATTCCTTGATTGATAACTTCTGTTATATGATGAAAATCTTTCTTTTGTTGGGTTTCTTTGGATAATGACATGATGAATCCATCAATACTGCCATTGGCAAGCATTTCCATATTAATAACTTCTTTGTCAAACGATTCGTCAGATAAACAAACTATTACGTTATAGCCATGTTCATTGGCAACATTTTCTACACCACTAATTACGGTTGCAAAAAAATGATGAACTATTTCTGGAATGATAATTCCGATTGTTTTTGTTTTTTTGTTTTTTAGGCTAAGTGCAATATTATTAGGTTTATAGTTATATAATTTAGCAAAAGCTTGCACTTTTAAACGGGTATCTTCACTAATTTCCGGACTGTCTTTTAACGATTTAGAAACGGTAGAAATGGAGACGTCTAATTCTTTAGCGATTTGCTTTAAGGTTACTTTTCTTTTCATGTTGTTTTTTGGTAAATAATAATTTCTGAATAAAGATAATTTTTATTTTTTAGAATCGGAATTTTTAGTTCAAAAATGTGTATTATCCTAAAAGTTTTCAACACGAAAACGTTTTCGGATGAGTTTTAAGAAATGTTTATTTCGGGATATGAAAATTTTGCTTAAATTTAACATTCGAAGTAAAATACAAGCAACTAAAACACATTTTTAACTTAAACAAACTGTATGAAAACAATTTCTAAAAAGTTGTTATTTTTATTGCTTTTTCTTCCTTTTGCAATGCTTGCTCAGAGCACTGTAAATGGAGTAGTTACTGATCAAACATCAGGCCAACCACTTCCGGGAGTAAATGTAATTGTGAAAGGTACCACTAAGGGTACTACAACAGATTTTGACGGTAAATTTATCCTGTCAAATGTAAAAAGTGGTGATGTAGTAGAGTTTTCTTTTGTGGGATACAAAACCACAGATGTAGCTTACACTAACCAAAAAACAATGAATGTTTCTTTAGAAGAAGAAACAGCCAAATTAGAGGAAGTAGTATTAATTGGTTATGGAACGGTGAAGAAAAAAGATGCAACCGGTTCTGTGACAACAGTTACTGCTAAAGATTTTAACAAAGGAGCTGTGGTTTCCGGTAGTGAACTTTTGAATGGTAAAATTGCCGGAGTTACAATCAACACAGGTGGTGGAGCTCCGGGTTCAATAGGTCAAATTAGAATTAGAGGAGGATCTTCGTTAAATGCAAACAACGACCCTTTAGTTGTTATTGATGGACTTCCAATGTCAGATACGGGAGTACTTAATAGATTAAACCCTAATGATATTGAGTCTTTTTCTGTTTTGAAAGATGCATCTGCAACGGCTATTTACGGTACTCGTGCATCTAATGGGGTAATTTTAATCGCTACTAAAAAAGGCTCTAAAAAATTTGAAGTAGAATACAATTTCCAATACGGAAGTGGTAAACATTTCAATAAGGTAGACGTAATGAATGCTACTCAATACAGAGAAGCGTTTAAAAACGTGCTTCAATTGGGACTTTATCCTGAGTTGACAAGTGCTTATCTTTCAGGTTCTACATTTGATGAAGATGGAATTTCGCAATTTATTGGGAATGCAAATACTGATTGGCAAGAAGAAATTTATAGAAGAACAGATTTTGTTGACAATAATTTATCTGTTAGAGGAAACTTATTCAATAAAATTCCAACTAGATTAACAATAGGTAATACGTATCAAGAAGGATTGTTGTTAACTGATAAATTGAATAGAAATACAATATCATTGTCAACAAGCCCTACTTTATTTGACAATCATTTAAAATTCAATATCAATGTGAATTATGCTCACACAGGTAGAAGAAATGCTCCATTTGTTGTTGGTGGTGCTTTAAGAATGGCACCGACTAGACCAGTTTATAATCCAAATTCTCCTTTTGAAGGTTTTTATGAATGGATGGTAAATGGATCTGATGAAACGAATATTGAAAATTTCGCACCTATTTCGGTATCTAATCCGGTAGCACAACTTTTGCAAACGTTCAACACAAGTAAAAATGAAAAGTTCTTCGGAAATGTTGAAGTTGATTACAAGTTTCATTTTTTACCGGAGTTAAGATGGGTGGCCAATTTTGGTTATGATAAAGATTGGGGTTACGGTGAAAGTGTAACAGGCAGGTTTGCCAGAACTAGTCCAAGATTTAATAATGCTTTTATTGGAAATAGCAGTTATAATGATGGAGAAAGCATTAACAAGTTATTGGATACTTATTTTGTGTATTCAAAGAGTAATGACAAATTAACATTTGATTTAACTGCGGGTTATTCTTATCAAAAATTTGAAGGGAATAGTTTTGGAACGGGTAACTTAAGAAACCCAAATAATATTGTTGCTCCTCGCTTTTTTAACGAGCCAAAAGTTTATATTGGTTATTTTGGTAGATCGAACATTAATTTACTAGATAAATATTTGTTAACTTTAACATTCAGACGTGATGGTACTTCTCGTTTTTCAGATGAAAACAGATGGGGTAATTTTCCTGCAGCATCGTTTGCTTGGAAAATTAAAAATGATTTTTTTAAATCAAGCACTAAACTTTCAGATTTAAAATTAAGATTAGGTTGGGGTGTAACTGGACAACAAGAGATTGGTTTTGCTAATTCATCATTAATTTATTTACCTCAATACTTAATTGGTTTAGATAATTCAAGCTATATTTTTGGAAACGAATATATATTGCCGGCTTTACCTCAAGGATACAACCCAGCAATAAAGTGGGAAGAAACTACAACATATAATGCTGGAGTTGATTTTGGAATTAATAATAACAGACTTACAGGTTCTGTTGATTTCTATTTAAAAAAATCTAATGATTTATTACAAATTGCACCTTTTTCTGATGGTTCAAACTTTACCAACGAAGGACCTCAAAATTTTGGAAGTTTAACCATCAAAGGAGTTGAATTAAATATTAACTATGATGTAATTAGAAGAGAGAAATTAAATTGGAATGTTAATTTCAATGCTTCTAAATTCGAAAGAAGAATTGATGAAATGCCAGCTGGTGCAGATCAATTAACAGGTAATGTTGGTTTTGGTTTTTCTCAAATTAACAGAGAAGGATATACTCCAAATTCTTTTTATGTGTTCAAACAAGTTTATGATCAAAGCGGAAGAGCTATTGAAGGAGCATTCGCTGATTTAAACAGTGATGGTATTATTAATGAAGCAGATCGTTATTTGTACAAAAATGGAGATCCAGATTTTACTTTTGGTTTTACCTCTAATCTAAACTATAATAACTTCGATTTATCTTTTAATTTAAGAGCTAGTGTTGGAAATAGAGTTTATAATGCTTTAGAAGCCAGAAATTCTTTCTATGCTGAAATTATGAACGGTGTTCCCAACAACCTTCATACTAACGTAAACAATACTCAATTCTTAACTTATACAGGTAACCAAGCTGTTTCTGATATGTTTATTGAAAATGCATCTTTCTTGAGAATGGATTTTGTTAACCTAGGTTATACATTCCAAAATTGGCTGGAAGGAAAAGCTAAATTAAGAGTATTTACAGGAGTTCAAAATCCATTTATTATTACTAAATATGGTGGTTTAGATCCAGAAATTGTTGGAGGTATTGATCAAGCAATCTATCCAAGACAAAGACAATATTTATTTGGCTGTAATATTAAATTTTAATAAAAAAACTATGAAACTTAGAAATCAATTATTAACCCTGTTTGTTGTTTTTTTCTCATTGGTTTCGTGTGTTGATGACTTAGAAGTTCGTTCAACAGATGAAAGATTTGATGATGAAGAATCACTTTACAGTCAGCCTGGAGCCTATACTAAGGCAATGGCAGGTGTTTATTCTAATTTGGTGATTACTGGTCCGAATGGCCCTGGTTCATCAAATTTAGGAGGTATTGACGCTGGATTTAGTCAATACATGCGTGTTTGGTGGTATCTACAAAACATGACTACAGATGAAACTGTTTGGAGTTATGAAGGTGATACCGGTACTAGAGAATTAAATAGAGCTATTTGGGATGGTAACAATCCATTTTTTAGAGGTTTCTATAGTAGAGTTATGTTTCAAGTAGCTTTGTGTAATGAATTTTTAAGACAATCAACAGATTCAAAGTTAGATCAAAGAAATGTTTCGGCTGAGGAAAGAGAAGAAATTCAAAAGTATAGAGAAGAAGCTAGAGCTTTGCGTGCAATGGCTTATTATCATTTGATGGATACTTTTGGACAAGCAGTTCTATTAACAGAACAAAATCAAGTTGGTGATGCTGGTCAAGGTGCTAATAGACAGCAATTGTTTGACTTTGTTGAATCTGAGCTGTTAGAGGTAATACCAAATTTATATGGGCCTAACCAAGCTCCATACGGTAGAGTTGATCAAGGCTTTGCCAGAATGGTTTTAGCAAAAGCTTATTTGAATGCTCAAGTTTATATTTCACAAGATAAAAATCAAGAATGTATTGATGTTTTAACACCAATGTTAGGATCATATTCTTTGGCAAATAATTATTTACACAATTTTACAGCAGATAATCAATTATCACCAGAAATGATTTTTAGTGTTCCTTCTGATGGAGTAAGAATGCAAAGTTACAGTGCAATTACTGTAATTTTAAATGGGCAAATTGGCTCTTTGGAATCCAATGGAGTAGATTTTGGAATGAATGCCGGTGGATGGGGTGGAGCTCTTCGAGTAAGAAAAGAGTTTGCTGAAAAATTCAATGGAGGTCAGTATAATAGTGATGTCAGAAATACTCTTATAATTGGTGATAGACCTATTGATATTCAAGATATTGGTGCTAGAGGTCAAGGGTATATTATCAGTAAGTTTTCTAATAAAACTTCTACGGGTTCAAATGGTTCAAGTCAAGAGTTTCCTGATACAGATTTCCCAATGTTTAGATTAGCAGATGCTTATTTAATGTATGCAGAGGCACAAGTTAGAAAAGACGGTTCTGCCAATTCAACTACTTTAGGTTATGTTAATGCTTTGAGAACAAGAGCTAATAATCCAAACAATTCATTAACAGCATCTGATGTATCATTAGATTTTATACTTGATGAAAGAGCAAGAGAATTATATTGGGAAGGACATAGAAGACAAGATTTAATCCGTTTCAATAAATTTACCGGTGGGTCTTATAATTGGCAATGGAAAGGTGGCGTTCAAAGTGGTGTCTCTTTACCAGCTCATTTTAAAGTTTTCCCATTTCATCCAGCTACATTGGGTGCAAATCCAAGTTTAACTCAAAACGTTGGATATTAATATAATTTAATAAATTTAATAAATTTAAAAATTTAAAAAAATGAAAAATACATTTAAAATACTTTTAGCAACTTTACTTTTTACAGGGTTGTGGTCTTGTGAAGACGAACAAGACTTGATTTTTTCAACTCCTCCAACAGGAGATTTTAGTATCCTTACTCCAGATAATGGGGGTCAAGTTATCTTAAATAAAGATTTACCGGATAACATAGCATTAACTTTGTCATGGGATAATGTTTCTTTTGGTCAAACTCCAACATTATATGATGTTGAGATGGTAAAAGAGGCTGATACATGGGATGCCCCAATGTTGTTGGGTACAGGATACAACAACTCTAATGCAATTTATACTGTTGCCGAATTAAATGAAAAAGCTAACATGCTTGGTTTGGCTCCAGATGTACTTGGTGCAGTAAAAATTAGAATTAAAGCTTATGTAGGGATTTCTGGAGAGCCAAAATATTCGCAGGAATTAGTATATTTAATTCAACCATATCTTGCATACTTCTTTAGAGATTTGTTTTTAGTTGGCCCTGCTTCAAGTGCTGGTTGGAATAATGATAACAATAATTTAGCAATGTTTAGATCACCAGATAATGAAAACGAATATACTTATACTGGTTATTTAGCTGGTGACGCTTTAAAATTATTAGAAAAAATGGGAGCTTGGCAACCACAATGGGGTTTACAAGACGGTCAATTAACATCAAATCCATTACACCAATCTAATGATCCAGATGTAATTAACATTAGTGGTGGTTTAGTGACTTTTACAGCTAATACCAATTCTAGAACTTTTTCAGTTTCTAGTTATACAGGTAGTGTTAATTCATATTCAGTTGTTGGTCTTATAGGTGCCGGAATTGGCGGTTGGGGTGATGCAGATCAAATTGATATGACCCAAGCTCAAGTAAATGGTAATAATACACACGTTTGGTATGCTAGAAACGTAAATGTAGTTGGAGGTGAAGTTAAATTTAGAGCAAATAACGGATGGGCTGTAAATTGGGGTGGAAGTACTGAGTTTTCAGGAACAGGTACTCAAGACGGACCAAATATTCCTGTTTCCGCAGGGGTTTATAATGTTTACTTTTATTCATTAACAGGAAACTATATGTTTATTCCTGTTCAAGAATAGTAGTTTTCTCTTATTCATAAAACACTTAACCTTAAAGGTTAAGTGTTTTTTTTCAAATTAAGATTATTAAAAATTATAATCATGATAAAAAAAATTGTTATTTTATTTCTGTTCGTAATAGGTCTAACATCTCATGCTCAATTTACACATGTAACGGTATCTCCGTATCCATTTGAGATTAATCAGCAAATTACAATAACGGTTAATTTGTCTCAACCTCAATGTAATACGATTTCTACAAATACTCCAAAAGTTTATATGCATGCTGGAATTGGAACAGATGCAAACCCATGGACAGTTGTTAAAGGAAATTGGGGACAAGATGATGGTATCGGTCAAATGACCAATACGGGTGGATCTTTTAGTATTACACTTACACCGAGTGTTTACTTCAATTTGACTCCAGAGCAAATAACAAGCTCCACAAAAATGGGTATGGTGTTTAGAAATGCAACAGGAAATCAAGAATTAAAAAGACCTACTGCATGTTCAGATTTCTTTATAGACGTTGGTACTTTTCAAGTAAATTTAACAGCTCCTCTTAATAATAGTACAACTATAATTAATAGTGGAGGAAATTTACAAGTTACGGCCACAAATACAAGTGGAGCTGCTTCATATACTTTGAAAGCAAATGGTAATATTATCAATTCAAACAGTTCTACTTCCAGTTATTCCTTCAATCATACTAATATTACTTCTAACCAATTTTACGATTTAGAAGTAGTAAAAGGTACTACAACTATTGTTAGGAATTTTACTGTTTTAACAAATCCGGGAAATGTTAATCAAGCTATTCCAGCTGGTTTAGAAGACGGAATTAATTATAATCCATCTGACCCAACAAAAGCTACCTTAAAGTTAAATGCTCCCGGTAAAGATTTCGTTTATGTTGCTGGCAGCTTTAACAATTGGCAACCTAATGGAAATTATGCCATGAAAAGAGATCCTTCTACAAATATATTTTGGTTGGAATTAACAGGTCTCACTCCAGGACAGATTTATACTTACCAATATTGGGTAGTTGATCAAACTCCTGTATCGAATTCTCCTGTATTAGTTAAGACAGCTGATATGTACTCTACAATGGTGTTATCACCATTTGATGATCCTTGGATTCCTTCATCAACTTATCCAAATTTACCTGCATATCCTCAAGGACAACAAAGAGAAGTTACTGTTCTTCAGACTGCTCAATCACCCTATAATTGGAGTGATGCTACTTTAAATTTTGTTAAACCGAACAAAGAAAAATTAGTAGTGTATGAAGTTTTGATTAGAGATTTTGACGCCAATAGAAATTACCAAGATTTAATTAATCGTATTGATTATTTTAAAAATTTAAAAGTAAATGCCATACAATTAATGCCTGTAATGGAGTTCGAAGGAAACGAAAGTTGGGGTTATAATACTTCCTTTCACATGGCTTTAGATAAATTTTATGGTACAAAAGACAAATTTAAAGAATTTATCGATTTGTGTCATCAAAATGGTATAGCTGTTATTTTAGATGTGGCCTTAAATCATGCATTTGGAAGAAATCCTGGTGTAAGAATGTGGATGAGTGATCCAGATGGAGATGGTTGGGGAGCTCCAGCTACAGATAATCCCTTTTTTAATACTACTGCAAGACATAGTTATAGCGTAGGAGAAGATTTTAATCATCAATCAGCTTTAACTAAGTATTATACAAAAAGAGTGATTAAACAATGGATTGAAGAATACAAAATCGATGGATTCCGTTGGGATTTAACCAAAGGATTTACACAAAACTGTTCAGGTGGGAATGATTCTTGTACAAATGCTTACCAGCAAGACAGAGTAGATGTTTTAAA
This sequence comes from Flavobacteriales bacterium, assembly GCA_017302935.1. Taxonomy (GTDB): domain Bacteria; phylum Bacteroidota; class Bacteroidia; order Flavobacteriales; family Flavobacteriaceae; genus Flavobacterium. Next base: position 3,640 of record JAFLBT010000087.1, on the reverse strand, counting down.
AGAATATGCGGATTATTCGTGGTCTTTAGATCCGAATCATTATGTAATATTTGAACACCTTGGAAGCGAAAATGAAGAAAAAGAGTGGGCTAACCATCGCTTTAATGAAGGTAAAGGAGTTATGATGTGGGCAGAAGTATGGGGGCCATATAAACAATTAATGGGAGGCTATTCATCCAATTCAGATATTTCTTCAATTGGTCATAAAAGTAGAAATTTATTTCAAGGTAAAAGGGTAATGGGTTATCCTGAAAGTCATGATAAAGATAGAATTATTTATGAAGGAATTACTTTTGGTGTTGGTAGCGGATCAGCACCTGTAAACGGTAATCTAAATAATGCAATCAATAGAATGAAGGCTATTGGTGCTACCAGTATTTTAATTCCAGGGCCAAAAATGATTTGGCATTTTGCTTCATTAGGAATGGGTGACTCTATTTTTACTTGTTCTAATGGTACTGTTAATACCGATTACGATGCAACTCCGGGAGATTGTAAATTATCAACAAAACCACAACCTCAATGGGTAAATAATTGGTTAGGTGATCCTCTAAGAAATTCTGTTTACAATGCATTCTCTAAATTCATTAACTTGAAAAAATCCGAGCCAGTATTTAATGGAGATTACACGATTAGCTCAGATATTAATAATTTAAGACAAAGGATATATATATTTGATAATGCATTGCCTACTACTCAATTGAAAAATGTAGTAGTCTTAGCTAATTTTTCTGTTGATACTCAAAACATCAATCCATCCTTTCCTTACACCGGAATTTGGTATGATTTGATGACAGATGCTCAAGTGAATATTACTAATACAACAGCAACCATTAGTTTAGCTCCGGGTGAATTTAAAGTATATGGAAACCGTTTACCAACTTTATCTACTGATAATATTGTGTTTGCAAATGAGTTTTCTATCGTTCCAAACCCAACAACTGATGTGTTTTCTATTTCTGTTCCAACTTCAAAAGTTGAACTTTACACCATAACGGGTCAGTTAGTGAGAAAATTTGAGGCAAGTTTTGATGAAAATCATACTTTTTCAATTGAAGATTTAACTTCCGGAATTTATTTTGTGAAAGCAATTGACAATCAAGGGAGAGAGAACACAATGAAATTAATTAAGAAATAATTCAAAGTTAGTTATAATTAATTGCCATTAAGCCCAGCTATTTAGCTGGGTTTTTTTGTTGTTGATAATTTTTGTGTTTTAATTTTCAATGACTTACTTTCGTAGTATGAAAAAATCAATACAAAAAATAGTAGTAAAAATTCTAAAAATAGTTGGTATTACCTTTATTGGTGTACTCTTTTTGATGTTTATTTTACCTGTCATATTTCCCGATGCCATCACTAATAAAGTAAAAGCGTATGCAAATGAAAAATTAAATGGAGAATTAAGTTTCAAAGAAACAAATCTTTCATTTTTTACGCATTTTCCTTCTTTAACCTTAACCCTTGACGATTTTTTATTAAAGGGCTCACAACCTTTTGAAAAAGACACTTTGGTTGCGGCAAAGGAAATTGCATTTGGAATTAATGTGAAATCTATTTTTTTTGGTGATAAAATAAAAATTGATAAAATTTATCTCTCTGAAGGTTTAATCAATGTTAAAGTAAATAAAAGAGGACAACCCAATTATAATGTCTATGTATCTGAAAATAATGAAAAAACTAACGATTCTTCATCAGCTTCAATTCAATTAGAACGAATAGACATTAAAAAAGTCAGGTTGTTATACGACGATAAGTCAACCAATATCCTTATCAAAGCTAAAGAACTCAATTATTTAGGCAAAGGTGATTTACATGCTTCCATTTTTGATTTAAAAACGAAAGCTCAAATTCAAGGATTTGATTTTACATTCGACAATGAAGATTACCTAAAAAACAAAACGGTTAATGCCGAATTGGTGACCAAAATCAACACCAATTCACTTTCCTTACTGTTTCAAGAAAACAATTTAAAAATAAATAAACTGCCGGTTGATTTTAAAGGAAAATTTGATTTTTTAAAAAACGGTTACAATTTAGATTTTACTGTTAAATCTGAAAATAGTCAGTTAAATGACTTTTTTACAGCATTGCCTCCACAATTCGTAACATGGTTGAGCAAGACTTCGGTAAAAGGAAAAACCGATTTACTTTTTACGCTGAAAGGGAAATATATTGCAGAAGAAAATCGTAAACCGAATATTCACTTTAATATGAAAATTCGGGAGGGATATATTGCGTACAATAAATCACCTATTGCAGCCAATAATATTTTTCTGAATTTCGATACAAAATTACCTTCTTTAGATACTGAACAATTAGAATTGAAAATTGATTCCATTTATTTTGATGTTGGAAAAGATTTTTTTAATGGAAATATTAAATGGAAGGGGATGACTAATCCGGAAATCGATGCTAGAGTTCGTTCAAGATTAGATTTGGCCAAATTAGATCAAGCCATTGGTATTGAAAATATGACACTCAAAGGTATATTTTCAGCTGATATAGTTTCAAAAGGAAAATACATAAAAGAAAAAAATCAATTCCCGGTCACAAAAGGAGATTTAGAACTTAAAAATGGTTTTATTCATTCAGCCTATTATCCTAATCCGATAACAAGTATCAATTGTAAGGCTAAGGCAACCAATCAAACCGGGCAAATGAAAGATTTGTTCATTCAGCTTGATCCGGCTTCTTTTTCATTTGAAAACAAACCATTTTCTTTAATCGCTTCATTTAATAATTTTGAAGATATAAATTATGATATTAAAGCAAATGGTGAGTTGGACATTGAAAGAATATATAAAGTTTTTTCTCAAAAAGGATTAAATGTAACCGGTTATGCAAAAATGGATTTGGCTTTAAAAGGCAAACAAAGTGACGCCACAAATGGTCGATATTCCAATCTTCAAAATAGCGGTTCTTTAGTGTTGAAAAAGATAAAAATCAATTCTGAATTTCTTCCATTGCCTTTTGTGATTGAAGAAGGAGATTTCTCTTTTTATCAAGATAAAATGAATTTTACAAATTTTATGGCCACTTACGGAAAATCTGATTTCAAAATGAATGGCTATATGGAAAATGTAATCAATTTTGCTTTATCTGAAAATCAAGTTTTAAAAGGTAATTTTAAAGTAGAAGCTGATTATATTCAGGTCAATGAATTTTTAACTATTTCTGCTGGAAAGGATAATGAAGAGCAATCTGTTTCTGAGTTTGGAGTAGTTGTTATTCCTTCTCAATTTGATTTTAAATTGAATGCAAATGCCAAAAAAATCAATTTTGATGAATTAAATATTGAAAATCTGGCAGGGAAAGTCAATGTGAATCAAGGTAAATTAGCTTTGCAAAACACTGTATTTTCATTAATTGGTACACGAGTAGCGATGGATGCTGTTTACTTTCATGAAACACCAACAAGAGCTAATTTTGATTACAAAATTAAAGCCACCGATTTTGATATTAAAAGAGCATATAATGAAATTCCACTTTTTAGAGAAATGGCTTCTGCAGCTGAATATGCAGAAGGAATTGTTTCATTGGATTATAAAATTGCCGGAAAGTTGGATGGTAATATGACTCCTGTATTTCCATCTCTTTTTGGCGGTGGAACGCTTTCAGTGAAAAATGTGAAAATGAA
>JAFLBT010000086.1 GCA_017302935.1 Flavobacteriales bacterium | reverse complement strand
AGTGGTGTGGACGGTCAAGTTTTGGTTTTACACGACATGATTGGCATGACGCATGAATTTAGTCCGCGATTCCTCAGAAGATACATGAATTTATATGAAGACATGACCAAAGCAATAGGACAATATGTAACCGATGTAAAAGCATTGGATTTTCCAAATGCGAATGAACAGTATTAATGTGGCAATGTGTCAATTAGGCAATGTGTCAATTAAATCGATGAGCTAATTTGAAGATGAAAATAGTTACAACTAAAGATAATTTACAGATTCTTCATGAAGATAATCATCTGATTGTTGTGAATAAAAGAGTTGGTGATATTGCTCAAGGTGATACTTCCGGTGACAAACCCCTACCCGACATCGTAAAAGAATACCTCAAAGAAAAATACAACAAACCCGGTGAAGTTTTTTTAGGCGTTGTTCATCGTCTTGACCGTCCTACTACCGGCATTGTAGTTTTTGCCAAAACCAGCAAAGCTTTGACCCGCATGAACGATTTATTCAGTTCTAGGGAAACCCAAAAAATGTATTGGGCAGTGGTCAAAAATAAACCACCAAAAGATGAAGATACTTTAGTTCATTTCATTAAACGATACCCAAAAAACAATACATCAAAAGCTCATATCAAAGAAGTTCCGGAAAGTAAAAAGGCAAGCTTACATTACAAAGTAATTGCAACTTTAGACCATTACTTTGTATTGGAAATAGAATTGCACACAGGCAGACATCATCAAATTCGGGCTCAACTGCAAGCCATTGGCTGTTCCATTAAGGGCGATTTAAAATACGGTTTTGACCGAAGTAATCCGGATGGTGGTATTCATCTTCATGCACGAAAACTTAGTTTTATTCATCCGGTTTCAAAAGATACTTTAACTATCGTGGCTCCGACTCCAAATGATGTCATTTGGAACACAATTAAAAACTAATTTCATTTTTTTTACGTTTATTTGTAGGGTAATTTTGATTTCAATTGTTTTACTTATAAACTTTATATTATGAAAAAACTAGTTGTATTGCTTTTAATTGGGTTAAATTTTTCAACATTTGCTCAAGAACATTTTGCAGGAATTGGAACTTCGAGAAGAATCAGTTTGTTAAATGGAACGTTTAATCCGGCTGAGTTTGCCAATTTGAGTTCAAATGTTGATATTCAATTTTTTGCCACTAGTTTCAATGTTTCCAATAATAAAATTGGTTTTAGTGATATTTCAAGTGATGAAAACTTTGAAGATTTATTATTCAGAGGAAATGAGGCGGTTAATCTGAATTTTGAAGCTGAAATTCTTGGTCCTGGTGTTGCTTTTAGAATCAATAAATGGGGTTTTGGATGGAGTACAAAAGCTTATGCAAAATTTAGATTAGTAGATATTGATGTAAATATTGGTGATGCTATTGTTAATGAAGGATTAAATTCGCTCTTGAATACGACTGTTTTAGATAGAAATAACAATCAAAGAATCATTGGAACATCTTATAGTGAAATGGCTTTTTCAGTAGCTCGAAATTTATGGGAAACTGACAAATATAAATTGAACGGAGGTGCAACTTTTAAATTATTGTTCCCGGGTTCTTATGCCAATTTTGGGGCTGATAGATTTAAAGGAACGATTACAACTATTGGTGGAAACACATTTCTATCTGATGCAAATGCCAATCTAAATTTTTCCTATTCCGGAAATCTTGCCGATGATTATTCTAATTTTGATGATTATTCAAGTTCGCTTTTTGGTGGATTAAATGGATTTGCTGTTGATTTTGGTGCAAGTTTCACTATTAAAGATGAAAAAGAAAAGGACGATTACAAATTTAATTACGGATTTTCTGTTAGAAATTTAGGAAGTATGACTTTTAAAGATGATAATAATTCTAGTACCAATTATGCTTTAAATATTCCGGCGAACGAAAGCTTAAATTTAAATCAATTTGATGGTGTAAACAGTATTCGTGATATTGAACAAATTTTATTAGACAGTGGTTATTTAACTTCAACCACTCAAAATAACGACTTTAAAGTAAATTTACCTGCTGTTTTGAATGTTTATGCTGATTTAAAAATCATCTCAAAACTTTATGCATCAGCTTTTTGGCAACAAAAACTAACTGACAATGAAAAGAATGATCAAGTTACTGCACAAAATGTTTTTACACTAACACCACGATTTTCATTAAAACATTTTGAAATTTTTACTCCATTATCACAAACAGAAATTGCTGGTTTTAATGCTGGTTTTGGCTTAAGAGCGTACGGATTTTTCATTGGTTCAGGCTCAGCTTTTACAGCATTATTGAATGATAGCAAACAAGCTGATTTTTATTTTGGCTATCGATTGGGATTAGGAAAAATATAATTTATATATTTGAATTCATTCCAAAAAGTATCAAAATGAGTTCGCTCTCATCTGTTGAAAAAAGAAAAGTAATACTAAAAAAATTATTAGTTTCGATTCAAAAAAGAGAATCAGAGATTTGGAATGCTCTTCAAAAAGATTTCGGAAAACCAACTTTTGAAGGTTTTTTGACAGAAACCAATTATGTAATTTCAGACTTAAAATATACCATTGCTAATATAAATAAGTGGAGTAAACCCAAAAGAGTTTGGCCCTCTATTCTAAATCTTCCTTCTTCTGAATTTATTTACAAAGAACAGTATGGAAGAGTTTTAATTATTTCGCCTTGGAATTATCCATTTCAATTGGCTATTAGTCCACTTGTTGCCGCAATTGCAGCCGGAAATTCGGTAGTTGTAAAACCATCTGAACTAACTTTTCATACCTCACAAATCATCACAAAAATTGTGGAAGAAGTGTTTGATGTAAAAGAAGCCGTTGTAGTTCATGGTGGTGCAGAATTTACTCAAACTTTATTAGCACAACGTTGGGATTATATCTTTTTTACCGGTAGTGTTGCTGTGGGGAAAATTGTTGCAGAAGCCGCAGCAAAAAATTTAACTCCTGTAACCTTAGAATTAGGTGGAAAAAATCCTTGTATTATTGGAGAAGGTGCTGATTTAAAGATTGCTGCCAAACGAATTGTTTGGGGAAAATTTGTCAATGCCGGACAAACCTGTATAGCTCCTGATTACATACTCGTTCAAGCGAAAGAAAAATACAACTTTGTAGAATTGCTTAAACAAGAAATTATACTTGCTTATGGTGAAAATCCACAAGAATCGAAAGATTTAGCCAGAATAGTAAATGCACGACATTGGAAACGATTATCAGAATTAATTAACCCGGCCAAAGTAATTTTTGGAGGTCAAACAGATGAATTACAAAACTATATAAGCCCTACAATTATTGACGAACCTGAATTGGAAAGTCAATTGATGAAAGATGAAATTTTTGGACCAATACTTCCGATTATTTCCTATCATGACGAAAATGATTTACATAAAATCATTCACCGATACGAAAAACCTTTAGCACTTTATGTATATTCAAACGATAAAAAATGGGCTGAAAAAATGATCACTATTTTTTCTTTTGGTGGAGGATGTATAAATGATTGCATGATTCAATTTGTAAACAAACGTTTACCTTTTGGAGGTGTTGGTCATAGTGGCATTGGAGCCTATCACGGAAAGTTAGGTTTTGATACTTTTTCACATCATAAAGCAATCGTAAAAAAACCAACATGGGGAGATAATCCCATCCGCTATGCACCTTATAAAAATAAACTAAAATGGGTAAAAAAAATAATGAACTGGCTTTAAAAAAATAAATGATGAATAAAACAAATACTACTTTAAACGATGCACTTAACAAAGGATATGATTTAGATTTTGGAATTGTTTTTGAAAAAGCATTCGAAAATTATAAAAAAATTGCTTTAATAGCAGGAGTAACTATGATTCTATTGGTTATTTTATTTTTTGCTTTGTTAGGAACAATTATTGGTTCACTTGTTGGAATTAATAGTGTAACCGAATCCTTTACAGATTTTTCAATTTTTAATTTTGGGATTGAATATGTCTTGTTATATATTGGTATAATGGTACTTTTATCTGCTTTACTGAGTCCGATTGGTGCTGGTTTTATTAAGATGGCACACCTAGCAGAAACCAATCAAGATTTTTCTATTGGCACTGTATTTCATTATTTCAAGACAGCCTACTTCAAAGAATTATTTTTTTCCACTCTACTTGTTTCAGTTGTTAACTTAGGTATTTCAACCCTTTTAGAATATTTTAGTATTCCAGTTTTAGGGACTATCATTTCATATGTGATTGCTTTTTTTACTATTTTTATGGTACCTCTTATAATTTTCTGTAATTTGAATGCAATTGAAGCCATTCAATCAAGTGCTAAATTAGCTTTAAAACAACCACTTGTTATAATTGGATTAGCTGTTGTAGGTTTTTTTTGTATCATGATTGGTCTAATTGGTTTTTGTATAGGAATCTTTTTTACCTTACCATTTTGGTATTCTTTAAATTATGCTATTTACAATCAAGCAGTTCCGATTGATAATACATCAGAAATTGAAGAAATAGGATCCTTTTTAGAATAGTTCATAAAATGTTGAAATAAAAAAAGAGTTGTAATTAGAATGCAACTCTTTTTTTTTATTTTTATAAACCAAATAAAACAAACAAATGCCCTTTATTGAACTATTGAAATTTATTTTTCAACTTAAATACACTTGTGTAGTTTCTCAACTGTATCCAAATTTTGTCTCATCAATTTCTTTAAAGTTTTTAAACATATCTGATTATATGATGAATTTTGCAATGTTAACATTGCTTTTTTTGCTAATCAGTATAATGATTTTAATTTTAAACAAACGAAAAACATCTATTCTAGATAGCATAAAAACTGATTTTTCAGACATCACAAATGATGTGTATCTCTATCGTTTATACTTTTTATTTTTCGGAATATTAATACCAACATGTGACATCGTTTTTGAGCTTTTTAAGATCAGAAGTTACTCTCTTTTACTTCAGAGTTTTACATTTGGTTCTGTGTTTTTAATTATCTATTTTTTAAGTTTTAAAATAAAATCAATTGAAAGAAATTTGGCATCAATATTTACATTTATGTATATTGTGTTTTCATTTTTGGTTTTATTAAATTTTTTTTCAAAACCATTTGAATTAGTTACCTATTCAGGAGTTCTCATAATCATATTATTTTCCTACAATGTTTTCAATAACTATAAATTCTATTTAGGGTTTATTCTAACCATCACAATTTTATTTATACTAACTACTTTATTCCAACTTATTTCAACCAATATCGGAGTAATTACGTTGGTTTATTGTTTATTGATTATTGTAATCAATCAAATGAAGCATTATGCTTTAATCAATAATAAAGAAAAATTTTATTTTACGAATGAAATTGTCAACAAAGGAAATTCATTGGTTATAGCCACAAAAAAAAATGGTGAATTGACCTATTGTAGTGAAAATGTAAAACAAATTTTAGGATATTCTGTTGAAGATGTCTTGGGAATGGGTTTTTGGGAACTTACAGAAGATCCCGAGTTTATTGGAGAGGCATATCATGATGATTATCAAAAAGACCGAAACTACAGAAGAAAACTAAAATGCAAAAACGGTCAATACAAATATATTCAATGGGTTGATAAAGAGTTTGGTAAAGATTTGTTTGTTGGAATTGGTATCGATGTTACCGCTCAAATTCAAATTGAAAACCAATACAAAAATTTAGTAGAAACCGCCACCGATTTAATCTTTGAAACGAATGAGAATGGTAAATTTATTTTTATTAATTCTTTCAGTTGTGAATTATTAGAATATAAACTAAATGAATTAATGAATTTATATTTTGGAGAATTAGTTAGAGAAGATTATCGTGAGAAAATCATCAATTATTATACTTTCGATTTACTAGAAATTACTGATAATCTTCCGCTCATGGAATTTCCAATTTTAAAAAAGAATGGTGAAGAGGTCTGGATTTCACAAAAAGTTACCATCAAACGAGATGAAAATGGAAAAATAGTTGGATATACCGGAATTGCAAGAGATATAACTCTAATCCGAAGCTTAGAAATTGAAAGAAGCTCGCGTCAAGAAAAAATTAAAAAATATAATAATGCTCTTTCAAAACTCTCTACAACCAGCTTTGCTGTGTTTGAAGATATCACACCGGTAATTAAATTAATTTTTGAAAATGTTGCAAAAGCTTCCGGGATAAACAGAATTAGTTTTTGGAATTATTATTCAGATAGTATTCATTGCAGAGATTTATATGAATTAGATTTAGATAGACATAGCAATCACTTAATTTTACACAAAAAAGATTATCCAATCTACTTTGAATCCATTGAGAGAGAAGAAATTATTGTTGCCTCAGATGTTTCAAGACAAAAAGAAACTTCTGAATTTATTGACAGCTATTTCAAAGAACACAAAATTAAATCTTTATTAGATTACCCCGTCTTTATTGATGGTAAATTGTACGGCATTATTTGTTTTGAAACAACTAATAAAAAAAGATACTGGGATAATGAAGACATTAATTTTACTCGTTCCGTTTCAGAAATTATTACCCTTGGATTCGAAACGATTAAAAGAAAACAAATTGAGGATAACTTAATCTATAAAAGTGAATTATTAACCGCTGTTACCAAAATTTCTGAAAAGATATTGATTTCAAAAGATACGTTCAAAGATTTTGATGATATTTTGGAAACTTTAGGAAAAGCAACTAAAGCCGACAGAGCTTACTATTTTGAAGCAAATGAAGAGAAAAGAGTTATCTCTCAAAAATTTGAATGGGTAAGAGGACAAATAGAACCTCAAATTGAAAATCCTGATTTGCAAAATGTTCCTTATGAGGTGTTTTTAGATATTGTTATTCCGCTAAAATCGAGTAAAGTTTACAATAAACTTGTAAAAAATATGTTCGAAAGTGAGTTTAAAGAATTAATGAAGTTACAGGATATATTATCAGTACTCATTTTTCCTATACATGTAAAAAATAAACTTGTTGGAGCCATTGGATTCGATGATTGTACAACTGAACGATTGTGGTCTGAAGACGAAATTAACATCCTACAATCATTAATGAATAACATTTCTTCTGCTATTGAAAGAGGTCTAAATGAAAGTCTTATTTACAGTAGTGAGGAACGATTTAGACTGTTGGCAGACAACATTCCGGGAACCATTTATTTATCCAAATATGATTCAAAATTTACCAAAATCTACCTAAATGATGAAATTGAAAAATTAACAGGGTATCCAAAAGATTTATTTTTGAACAATGAGATTTCCTATTTAGATATTATTCATCCTGACGATCGCGAAAGAGTTATTAAAGACCAGAAATACGCTCTAGATAACAACCAAAAAATACATTTTATTTATCGAATTATTCACAAAGACGAACGTATTGTGTGGGTGGAAGAATTTGGGGATGTGATTTTAAAAAACAATCAAGTTGAGTTTATAGAAGGAATTTTTATTGATATAACAGAGCGTAAACTTCAAGAGGCAGCCATCAAAGAAAAAGAAATGGCTATTGCAGCCAACAAAGCTAAATCTGAATTTTTAGCTAACATGAGTCATGAAATTAGAACACCTTTGAACGGTATAATTGGTTTTACTGATTTATTAATGAATTCCGATTTAGAAAAAGGTCAAGCCAAATACATGAAAACCGTCAATCAATCTGCTAAATCATTGATGAGTGTTATAAATGATATTCTGGATTTTTCAAAAATTGAATCCGGTAATCTTGAATTGGTTATTGAAGAAACCAAATTAAAAGAATTGGCCAGTGAAGTAATTGACACCATTCGATTTGAGGCCATTCAAAAGAAAATTGATGTTGATGTTCATGTCAATGCAGATGTTCCAAAAACAGTTTGGATAGATGCTGTTCGTTTGAAACAAATTCTAATTAATCTTCTTGGCAATGCTGTAAAATTTACTTCCAACGGAAAAGTTAAACTAAAAATTGAGGTAATAGATAGAATAACAACTCATCAAACCCGTCTTCGATTCTCTGTGATTGATACAGGAATAGGGATTAGAAGAGAAAACCAAGCTAAAATTTTTGAAGCATTCTCACAAGAAGATAGTTCAACTACCAGACAATATGGCGGTACAGGTTTAGGTTTAAGCATTTCTAACAAATTACTTGCATTAATGAATAGCAAATTGGAATTGATTAGCGAACCTAATGTTGGAAGTACTTTTTATTTTGATGTTGATGTGCAATCGTCCAGCAAAGAAAAAATAACAAATCTTAACTTATTAAAAGTAGATGAAGAATTCGTTTATCAAAATTTTGATGCCTTACGTGTTTTGATTGTAGAAGACAATAACATTAATTCTTTACTGGCAAAAACGTTAATTAAAAAGATACTTCCAAATTCAAAAATCACAACAGTATCAAATGGTCAGGAAGCCATTGAACAATTTGAAGTTGAACAATTTGATATTATTTTTATGGATATTCAAATGCCTTTGATGAACGGTTATGAAGCTACTAAAATAATTCGTACAATGAATCATGGAAAATCCATTCCCATTATTGCTCTAACGGCAGGAACCGTGATTGGTGAAAAAGAAAAGTGCCTCGAAATAGGCATGAATGATTATGTTTCAAAACCAATTATCAAAGGAAGTTTGGAAGAAGTAATCGCAAAATGGGTTACATCTTAATTTTTTTGTACTTTTAATACATAAAACTATAAATTATGAAATGGGAAGGTAGAAGACAAAGCAAAAATGTAGAAGATCGCCGTGGTATGGGCAACACAGGAAAAGTAGTGGCCGGTGGTGGACTAATTGGTATTATTTTACTTCTTATCAATATGTTTGGTGGAGAAGGTGCTCAAAATCTAACACCAATATTAGAACAATTAAATCAACAGCAATCTACAGAAAGCCCAGCAGAACCTTTGAGTAAGGAAGATGAAAAAATGGGACAATTTGTGTCAACTGTATTAGCTGATACCGAAGATGTTTGGCATAAAATTTTTGAAGAAAACGGAATGACCTACAAAGAACCTGGAATGGTGTTATTTAGAGGTTCTGTTCAAACTGAATGTGGTGGTGCAACATCCGCTTCAGGACCATTTTATTGCCCTGCCGATCAAAAAATTTATATGGATTTAGATTTTTTTGATGAATTACAAACCCGATTTGGTGCCCAAGGTGGTGATTATGCTATTGCGTATGTCATTGCTCACGAAGTAGGTCATCACGTGCAAACGTTATTGGGAACTTCCGGTAAAGTAAGACAATTACAACAAAAATTAAGCAAAGCGGAAGGAAACAAACTTTCCGTTTCTTTAGAACTACAAGCCGATTTTTATGCGGGTTTATGGACCCATTACAACCGTAAATATTTAGAAGAAGGTGATATTGAAGAAGCCTTAAGTGCCGCACATGCCGTAGGTGACGATGCAATTCAAAAGAAAATGCAAGGTCATGTGGTACCCGATTCTTTTACGCATGGAACATCAGAACAACGAGTAAAATGGTTTGGAAAAGGATTTAAAACAGGAGATATCCGACAAGGAGATACGTTTGCAGCATTGAATTAATTTCAGTTTTCAAACCTTTTATTGTTCATTTAAAAAATAAACCTTCCCTTTTTTAAAACATTCGTAAATCGTTTTAAATTAGGGATTTTTTATGAAATGTTCTATCCTCAATGAAGCACACTTTAATACTTTTGCTTCCTAAAAAGCATTAAAATGAACGTTGGCGTCGATAGTATTTCTTTTGATATTCCTAAACTCTATTTACCTATTTCTACACTTGCTAGTAAGCGAAATATTGAACCTGATAAATTGATTAAAGGTCTCGGTTTACACAAAATGAGTTTTCCTGATCAACATCAAGATGTGGTAACCTTCGCAGCAAATGCAGGTTTAAAATTAATTCAACAAGAAAATATCAATCCATCTGAAATTGCTCGAATTTATGTCGGTTCAGAAAGTGGTGTGGACAGTTCAAAACCAATTGCTTCCTATGTTTTATCTTTATTAGAAAGTAAAATAGGAATCGGTTCATTCCGAAACTGTGATGTGGTTGATTTAACTTTTGCTTGTATCGGTGGTGTAGATGCTCTACAAAATTGTTTAGATTATATTCGATTAAATCCTACCAAAAAAGCGATTGTCATTGCTTCTGATAATGCCAAATATGATTTGGAATCAAGCGGAGAATATACACAAGGTGCGGGTGCCATTGCCATGTTGATAACTTCCAACCCAAGAGTTTTGAGTTTCTCCAATGAAGTTGGTGTTTCTACCGAAGGTGTTTTTGATTTCTTTAAACCAAGAAGAAGTTTTTCTAAATCAAAAATAACTAAATCCCCTGAAAATGAGGAATGGTTTGGAGTTTTAGAAAATGAAGTTTCCATTTATAAAGAACAGCCTGTTTTTGATGGACAGTATTCTAACCAATGTTATATCAATCGAATTACTGAAGCTTACGAACATTTTAAAAGAGAAAGCCAACAAACCGGTAAAGTCTATGAAAATTGGTCATCTATTTTGATGCATCTTCCTTATTGTTATCAAGGAAGAAGAACCTTTATAGAAATTTTTGCGAATGAAAATCCTGAATTACTCAATAATCAAATTGGCGAAACTGAAAAAGACAAACAAAAAGCATTGACTAAAAGTTCGGAATATTTGGAACTCATTAATCAAAAAATTTATCCATCAGAAATCGCTTCGGGTCAAATAGGAAATATTTATACCGGTTCTATTTTCTTAGGAATGCTATCTGCTTTATGTTATCATGCTAAACAAAACACACCATTAGAAAACAAAAAAGTTGGATTCATAGCCTACGGTAGTGGCTCAAAATCAAAAGTGTTTGAAGCCACCGTTTGTGAAAATTGGAAATCGGTTATCAGTCAAATTAATCTCTTTGAAACATTAGAAAACAATCACTCGATTGATTTTGAAACATACGAAAAATTGCATAAAAAAGAATTACAACATTCGGTTTTCGCACCCAAAAATGAATTTGTTTTAGCTTCTATCGAAAAAGATAATCCGCTTTTAGTGGGTGCGAGGTATTATAAGTATTCTGAGTAAATCATCCCAACCACCCTTCTCTATCCAAGCTTCTATATTGAATTGCCTCCGCTATATGATTCGGTTTGATATTTTCTGCAGCTTCCAAATCGGCAATGGTTCGGGCCACTTTCAAAATTCGGTCATACGCTCGAGCGGATAGATTCAATCGTTCCATTGCGGTTTTAAGCAATTGTAAAGATGTTTCATCCAACACACAAAACTCTCTAATATATTTACTTCCCATTTGAGCATTGTAATGCAAATTATCGAATTGTTCAAACCGTTTCGATTGAATTTCCCTAGCAAGTGTAACTCTTTTTCTGATTTCTGCACTGCTTTCTGCTTTTCGGGTTTCGGTTAATTTTTCAAAGGGAACCGGATTTACTTCAATATGAATATCAATTCTATCCAAAAGCGGACCCGATATTTTACTTAAATACCGTTGCATTTCCGCCGGAGAAGTACTGACCGGTGCATCAGGGTCATTAAAATATCCTCCCGGACTCGGATTCATACTGGCCACCAACATAAATGAAGAGGGATAGGTAATTGTAAATTTTGCTCTGGAAATGGTTACTTCTCTGTCTTCCAAAGGCTGACGCATGACTTCTAATACTTCACGTTTAAACTCCGGTAATTCATCTAAAAATAAGACACCGTTATGTGCCAATGAAATCTCACCCGGTTGAGGATAACTTCCACCTCCTACTAAAGAAACCGATGAAGCGGTATGATGCGGACTCCTAAACGGCCGTTGACTCATCAATCCGGCATCTTTAATTTTTCCTGCGACAGAATGAATTTTGGTAGTTTCTAAGGCTTCCTTCATTGTCATCGGTGGCAAAATACTCGGCATTCGTTTAGCTAACATGGTTTTTCCTGAACCGGGTGGTCCAATTAAAATAATATTATGACCCCCGGCAGCAGCAATTTCCATACAACGTTTGATTCCCTCCTGCCCTTTTACATCTGAAAAATCAAATTCAGGAAAATCTAATGTTTTTGAAAACTCCGTTTGTGTATCAATAACAGTTGGTTGTAAATCGCCTCTTCCTTCAAAAAAGTCAATGACTTGTAAAACATTTTCTACTCCGTAAACATCCAATCCTTCTACAATGGCGGCTTCTTTTACATTTTGAATCGGGAGAATAAACCCTTTATAGCCTTCTTCTTTGGCTTTAATGGCAATTGATAATGCTCCTTTTATGGGTTGTAAACCTCCATCCAATGAAAGTTCACCCATAATGATGTACCGATCTAATTCCTCCGCTTGAATTTGTCCGGTAGCCACCAAAATACCAATGGCAATCGTAAGGTCGTAAGCCGAACCTTCTTTCCGCATATCCGCCGGAGCCATATTGATGGTGATTTTTTTTACCGGTAAAGAATAATTGTTGTTTTTTAGAGCGGCAGCAATGCGGTAACTGCTCTCTTTGATGGCATTGTCGGGCAATCCGACCAAGTGGTAGCCCACTCCTTTGTCAATATTTACTTCAACTGTAATCGTGGTGGC
>JAFLBT010000085.1 GCA_017302935.1 Flavobacteriales bacterium | reverse complement strand
AATCCGCTGTCTATCAAAATCAATGGAGTAAAAATGACCTTTATGCACTTGTTTCCAGAATAAAACTTCTGATAAATTGTGTGCATAACGCAATTCTTTTAACAGCGGTTTTAATTTTGGATTATAAGGTAAATCGGTTTTTGTGTTAAAATAGATGGGTTTGTTTTTTATGTAAGTATCGGGTTGGGCAGGTGTATTTTTTACCACCCCGCCCGTTGGGCACCCCTCCAAAGGAGGGGAATTTTCAAAGCGTGGCTTCGTTACCACATTATCCCCATCAATTGGATACTGCGTGATAAACTTCTCAACCACCGGACTCTCCAACAAATGAATCTCCCGCAATTGTCCTCCCAATTCCACCAAATCAAAAAACGTTTTTTGGTCTTTCGGATACGGAACCCTCGGAAAATCAATCTTCAAAAACTCTTTGTATTTCTCTCGATAGTTAGGCGAATGCAACACCGCATAGATATAATCCAAAATATCAAGAGGAGCAAATTCCCCTCCCTCGGAGGGGTGCCCAACGGGCGGGGTGGTTCCTTTCTCCGCAACAAACTTCAACCCCAATCCCTCAGCCATTTTTTGAACGATTTCCATATTCAAATTAGTCACTCGCTCAGCAGTATCAAAAGCACTTTGTTGTCCGTTGGTGTTGGGGTAGAGATAGAGTGGGAAGACATAATTTATTTCTTTCATTGAAAGAGCATGACTTTCAACAATTCCTTTATAAATCAATATATGATTAAACTCACCAACTTCAATTTTTTTATTTAGCATTAAACCATGATTTGCATAATGCTTTAGATGTTCCGATACAACTGGTACTGGCCAACCAACAACACCTTTTGATTTTCCAGAATAATAAAAAAATCTTTTGTCAAAAGGTCTGTAATTTATAGGTTTAATCAACTCTGGATTGGAGTTACTAGAAATTATGTCATTTTTAGCCAGATTGAAGTTCCAGTCTCTTACATCTTCTGGTATATTATATTTTAATTTGCATAAATTTTCATCTAAATTTATGACATCATTAATCATTTCTTTAACCTCATTTAAAGTGTTGTGAATATTTAACTGATCTCTTTTTGTAACAACTCCAGAGTTTCCAATGTTGAATATTTTATTTACAGAAAATCCTTTTTCATAATCAACAATTTCAGAATAATCTTTATTGTTAAAAAAATATAACGGAGAAGAGTTAATTAGTGAGTTAAAATTAATTTTACTAATTGAGTTTTCGGAAAGAAAATTATATTTAAAATCCCTTTTTCCATATAAGTCATAATGAAAAACCTCACCCAAGTCATCAACTTTTTTCTTCCCAGTTTTAATAAATAAATTTATTGAAACACCTTGCATGATGTCAAAAACATTTTGGTCAATTGAACCATCAATTGCAGTTTCTTTTTTCTTACTATTACCATGTAAATCTATAGTGTAAATTTTATCATAAGATGTTAATAAATTCCAACGCATCCCTCTAAAAGTGGGATTGTCTAAAAATCCGTGCGGATTAATAAAAGCTAATATACCACTGCCATTTTTATTAATAAAATGTTGTCCAAAACGCATAAATTTTACATAATCATCATTTATCCACTTGGAATTTTTTTCTTTCAATTTTTCTTTTCCACCCGGCTCTTTTTTATAATCTTCCATCAAGTTCATAATCCATTCACCTTTGTTGGCACTTTCGCCACTATACGGCGGATTTCCCATCACCACCATCACCGGAGCATCGCGTTTAATGGCATTGGCTTGGTCGGCTTCATCCGATAGCCACGAACTAAAAAGGGTTTGCGTGTCAGGGTGAGCTTCTTCCAAACTGTTCGTTAAGAAGATACGAAAACGTTGGTCGTCGGTGGGTTTATATCCCGTTTCGGTGAGCAACATATCCATTTTCAAATGTGCCATCGCATAACTCGCCATCAACAACTCAAAACCATTCAATCTTGGAATCAAATCATTTGTTACATACTTGCTCCAAATGCCTTGTTGCCCTTCAAACTTTTGATAAATGTGTTTCACCACTTCCGCCAAAAACGTTCCCGTTCCCGTGGCAGGGTCAAGAATCTGTACTTTGTGTACTTCAATTTCGGTTTCCTGTTCGCCTGTTATTTTTGATTTCGTTTTCGAACGGTCATCAAATTTAGGAACGGTCTTTTTAATTTTAATCTTACTCGTATCAGCCAATCCTTGCGATAAGCCAAACTCAGATTTCAAAAGATCATCCACGGCACGCACAATAAAATTCACCACCGGTTGCGGCGTATACCAAACCCCACGAGCTTTTCGCAACGCCGGATTATAAGCCGCCAAAAAAGTTTCATAAAAATGCACCACCGGGTCTTCTTGCTTGGTGCTTTTGCCAAAGTTTTTCATAATCTCCGCAACATCCGTCGCTAAGAAAATCGAAACCAGTTCATCTACTATCCACACCAAACGGTTATCCAAATCATAACCCGCAATATCCTGAAACAGTTTTCGCAAAAACGGATTGCTTTTCGGTATCAACGTAGCCGCTTCTTCCCGTGAAAAAGTAGGTAGCGTAGGGTCGTGGTAGCGTGCAGCAAACATGCCATACGCAATGGTTTGAGCGTAAATATCCGCAAAAGCCTGATTGGTAATATCGTGAATCAACATCTGTTGAAACGATAACATTTGTTGTTTCAACGCCGAGCGGTTGAGTTGCAAATCATCGGCAGCCAAACTTTGTTCAATCACATTCGCCATCAACTTCGCTTTTCCCGCCATCATTTCTGCCAATTTCGTTGGCGATTTAATGGTTTGCGAAACCACCACCACAAAGTTCTGTATCAACCCTACAAACGTTTCAAAATTTTCAGGCATCGCTACAACTTCCCCTCCTTTGGAGGGGTGCCCAACGGGCGGGGTGGTTCCTTTGGAGTTCTGCCCAACGGACGAGGTAGTCCCTTCTACCGCATGAACTAACTTAGCAATCGCCACCGAAGTCACAAAATTTCCATCTTTATAAAAATGAAAATCCATATAATCGGTAAAAATCAAATTGCTCAAACCGGCTTTATAGCGGTCAAATTGTTCTTTCAGGGTTTTGCTTTTCAAGTCCACCCCAATATCTTTCGCCTCAATATAACCCACCGGAATATCCTTACGACTCAATAGGTAGTCCGGTGCTCCACACTCACTGCGTGCAGGTTCATTCGTCACCAATATATCAGGCAACAAATGGGTTAACAACACTTGCAAATCACTGCGGTAACTGTGCTCTCGGGCTTTTCCGGTTTGGTATAAGGTGTTTAAATTCGTAACGTACTGGTGTAGGGTCATGGCTCAAAAATAATATGCTCAAATATAAGTGATTTTGGGGAAATGGGGAGGGGGTTTGAATAGAACTTAAAAAAAACTAAATGTAACTTTTTTTCAGTGTTTTTTAAAAGTTTATCGAATTTTACATAGGAACTCCTATTATCTGATGGTGTTTTTATGTTATGTTTAATTTGTCAAATAATACTCTATTTCTTTCTCGTGAGTCATTCAAAATTTTGTCAAAACTCATAATTTCTACGTACATATTATAGTTGTCGTTGAAAAAGAAAAAACCGTCACCACTTGGTAAAGGTCTAAAACCTGCATCTTTTGCATATGATTTTAATTTTTTTGTCAAGTCACAAATTATGTAAGCATAAATTGGTGTGTTTTCTCTAAAATCAAATTCTCTATTATGTTTGTCTTTTGCTTCTCCCTCAATAATTTCTCTTGCGTATCTGTTAATTTGTTGAATAGGATTTTCTTCGTCTGTGTAATCGTCTCTCATAGGTCTTTTAAACTCTACAAGTACTATTGATTGATAAGGTTTATTGTCATTTGCAAATGCAAAAGGTCTATTGAAAACAATTACATCTGGTCTATCAGCAGAATTTGAATTAACTGGTTCGATCGATTTGAATTTCTTGTCAGAAGCTAAATATTTGTGATAAGATAATTTGTCGTCGATCATCCAAAGATTATGGTCTTCAAAACCAATTTCATCTGACAACGTTTGCAATGGGAATATTAAACGATGTACAGCCTTTTCAGTTGCTTTTTCAGTTAATAGTTTTTGAAACAAGTCTAAAACTAATTTTCTATGAATCACATATTCTGATAATTTTGAATTACCAACTTCAATGATTTTACTATATAATTCTTGGTGATTTTGACTAAATTTTTCTCTTTCTTCATCGTTGTTGATAAACTTTAAAACCTCTGACGCTTCTTTTTTCACGTCTAATTCTAAAGTTTGTTGAATTTTGAAAAGTTCAAGTTCCATTTTTTCATCTGATAGAGTTGAAGGTATTCTTTTCAATTCATTAGCTTTATATTTTAATAACTGTCTATATCTTGGGTGATTACTTACAAATTCTTTAACTTTTGCAACTCTTGTAATTGATAACTTCTCGATTTCTTCAACAAATTCAGTTTGAATTTTATCAGTAATTGCTTTTCTTAATTCTTCTTGCGTTGTTTGGTCTTCAAATTCAAGTCCACCTTTTGCAAAATTTATTGTAGTCCTTTCGTCATTTACATTTTTGTCTAAAAAGTCTCCTTCCACGTAAATTGCTATTGAAAAAGGTTTTCCTTCTTTGTCATAAAGCAAATTGTCAAGTTCAGGAATATCAATTGAAATTTTGTCATCTAAAACCTCTCTTGTATTAGCACAATAATGAATTTTGTTGTCCATTTTTGTACTATACAATTTTACGGTGTTCAGAGTGAACTTATTTTTTCTAATTTCAAGTTTTTGCGTTTTAACTTGCCCTTTTGTGAATAAGTTGAAAAGGTCATTTACTACAATTTGATTTTCCAAATCGTTAATTAATATTCTTGGGCAATTTTTATTTAGAAAATAAATAAAACAATGCTCTATGATTTTTAAAGCTATATCTTCTGCATTATTGTTACACCATTTTTTATAATCTTCTTTTAATCCTTTTAGTCTTACTATTGTATAGCGTTCTGCTGTACCGTTTACTTTATCAAGTTGGTGTTTTTCAATTCCTAATTTTGTTGGCTCAAAATTAAATTTTCTTAAATTCCAACTATTGTCTTCAAAAAAACGACTTTCAATTTCAGCTTTTCCAAATGCTCGTAACCAAGTAAATCTTCCTATTCCTTTTCCGCCTTTTTCAAATTTATAAGTTGAATGAGCAAAGTTAAATGATTCGTAGTTTTTTGCATTAAAACCAACTCCATTGTCCTTTATGTGAAAGTCTGTTATTGTTGGCAATATTGTAGAGTCAATTGTTTGCTGTTTAGAACGAACAATGTCAATTTCAATTATTCCAATTTTGGTAGCACTATCTTCTTCAATTGCTTGAATTGAATTAACTATCGCTTCATACAATGGCAACAAAGTGTTGCTAAATGAAAGCTTCTTTTCGTTAATTTTTCCTTTAATGTCTATTTGCATAATGTCTTTTTATATTGATCGGTGACGATTTTCTATGCTTGCAGCTACCCGTTTGTGGAGATTTCGAAGCACTTCACTGTAAATCAAGCACAAATTTTGGTAGAAGCACAAAGCTTGATTTAAGCAATGAACCTCCACCTTTTGATAGTTGCTTTTGAACTTAGTTTTTATAGTTCATCATTAATTTCTTCAGCGGTAACGATTGAAATATTTAAATCTCTTTTAATTAACTTTCTCTTATCTATCTGGTAATCAGTAAAGTCGTGTGAAGCGAGTGTTTTTTCCACCGAATTATAAGTAACTCTTATAAAATACCTATCTTTTTTGTTTCTAATTATTCGTTCAGTATATTTTTTGACGTTATTTGGTATCTTATTTGAAACGAAATCTAATCTTTGATTTAAAGCTAAATGAACTATTAGATTAAATCCCAATGAACCTGGTTGGAGATGCTTAATATATTCTAAAGCAATATAGCTTTTGTTTTGTGTTTCATTAAGCGAAAAACCATCATCAACAGTGCAAAGAGTTTGATTACCAAACATTTTATTTATTAACTCAACAGATGAGTCAAAGTAAGGCGATTCTGAGTTATTCGCATGAACAAGAGTGCAAGTATCAATTATTATGTCTGTCATTTTTTCTTTCTTTTTGCTTGTTCACTTGCCATTGCTAAAGCTTCTTTTAATGATTCTCCAAAAAAATCTTTTGGCCAATCAATTGGCTTAATGTGACCATCTTCTTGAAGCTTAATTTCTTTAATTAATGAATCATGGCCTTGTTTTTCAACAAAATAAATTGCAACATCATCGGCACTTAACTTTTCTTCTGCAATTAGTCTTCTTAATCGTAAAAGCAAATGTTCACTATGTGTTTCTACTATTACAGTCTGTCCTTTTTTTGACATAGATGCAAAAAGTTCTGCAAGTTCACATTGTATTTTCGGATTTAAGTGAATCTCTGGTTGCTCTGCAATTGTTATACTCCGTTTAGGTGATACAATAGCTTGAACTATTAAAGGCAGAACTTGTGAGGCACCGAACCCTGCATTAGCAATACTCGTGTAAAAATGTGTGCCTTCTTTCAAAAATCTTAAACTATACGTATTACTATAATGATGTTTTAGTTGAATACTGTCGCCAAACCCAAATCGTTTAACCCAAGAGTTTAATTCTTCATTATCATCACCAATTTTCTTAATTAAGTTTGGCATATTTTCCCCTTTACTTCCAACAGTATTATAAGTTTCATTCGTGATTTCATATATCCTATGTGGGTTATCACGAATAGGGCCAATGAAACTTAAATCGCCTAAATATCTTCTAACTCTTGAGTTATTGTATGAAATGGCACTAAGAAATTGAGAAAACCCTTTTGTGAAACGTTCGACTTTCCTTTTGATTTTTTCATTCAATTCGTTTTCTTCTTCCTTAGTCTCTAAATCAGACAAAACAGTATTTGGAGAAAAAAGGAAGTTTATAGGTTCTGAGTTTGTTATCGATTCCTTTTCTAATTTATTCATGCCTTTTGAGCCAATGCCTGTATACTTGTATTTGCCAGACGATTGAAGAGAAAGACCTAAAAATTTTCGGTTATAAATATCATAAATTGTCTTAGTTTTTAGTTTTATCTCTCCGTCTTTTGACTCAACTTTAAATGTTACTTCAAATCCACCTGGAGGATATGATCCTAATTCATCTAACTTTTCGTCAGTGTCATGAATATGGTATCTATAACCAAAGAAAATTTCATTTTCTGTGATATAATCCTTCACTATTTCTTGATAATTACCACCGTCAAACATGTCCCCTTTTAAAATAAGGGGTGAGAATCTATCCCTTGAATTAATTGTTTGATTCATAAGTAGAAAAGGTGCAAGAAAACTTGTTTTTCCACAATTGTTGGAACCTAATATTATTGTGATTGGCTTTATCTTAACCCACCCTGTGTCTTTGAAGCCTTTAAAGTTCTTCCACCTTACTTCTATATAATTTAAATGTTTGTCCATATTATGTTTTATTGGTTTGTATGTCTTTAAAATTATGCTCAACTAATAAATAAAATCACAAACTTACACTTTAACTAAATGAAATATTCCATTGCCAAAAGGCAAGCAATCTCATATCCGCTAAAAAAGTGTGGTATTTGTTAATGGAGTTTCAAACTTATTAAAACAATTCAAGATTTCCTACATTTAATAAAATTTTTTTTCATAACTGTATTGCGTATTAAAATAATCGAGGTGGGTTTCAATTACACCAAATTCTCCAAAGTTCTTAGCCAAAAAATAAGGTAAAAATTTATCAGGTGTTATTTTCTCTCTTAAAACAGCATCTGTATAAGCCAAAAATGCATGTCTAACTCCCAATTCACCATATCTATCAAGAGCTTCTTTAAACTTTTGTTTGATATTTTGATTAAAAACAAGCTTTGTTAATGATTTAGCTCTTTTGTATTTTTTATCATCATTATGCAGTTCAATTCTATTGTTATATAATTCCTCAAGTGAAGAAAAAAAACTTTCATAAAATAGTTGTTCTATTTGTTTTTCATTTTCAATAAAAACCAACTTTTCTTTAGAAATTGAATCAAATTTTAAAAAATCTTTCAATTTTTTTTGCCGCCCGGTTTGAAAATATTTTTTTAAATAAGTTTTTAAATCATCTATTTGATAATTGGTTAGAGCTTTAATTAAATCAATATCATTATAGCTATATTGTATAGGTACTAATTGATATTCTAATTTTAGATCACTTAAAAAATCATTAAAATTTTTTAAAAGAGAGATAACCTCATCAGATAATCTCTCTTTTTTTTCTTTTTTTATTTCTTTTATAATATGCTTATTAATATACTTTTCTTGATAGGTTTTAACCAATGGTTGAAAGTAATCAGCCAATAGTTTTCTGAAATCATACAATGGTTTGCCGTTATCTTCCAATTGGTAAATTACACCAACATCTTCATAAATTTTAACAAAATTTACAATAAAATATTTTACTCTGGGCATGCCTTTCACTTCTACGGTTAAATAACCTAATTGTTCAAATCGTTTGATAATACTATTCAAAGAATGTTTTTTTATTCCGGTTTCTTGAAAGATAGTTTCACTACTATGAAAAAAACTATTTTGTTTAAATGATATCGATTTTACAATGATGTATTCAAAAAAAACAACTTCCTCACAACTGAAATAGTTAAAATTATAACGTTGAAACTTCAAGACATTAAGTGCAAAAGGTATTTTGTCGGCCATAGATAATAATAAATCTTTAAACTCCTAAAATACTATTTTTCTTAATAATAGAAAAAGGGAAAACTATTTTTTTATTAGTATATTCTTGTTAATAACTCATAAAAAAACTCCCAAAACAATCGTTTGGGAGTTTACAGTAAATGTGGGGTAAAAAGGGCTTATCGAACCGCTACAATGTTCAACACGTTAAACGCTCCGTTGTTCAATGGATATTGCACACCGTTCACTTCCTGAAAAAATTCAATCAACAAGAAATAGAACTGTATGCCACTTCCCGCAGGAACACCGCTGGGTGTCAAGGTTTGTGCAGCAGTACCGCTGTCGGTGGGCAAATTAACTTCATTACTATACGTAATGTCATACTCGGCAGTACTAAAATCCAAATTCAAAAAAGCACTCTGCATCGAAAAATGCGTCGCTCCCTGCGGATTTCGCAACTGTTGCAACGGATTAAAATCAGCAATCGTAATCGCACCCGTTACCGTATCTACCGCATAAGGTGCATACAATACCGCAGGCAAAATCGCTCGCTGATTAAAATCAAACCCTCTCAAAAACTGCTTGCCGGCTTCAGTCTGTATCCCTTCTGATACATTGCGTTCACCTCTCAAACTACTTGTGTCCGCATTCTTAATGCCCGACATCACCTTCAACATACGACTAGACAACTTGCTGTCTTTGGCCTTAAAGACCAACTGACCCGCTGCCATGCGTAATAACTTACCCGCCTGAGCACTATGCCCAAACTCTACACCGTTTTCACGGGTTCTAACAAACGCCGGATCGTTCAAAATACGATTCCGGCTTACGCCTCCTTTCGTGCGTACCATGTGCCCATCAGCACTCTTGTAAAACGTCAGATTTTCTAACGTTCCCTCAATCTTGAGGATTCCACTGGACTTTGCCATAATGAATAAATTTAAAATTATAACCCAAAGATATAACCACATGATTATCAGTGCAAATACAGCATACACTTCATGCGTTTATTTACAAAATTGTGCATAAAAAAACCTTGTTTGTATAGTATTTTTTTTATAAATTTGAAAAGGAATAACATAAAAAATGAAATAAAAAAAGCGTAGAAAAAAAGAACAACTTAAAAATCCAAAAATCTAATAATCTAATAATCGAACAATCCAAAAATCCAAAAATCCAAAAATCAAATCCAATAGGAAGATAAAGGGAACATAAAGGGAAGATAAAGGGAAGATAGTAGGAGTAAAAGAAAATACAAACTGAAATAAATTTAAAAAACTAAAAATTTAAAAAAACGAATTAAAAATTATTTTTACACAATCCTTATCCGTCCAGTCTCCCATCTCCTTTTGGAGAGTCCCGATTGCTATCGGGAGGGGGTGAGGATACTAAAAGCCACAAAAAAAATGAAAAAGAGAAGAATCAGCATCACCCCCGATGATATTCAATTCATCACCGGAAAAAGCAAAAGATATGCACAAAACCTAATCGGTAAAATGAAAGTACATTACAACAAAGAAAAACACCAAATCATTACCTTTCATGAGTTCTGTCAATACAGCGGCATCAACTACAACGAAATCGAACACCTCATAGATTAGTAAAAAATAATCAACCAATGAATTTCCAAACACGTAGCAAATTTGCGTCCTTCGTGCCCCCTTTGTGCTCTTTGCGGTGAATAAAAAAATCAATTATCACCAAATGATAGCACAATCAAATCCGTGTCCAACCGCCTTTGCAAAGCAAATCCAAAAAAATCCCCGTCCATCCATTCCATCCGCCAAATCCGTGTTCCATTACCTTAATACCCCTTAATCCCTTAATGTTAAAAAACAAGCGAAGCGTCTTAGCGTTCCTCGTCCCTCCTTAGTGCCCTTAGTGGTTAAAATCTCCATCCTAAACACCAAACATTAAAATACTTCCAAATCATTCACAACCCAACAACCACCCAAATACTTCCCTTCATACAAACAAAACAAAAAATCAACATTTTGTTAATAACTTATACACTTTGGAAGGAGTTATGTTTTAAAAATCCTTTCAAAAAACGTATATTTGCGTGTTTTAGTCCAAAATAGATTTACCTTATAATATGAGCGAAGAAAATAAAAAGAATAATTATTCAGCAGACAGTATTCAAGCCTTAGAAGGCATGGAACACGTGAGAATGCGTCCTTCCATGTATATTGGTGACACGGGTGTCAGAGGATTACACCACCTGGTATATGAAGTAGTCGATAACTCTATCGATGAAGCTTTAGCCGGTCATTGTGACACCATTTCAGTTTTTATAAATGAAGACAATTCCGTTACCGTAGAAGATAACGGGCGTGGTATTCCGGTAGATATGCACAAAAAAGAGGGCGTTTCTGCTTTAGAAGTAGTAATGACCAAAATCGGTGCCGGTGGTAAATTCGATAAAGATTCCTATAAAGTTTCCGGTGGTTTGCATGGAGTAGGGGTTTCCTGTGTGAATGCTCTTTCTGACCATTTAAGAGCAACCGTTTTCCGCGATGGAAAAATATATGAACAAGAATATGAGCGGGGTAAAGCCATGTATCCCGTTAAACAGATAGGTGAAACCACCAAGCGTGGTACAATGGTGACCTTTAAACCGGATTCAAGTATTTTTACCCAAACAACTGAATATTCCTATGATACGTTAGCCGCACGTATGCGTGAGCTTTCCTTCTTGAATAAAGGAATCACCATTACGTTAACGGATAAACGTAGAACAGATGATAAAGGTGAATACGTGAGCGAAGTGTTTCATTCCAAAGAAGGGTTGAAAGAGTTCGTTAAATTCTTAGACGGTAACCGTGTGCCAATCATCGCCTCTGTTATCAGCATGGAAAATGACAAAGGAGAAATTCCCGTAGAAGTGGCATTGGTTTACAATGACAGTTATTCGGAAAATATCTTTTCTTACGTAAACAATATTAATACCCACGAAGGGGGTACACATTTACAAGGTTTCCGTATGGGATTAACCCGTACCTTGAAAAAGTATGCCGATAACTCCGGTCTCCTAGAAAAATTAAAGTTTGAAATCTCCGGTGATGATTTCCGTGAAGGATTAACCGCCATTATTTCTGTAAAAGTAGCCGAACCACAGTTTGAAGGACAAACCAAAACCAAACTAGGCAACAGAGAAGTAGTTTCTCCGGTGAGTCAAGCAGTGGCAGAAATGTTGGAGAATTATTTAGAAGAAAATCCAAACGATGCCAAAATCATTGTTCAGAAAGTAATTCTTGCCGCTCAAGCCCGTCATGCAGCCAAAAAAGCTCGTGAAATGGTGCAACGTAAAACCGTTTTGGGTGGTGGTGGTTTACCGGGTAAATTATCCGATTGTTCTGAACAAGATCCGGCAAAATGTGAAATATTCCTTGTCGAGGGAGATTCTGCGGGTGGAACGGCTAAACAAGGTCGTGACCGTGCTTTCCAAGCCATTTTACCTTTGCGTGGAAAGATTTTAAATGTGGAAAAAGCCATGCACCACAAAGTCTTTGAAAACGAAGAAATCAGAAACATCTTCACTGCTTTAGGAGTAACCATCGGAACAGCGGAAGATTCAAAAGCATTGAACTTAGAAAAACTGCGTTACCATAAAGTAGTCATCATGTGTGATGCCGACGTCGATGGTAGCCATATCTCTACCTTAATTTTGACCTTCTTCTTTAGATTCATGAAAGAATTGATAGAAAACGGTCACGTGTATATTGCAACACCACCTTTATATTTAGTAAAAAAAGGAAACAAAAAAGAGTATGCTTGGAACGATGACCAACGTGATATGATTAATCAACGTTTAGGAGGTTCAGCGGCAATCCAACGTTATAAAGGTTTGGGAGAGATGAATGCAGAACAATTATGGGAAACAACCTTAAATCCTGATTTTAGAACATTACGTCAAGTAACCATTGACAGTCTTCCGGAAGCAGATAGAATTTTCTCGATGCTAATGGGAGATGAAGTACCACCGCGTAGAGAATTTATTGAAAAGAACGCCGTTTATGCCAATATTGATGCGTAAGT
>JAFLBT010000084.1 GCA_017302935.1 Flavobacteriales bacterium | reverse complement strand
TTGGATTGTTTCTACTTATGGCTAGTGAATAAGAAGAATTTGTAATTTGTTGATTATGACCAACAGTATAGTTGTTGTTTACATTTACAACTCCACCTGGAACTTGTCTTTCAACAGTAAAAACAGTTGGACTTGTGTCAGAGTTTGATGCTCTTCCTGTCCAATATAAACCTGCATAAACAATATTTGAACATGCTGGGTTTGCACCATTTTCTGTAGACAATACCAAATTGGCAGAAGATGAATTCCATGTATTAGCATCATTATCAATATCAACATATTGCATGTTGTTATTGTTTGATGTTTCATCGCCATAGTTAACCAAAGTTAAATTGGTGTTACCAATCATGGTAAAATCACCTTTTACATTATAAATGGTTTTTCCAGGCGTGTAAACCGACGTTCGCTGGGTAAAAGGAACTCTTACCTGAGCTTGAACAAAAAACAAGTTACCCAATAATACCATTAAAAGTACTAACAGGTAGTTTGTTTTTTTGTTTATTTTTAAATTTGAGTACATATTTTTCATGTTTAATTCTTTTAATTGATCTATTCTTAATTTTTATTAAGAAGGTTTTTCAATAGAATATAATAAAGTGTAGTTCGCGTTTTCAATTCGAACATTATTAGATAATGTCTCTGCACTACAATCAAAACCTACACTAAAATGAATTACTTTGATAGATGGAAATTGTTGAAAAACATCTAAATTCATCAAATGAATTAAATCGCTTTTTTGATTGATTTTGATGGTTACCACTTCAATTTGATTGCTTTCTAAACTCAATCCTTTTAGTTTTAAAATTGAATTTGCGTCAACAAATAAAACAATTGGGTTTTTACCGTACGTATTTACTCGTCCGTTGTCCACATATATGGAAGGGTGCAAATCTTTAATCAAAGATTTGATAGAGTTAGTACTCTTGTTTTTCGAAACTTCTGATTTCTGAACTGACTTAAAGAAGTCTTCAGTGTTCTGAATTTTTGAGTTTTGCGAAAAACCTACAATCGGAAATGCTAGAAATAGCATTACCAGCAATTTCAATGTTAGGTGTTGAAACTGCCGGATTTGGAACAAATTTTCCATAATCTTAGCTTGGGATTTTAAAAACATGACTTTTGACATAATTGGTTAAGTTTTTTTTCATAATGTGTAAATTTGGTTGATTTGGCTTTTAATTTTCTTTCACTTTTTGAGTGTTAGTCAATTAACGGACGGCTAAACTATGTACTAAATAATGTTATTGCTTATTTTTTCCATAACTAACCAAAAAACTCGATAAATGACACTTTGTATGTATTTTATGGATGTTTTTTATCGATAATCAACCTCTTTTTTTTCATAACATTTTATAATTTATTTGTTAATTTCATCTTAATTCGAAGACGAATGTATAAAGTTGATTTCTAAAAAAAAAATATTTTATCGATAAAATGCATTTTTTTATCGATAAAGTGTGTTAAAGTATTTTATCTGTAAGAAAATTAGTTATAATTATGATTTTCATAAGTTTGTTAATAACTATTTCTTGAAATTCATTCTATTTGCTTTTTTTGAGTAAAATTTTAGTGATTCTTGTTTATATTTAGTAAGTTTAAAAACTAATTGTAAGGTTATGAAAACACTAATTCTTATTCGACATGCTAAATCTAGTTGGGATACTCCGGTTCAAGATAAAGACCGACTTCTGAATCAAAGAGGGATTAAAGATGCTCACTTAATGGCTCAAGAAGCTGCTCAGTTTTTTCCTAAATCTTATTTTGTAATGAGTAGTAAAGCTAAACGTGCCACTGAAACTGCTCTAATTTTTGCTCAAAATCTTAATTGGCCCATCGAAAGCATTCAGTTTTTAGACGATTTATATACTTTTGATGCCTTCAAATTAGAAAACATAGTAAAATCTAGTGATAATCGTTATGAAAATGTTATTCTTTTCGGACATAATGCTGCTATCACAGATTTTGTTAATAAATTTGGAGATATTTTTATTGATAATGTGCCAACTGCCGGAATGGTTTCCATTTCCTTTGCAACAAATAGTTGGTCAACCATAACAAAAGGAAAAACGAACAAATTACTTTTTCCAAGAGAATTAAGAAATGATTAAAGCCATAGATTACCGTTATATTGATCGTGAAAAAAGTTGGTTGTCTTTTAATGCAAGAGTGCTTCAAGAGGCTGCTGACCCAACGGTGCCCCTTTTAGACCGTTTACGATTTTTAGGAATTTTTTCCAACAACTTAGATGAGTTTTTCAGAGTCCGTTTCGCTGCCATCAGACGTTTAGCTCTTTCAGGACAAGCCGCTGAAAAGTTATTAGGTGGAATTTCTGCTCAACAATTGCTTAAAGAGATTACTGAAATTGTAATCAAACAACAATCAGAGAGTTTACGAATTTTGGGTGTAATTGAAAAAGAGCTCGAAAAAGAGGGTGTTTACATTATTAATGAAAAAGAGATTTCTAAAGAGCAAGAGAATTTTATTCACGATTTCTACATTCAAAAAGTAAGTCCGGCACTAGTAACCATTATCTTAAATGATTTAGCTGAGTTTCCGTTGTTAAAAGATACCTCCGGTTATTTAGCTATCAAAATGGTAATGAAATCTACTGAAGAACAAAAATCTTCGTTTTTAGGTTTTAAAAAATCTAAAAAAGATATTCGCTATGCCGTAATTGAAATTCCCAAAACAATCAATCGATTTGTGGTTTTACCTTCAAATGGAGAACGACAATATATCATCTTGCTTGATGACGTAATCCGCTATAATCTGCAAAACATTTTCAATATTTTTGATTATGAAAGCATTTCGGCTCACATGATCAAAATTACACGAGATGCTCAATTAGAAATGGACAGCGACATTAGTAAAAGTTTTGCTGAAAAAATTTCTGAAAGTGTACGAGACAGAAGAATTGGTGAACCCGTTCGTTTTGTATATGACCAATCTATTGATAAAGATACCTTGAAGTTTTTCCTTGAAAAAATGGATATTGATGCTACCGATAGTATTATTCCGGGTGGTCGTTATCACAACCGTCGTGATTATATGGATTTTCCAAATCTTGGTAGATATGACTTATTATATCAACCTAAAACTCCTCTTCCGGTTGACGGTTTAGGTTTGGAAGGAAGTATTTTACAGAAAATAAGTGAAAAAGATTATTTGGTCAATGCACCTTATCAATCGTTTGCTTATCTGATTAAATTTTTACGTGAAGCAGCTCTCGACCCAAAAGTAGTGAGTATAAAAATTACGTTATATCGATTGGCTAAAAACTCTCAAATCATTAGTTCACTTATCAATGCGGCTAAAAACGGGAAAAAAGTAACTGTTCAAATCGAATTGCAAGCCCGTTTTGATGAAGCCAGTAATATTTCTTACGCGGAACAAATGCAAACGGAGGGAATCAATTTAATTTTTGGTGTGAAAGGTTTAAAAGTGCACAGCAAAATTTGTGTCATCGACCGTATTGAAGATAAAAAAATTAAACGCTACGGATTTATTTCCACCGGTAATTTTAATGAATCAACTGCACGAGTTTACACCGATGTAACGTTGTTTACCAGTCATCAACAGATTTTAAAAGATGCCGATAAAGTCTTTGATTTCTTTGAAGTAAATTATCGTGTGCATCGATACAAACATTTAATTGTTTCGCCACATTACACCCGAAACAAATTGTACAAGTTAATTGACCGTGAAATCATGCACGCTCTTTCCGGTAAATCAACCTATATCAATTTAAAAATGAACAGTTTATCCGATCCTAGAATGATAGATAAATTGTATGATGCCAGCAGAGCAGGAGTGAAGATTAAATTAATTATCAGAGGAATATGTTGTTTAATTCCCGGTGTGAAAGGCATGAGCGAAAACATTGAAGCCATTAGCATCGTTGATAATTTCTTAGAACATTCCCGTATATTTATTTTTGGCAATAACGGCAATCCGGAAGTGTACATTTCATCAGCCGATTTTATGACTAGAAATATTGATGCTCGTGTGGAAGTGACGTGCCCAATTTATGATGAACGAATCAAACAAGAACTTTTAGAAAGTTTTGAAGTTGGATGGAAAGGAAATGTAAAAGCCCGTTTACATTCTGAAAAATTAGATAATAAATACCGTGTTCGGGATGAAAATGAGCGTATTTTCAGAGCTCAATTGGAAACTTATAATTATTATAGAAACCAATTAGAAGTCATCACCGAAAAAATATAACCCCAAATTTTTAAAAATTAATGATTACAATTAAACGATATGCCGCCATTGATATTGGTTCAAATGC
This sequence comes from Flavobacteriales bacterium, assembly GCA_017302935.1. Classification (GTDB taxonomy): domain Bacteria; phylum Bacteroidota; class Bacteroidia; order Flavobacteriales; family Flavobacteriaceae; genus Flavobacterium. Next base: position 8,427 of record JAFLBT010000084.1, on the reverse strand, counting down.
CATGCGATTGTTGGTATCTAATATTGTTGAACAAGAAGGTAAAGAAACGCAATTCAATAAAAGTTCGTTAGTGCGTGTGCCCATTCGTTTAGGTCAAGATGTGTTTACCGTTGGTGAAATATCTGATGAAAACATCGAACGAATGATTGATGCGATGAAAGCCTACAAATTACTGATGAAAGTACATAAAGTGGAACACTACAAAGCGTGTGCAACTTCTGCCATGCGTGAGGCCGATAACAACAGAGAAATTGTTGAAATCATCCAACGTGAAGCTGATATTGAAATAGATATAATTGACGGAAAAAAAGAAGCATCAATTATAGCTTCGTCAGACTTAAAAGAATACATCTTTACTGATAAAACCTATTTATATGTAGATGTAGGTGGCGGAAGTACTGAATTTTCCTTGTTTTCGAATGGGAAAATCATTGCGTCAAAATCTTTTAAAAACGGTACCGTTCGTATGTTGAATAATATGGTGAATGAAATCGTTTGGATTGAAATTGAGAAATGGATTAAAACACATACCGATCCTTTTGACGAAATTACTTTGATTGGTTCCGGTGGAAACATTAATAAATTGTTTAAAATGACGGGCAAACAACAAGATAAACCGTTAACTTATCTAGGTTTAAATGCTCAATTTGCCATGCTCAATAAAATGACCTACGACGAACGCATAGCTGAGTTAGGTTTGAATCCGGACCGTGCAGACGTAATCATACCTGCGACCAAAATCTATTTGAATGCCATGAAATGGAGTGGAGCTCGCCATCTATACGTTCCTAAAATCGGACTCTCAGATGGAATTGTGAAGGCGATGTATTATGGGAGGATTTAATTAAAAGAAAATATATTAATTGTTTTTTATAAAATTGAAAGTAACACTATGTCATTTCGAATCAGGAGAAATCACATAAAGTAGATAACTTATTCTTAGCTATACGACATGTTATTTCTCCTATCGTCGAAATGACACAATCAAGTGTGAAGGTTGTAATTAATCAAAACCACTAATCTACCACTCATAAATCCGCGAACATCCGCTTTTGCAAAGCAAATCAAAAAAAATCCGTGCCAATCTGTTCAATCCTTCCAATCCGTGTTCCATTAAAAGTATATATAGTTCTCCCAAATTGACACATTGACACATTGACCAATTGCCACATTAACTAAACATCCAAATCAAACATCTTCCGCAACACCTCCAAATTCGGATTAATTTCTTTCATGCGATTGAATTTGTCTTGCGGAGTAAACGCCCGTTTATTTTCCATTTTTTCATTCACCACCAACTCAATTTCTATATCGTGGTTGTGTAACATGCCGCGTAAGTAGCCTAAAACTTCATTTTTGGTGCGTTCAAATTCAATCTTGGTTCCTTCATTGGGAAGTTCATGCGTGATTTTTGTACCTTCCAATTTGGGATCGTTTATCAACATAAGCGATTGCATGATCATCTGACCTCGTTCTTCTAACTTTTGGGCAAATTTATTCCATTGCAAGAGCATATCTGTTTCTGTAAAAGGTTCAGTGGGATATTGAATGGTTTCTCTAACGACTAATTTTTGTGCTTCAGCTAGTTCTTTTTTCTGTTTAATACTCGATAAAGAAAATGCAGAAACTTTTGGTTCAGTAGAAAGAGGTGGAATTACCGGTTTTGGTTTTTCAATTGTGTTTTCGGGAACAGTAGGTTTTGGTGTTTCAATTTTAACGTTCGGTACAACTTCAACGGAAGTATTGGCTACTTCAATCGCACCTAATTTTCCAAGAAAATGAAAGGGTGGAATTATATATCCGTCAACTTTTTTTTTTCTCCATCAAAAGTGATAGAGCCCAATTGCATCAAACAAAGTTCGATGAGCAGACGTTGGTTTTGACTGGATTTGTATTTTAAATCGGTGTCGTTGGCCAATTCAATTGCTTTCAATAAAAACTCCTGACTGCATTTTTGAGCTTGTTCGCCGTACATTTTTTGAGCTTGTTCACCGGCTTCCAATAAGACTAAAGTAGCAGGATTTTTACTAACTAATAAATCCCTAAAATGAGAAGCTAATCCTTGAATGAAATGATGAGCATCAAATCCTCGAGCCAAAATATCGTTAAACGCCATCAACAATTCCGGTAATTTATTGGCTAAAATTAAATTGGTAATGTTGATATAGGATTCATAATCCAACACATTCAAATTTTCTGTAACGGCTTGACGCGTCAAATTAGTTCCGCAATACGAAACCACGCGATCAAAAATGGATAAAGCATCACGCATGGCACCATCTGCTTTTTGAGCAATAATGTGCAACGCATCGTCTTCGTATTGAATGCCTTGATTTTCGGCAACATACGCCAAATGTTCTTTAGCATCTTTTACCGTAATCCGTTTAAAATCAAAAATCTGACAACGTGACAAAATGGTTGGAATGATTTTATGTTTTTCGGTCGTAGCCAAAATAAAGATGGCGTGTTTTGGTGGTTCTTCCAACGTTTTCAAAAAAGCATTGAAAGCAGCAGACGAAAGCATATGCACCTCGTCAATAATATACACCTTATATTGTCCGGTTTGAGGTGGTATGCGAACTTGATCAATCAAATTCCGAATATCATCGACAGAGTTGTTGGAAGCAGCATCCAATTCAAACACATTAAATGCAAAATCTTCATTCGGATCATCATAACCAGGTTGGTTAATCTTACGAGCCAAAATTCTCGCACAAGTTGTTTTTCCCACCCCACGAGGCCCGGTAAAAAGCAAAGCTTGAGCTAAGTGATTGTTTTCGATGGCATTAAGCAATGTGTTGGTAATAGCCTGTTGTCCCACCACGTCAATAAACGTTTGGGGTCTGTATTTTCGGGCAGATACTACAAATTGTTCCATCAAAAAAGTTTGGATGACAAATATAAAATTTAATTATCGATTGGCAAGGGAAGGAGGGAAAATTAGTTAATGTGGCAATGGGGCAATGTGTCGATGTGTCAATGTGTCGATGAGTCAATGTGTCAATTTGACAATTGATTAACGATTGAAGAATTATGATTGTTGATTTCAAGAAAACTATCAGGATTTTATTTTCTTAATGTTGTTTTATTAATTTAGTGTTTTAAAGTAAAATTCCAACTTAACAATTCTTGTGGAAATAGCTATACAACAAAATAAAATTTCAATAGGTGAGAAGTATAAAATTTATTTAAACAAAGAAAAAGTTTATTTTGCTTCATCAATGCCTTTTAGGTTTTTGTCCATTATTAATTTGTTTAAAGAAATGGAATCAAGACCAAGAATCGTTTTAAAAAAACGTTGGAGTTGGTTTGAAACGAAATATGATATTTTTAGAAATGACCATGAAAAATTAGAATTTAGAACTATAAGTGTTTGGAAGAATCATCATAAATGTAGAGTAGGCCAGGATTATTATGAAGTTTTCGGTCACAGAGGAAAAAAGTATTCAGTTTTTAAAAATAATAATCAAATAGCATTTTGGGATAAAAATACTGTTGTTTGGTTTGAAGGAGATAATTATGTAATTACAGCAAATAATGATTGTGATATAGAATTGATAATTTCTTTTTGCTTAATTATTGATAATAAATCTGAGAATGGGAGTAGTAATGGTAACACTTTAACAATTGATCTTGGTAATATTGGTTTTGAAGCTAGAAAATTTGATGTTAATTGGAAGCCAAAATAATATTTTTTAATTGATAATGATCTTGAATTTAATGAAGTGTAATTGAGTTTAAAACATTTTTTTATTTTTAAGAATTGCTTAAAGCAACTTTAACAAAATACCTCAAAAGTCCTCAGAACATTCTGCAAGTGTCTCCCAGCTTTGCGGTTTTTTTTATTTCAAATAGATACTAGGTTGAAGGCAGTTAAGTGTCGAATGAAAATTAACGATTATTGATTTTTGAACTAAGTTAGCCATCATCACAGAGAACCGACAACAGAAAACAGAAAACCGACAACAGACAACCGACAACAGACAACCGACAACAGACAACTGTTCATTACCCTAACGTTAAATCTCTCAATGTTTTACACAAAAGTTTTTTATGTAGAAATAAAGTGTACCTTTGCACCCTGAAAAAAACACAGATGGAATCAATTAGAAACATTGCAATTATTGCCCACGTTGACCACGGTAAGACGACTTTGGTTGACAAAATTATGTATCACTGTCAACTTTTTCGTGAAAACGAAAATACCGGTGATTTAATCTTAGACAACAATGACTTAGAACGTGAACGTGGAATTACCATTACTTCTAAAAATGTTTCTGTAGTATATAAAGGTACAAAAATCAACATTATTGACACACCGGGTCACGCCGATTTTGGGGGTGAAGTAGAACGCGTATTAAATATGGCTGATGGCGTATGTTTGTTAGTTGATGCTTTTGAAGGACCAATGCCGCAAACGCGTTTCGTATTGCAAAAAGCAATCGATTTAGGTTTGAAACCTTGTGTGGTAATCAATAAAGTGGATAAAGAAAACTGTACTCCGGAAGAAGTGCATGAAAAAGTATTCGACTTGATGTTTGAATTGGGTGCAGAAGAATGGCAGTTGGATTTCCCAACGGTTTATGGTTCTGCCAAAAACAACTGGATGTCTGACGATTGGAAAAATGTAACCGATAATATTGAACCACTCTTAGATATGGTGGTTGAAAATGTACCGGCTCCAAAAGTTTCTGATGGAACCCCACAAATGTTGATTACTTCTTTAGATTTCTCTTCGTTCACCGGTCGTATTGCGATTGGACGTTTGGAAAGAGGCGTTTTAAAAGAAGGAATGCCAATTTCTTTGGTAAAAAGAGATGGTAAGGTAATTAAATCAAGAATTAAAGAATTACACACTTTTGAAGGTTTAGGACGTAAAAAAGTAACCGAAGTTTCTGCCGGTGATATTTGTGCTGTGGTTGGAATTGAAGGGTTCGAAATTGGTGATACGATTGCAGATTTTGAAAATCCCGAAGCATTACAAACCATCGCCATTGATGAGCCAACAATGAGTATGTTGTTTACCATCAATGATTCGCCGTTTTTTGGTAAAGAAGGAAAATTTGTTACTTCAAGACACGTAAAAGATCGTTTGGCAAAAGAATTAGAGAAAAACTTAGCTCTTCGTGTTTCTGATACCGATTCTGCCGATAAATTCATGGTATTTGGTCGTGGTGTATTGCACTTATCAGTATTGATTGAAACGATGAGAAGAGAAGGATATGAGTTGCAAATTGGTCAGCCACAAGTAATCATCAAAGAAATTGATGGAGTAAAATGTGAGCCAATTGAAGAATTGACTATTGATTTACCGGAGCATGTTTCAGGAAGAGCGGTTGAGTTTGTTTCCGTAAGAAAAGGTGAAATGTTGAGTATGGAAGGCAAAGGTGATCGAATGATAATCAAATTTAATATCCCATCTCGCGGAATTATTGGTTTGAGAAATCAGTTGTTAACCGCTACTGCCGGAGAAGCAATCATGGCTCACCGTTTCATTGGTTATGAACCATTCAAAGGAGAAATTGCAGGTCGTATCAACGGTTCGTTAATTTCAATGGAAAACGGAAAAGCGATTCCTTATTCTATTAACAAGTTGCAAGATCGTGGTAAATTCTTTGTAGATCCAAACGAAGATATTTATGAAGGTCAGGTTGTGGGTGAAAATTCCAGAGGTGATGATATGACCATTAACATTACTAAAACAAAACAATTAACTAACTTCCGTTCTGCGGGAGCTGATGATAAAACGAAGATTATTCCGGCGATTAAATTCTCTTTAGAAGAAGCATTAGAATATATTCAAAAAGATGAGTATGTAGAAGTAACACCAAAATCGTTACGTTTGCGTAAAATCTATTTGAATGAAAACGATAGAAAACGTTTTAAGATTCAATAATTAAATTGATTTATAGACAAAAAAACAACCTGCTAAAGGTTGTTTTTTTGTTTTATGGTGTTAAGATAGAACCGGTTGAAGTGTTGACTAACATAATCCAGAGGTCATCATTATATTTCCCTTCTGCATTTGAGTAATAGTAAGAAATAGCATCATACCAATTGTTGAATTTTGCCAAATAAACACCTTGAAAATTATTGGTAGGATTATAAATGATGTCTGCATTCTCAAACCCATTCTTTTTCAATTTGTCTAAGAATCGTGTTGCATTTTTTGGAACAGCAAAAACATTAGCAACCACATAATATCCTTTTGCTTGTTGTGGAATAATGACATCTGCTCCTGGTAAAACAGTGATTCTTTTTTTTGAAGATGTTGTTTCGGCATTCATTTTCTCGCTATCGCGAATCATGTCCATAATGCTGTTGTATTTTCTTTTTGGTTCCGTTGAAGGAGTTGCTACCACTACTTTTTCAGGAGTCGAAACTTCTGGTTGAACAGTTGATTGTGGAATTATTTCAGCGGTTTTTTCTGTTTTAATTTCAGTTTTTGGTTGTTCTACTTGAGTGATAGCTTCTTCCATTACAGATTTTTGACTCTTGTTTTCATCATTGGTCTTCACAACATTTGTAGATTCACTATCTTTAATGGTTTGAAGAATTTCTTCTCTTTTTAATGCTGTTTCTGTTTCTATAGGTTTAGCTTCAACAATTATCGGAACAGATTCTTCAACAGGTGAGGTTACTTCAACATTAAATGCACTGAAAAACATGGCATATCGATCACCGGATGATTTTAAACGCATGGATACTTTTGAAGTATTATTTTGGATAATTGAATTATTTTTGTTGTCAATAGTAAACATTCCGGCATCATAACCTAATGTATTTAAACTATTTGGATTTCGGTCACTAAAATAATTATCGTCTAAAACAATTGTACTGTTAAAGAAATTATCAACCGGTTTTAAGGGGTGACTTAATAACGTATATTTGGCACTATTCCCATCTTTTAACTCTAATTGATCACCTGTTAGATTGCGATCACCTTCCAAAGCCGCAAATGCTAATTTGGCATTTACATTACCTTCAGGTAGCGTATTAAAACCTGTGTAAGCAATTTCAATTGGTTTAGTGGTAATTCCCACAAATCCATCAAATGAAGTGATGAATTTTTCTGAAGCAGAAGCTTCTTCATAAACAATAAACAAAGTCCAACCTGCGGCTACACCACCACTAATGATTCCTTGTGTTGCACGAATATTGGCAACCACATATTCACCATTTGGATTAGATAAACCTTGTAGATGTGAAGTTACATCAGCATAAACGGAATAAGGTGCACTTTCTTTGAAGTTTTTATGAGCCAAACCATCAAACAAAACTTCTCCGGTAATATTGATGTATTCTGTTTTACCAGGCAACTTAAATTTGATTTCATTAATAATTTCTCGCGAATTGTTTACGGCTATATATTTCCAATTTTTATCGCGAATACCTGAATCATATTTATACGTTCCCGCCCAGTATAATCCGGCATAAACAATTTTCTTTTCTGAAATATTGGATAAGGAAAGACTTGCTGCACTAGAACTAAATGTTGTTTCATCATTATCAACATCGATGTAAACCATTTCAAATTCATCATTTAATTTGGCTTTTTCATCTATTTCATTATAGGGTGAATTGGCATTTTGTTTTGTTTCACTTCTATTCACAATATTATTTGCAATCAAAGTCATGTCTCCTTTCACATTGCCTTGGTATCTCTTTTTAAAAGGAGAACCCAATTGAGCAAACACACCGTTGGAACAAAAGATGATATAAATGAGTTGAAAAACGATGAAATACTTGTTTGGTTTCGAAATTTTCATTTGTTTGAACTAAATGTTGAATTATTGGTAGCACTAAAGTAGTACTTTAAACCCAACTAGTGTTAAAAAAATGATTTTTTTTTCAACATAGTAAACTGAAAACTTTTGAAATTCCTTCTTTTATTTTTTTAATAAAAAGAGTAATGGTATCGAAAGCCTATTTTTCCAAGCATTTTCGGTATGTTCCTCACCTTCAAACTTTAAGGTTGTCCATTGTTTTGAGGAGAAATTTTTGGAAGTCATAATTTCGTCTACTTTTTTCTGAAGCGGCTCATATAAAGCATCAAGTGTAGCCGTTCCATAATCAAAATATATTTTATGCGTTTCCGGTTGAGGAAGTTTCGCTTTTAAGTAGGTATAAAATGCCTCCGGAATAGGATTGTTTTCTGTATGAAAAATCCCGGGCCAATGCGTTGATAAACAAGCAGCTCCACCAAATACTTCCGGATATTCACAAATTGCATATAGTGAAATGAGTCCGCCCATACTGGAACCCGCAATAAAGGTATTGGCTTGGTCTTTTCGTGTTGAATAGGTTTTGTCAATAAAAGGTTTAACTTCTTCTACTAAAAATTGTAGATATAAATCTGAAAAAGGTTGAAATGTTTCACTGATTCGGCCTTTTTGAACTAAGGCTTCCGTTACAATTGCTTTTTCT
>JAFLBT010000083.1 GCA_017302935.1 Flavobacteriales bacterium | reverse complement strand
GAACTGCCAAAGGGTTTCCATACTCGTTTTTAAAAACACATCTGTTACGTTTTCCAAACTGTAGATACCACTCGCATTCAAAACCGCGGAAGCGGCATTGGAGGCTTCTGCCCATCGACCACTATACAAATAAACCCGTGCAAGCATCGCCTGAGCAACAGTTCTGTTCGGACGAACCCGTAAAGAACCTATATAATCATCACCCAATAACAAAACAGCTTGCTCCAAATCGTCGATTGCTCTCAAATACACCTCCGCAACAGGCAGTCGCGAAACCCTACTATTCTGCCTGTAATCTGTCGTAGTAACATAAGGAACATCCCCGAAAATCGAGGCCAAGTAAAAATGAATGAACCCACGAACGAACAAGGCTTCCCCCAGCAATTGTTGCCGAAACGAATCCGATAATTGCGTCGAATTACTAACGCCCTCATACACGGCATTGGCACCGTAAAGGTGCTGATAAGCGGCATTCCAATAGGTGGAAACCAACGTTTGTGTCGGTAGTACGCCATTCGTATACGAAAAATAAGTGGAAAAAGAAGGATCGCCATAAAAGTCCATCTCATCGGCATAAACACCCAATTGATTCGACAACCCCAACAAACTCCCATTAAAAAAGCCATTGTCTCGCATGCCCGCATAAACACTAGTCATCGCAGCAGTAGCGGTCGCTTCTTCATTAAACACAAAAGAACTGTTCAATTGCGAAGGTGGCAAATCCACCTCAACAAAATGATCGCAACCCAAAAAAAGAAACACCATCAAAATAGATAATGGAGTTTTTCCATCACCAATCAACCTGAATACTGAAATAATCGTTTTCATACTACTAATTTTAAAATGTGAATTGAACGCCGGTCGAAACAACCCGCAAAGGAGGCAAAAAGCCTAAACTGTTAAACTCGGGGTCACCACCTCGATAGGGAGAAAAGGTCAATAGATTCTGCCCTTGTAGAAACAACTGACAGTTTACTTTTTTAGTCGAAAGGGGTAAATCATACGTCAAGGACAAATTTTTCAAACGAACAAACGAGGCATCTTCAAATGCTCCTGTACTACTCTCGTATAAAAAATGAGCTAAAACTGCTGCTTCATTAAACCCGGCGGTTGGAATTTGATACGTCGAAACATCACCTACCGATTGCCAACTATCTGTCAAAACTGCCGGTTGATTGTTAAACCCTCCTGCCGGACCCAACGTAAACGAAGCCCGTCGCTGTTTGACAAACTGAAATAAAAAATCCAAAGTCAATCGCTTATACTTCAACTGATTTTGAAATCCGCCAAAATAAGTCGGCGTCAAATCAACCACCGTTTGTCGGTCATCCGGAAAGCTAATCTGACCATCACCATTCACATCCTGAAACTGATACAAACCCGTTTGTGGGTCAACTCCCAAATACTGGTAAGCTAACTGAATAGACAACGGTTCCCCAAGTCGGTATTGCTCCCGAAAAACAGAGTCTTCCAATCCGGGAAAAGAAACCAAACGATTGCGAAGCACACTCAAATTCAGTTGTGTACTCCATTCAAAATGGTCAGTTTTATAGGGTGTTGCTCGTAACGTGAATTCAAAACCGGAGTTTTCAACAGTAGCATCCAAATTAGACTGTAAACTTGTAAAACCCGTAGTACCCGGTAACGGCAAACCAACCAACTGATTCGACGAACGATTCAAAAAATAAGAACCGGTCAAAAACAATCGGTCGTCAAAAAAACCTAACTCCAAAGCGGTTTCAAACTTGCGATTGGTTTCCCAACTAAAATTCGGATTAAACAACCGCGAAGGTTGTAAACCTACTAACCCATCATATAAAACCCCTGTACTGCTATACGTATCCAAATACTGATAATCGCCAATTTGATCATTGCCACTCGTTCCATAACTCATTCGCAACTTGCCAAAACTAAACCAAGAGTCTTGTGGTAAAAAGGCTTCTTTACTAAATATCCAAGCGGCTCCAATAGCCCCGAAATAAGCAAACTGATTGGCCGTACCAAAACGACTCGAACCATCACGCCGTCCGGTCAAATTCAAAAAATAGGTATCCTTCCACTGATAATGCAAACGACCAAAAAAGGCTTGATAATGATAATCCGTTTCATCACTGGCTACCACTTCTTTCAAAGTGGCTGCACTTAAATTATACAACAAGGCATTCGAACTAAACCCAATGCCATACTGTGTCATACGGCTGGAGTGTTGCTGTTGAAACGTGGAACCCAATAAAGCTTCAAAAACACCTTCCCCAATAGCTTTTTTATATTGCACTTGAGGCTCTACAATCCACGATTGACGTTGCGTAGTGGTCAAAAACAAAGCGGAAAAAGCAGGACCTAATCCAAAAGCGGGATTATACAAAGTAGAGGGTGCAGTTCTCGTTTCCAAGTGGTTCGTTTGCGTATATCCCAAACTCGATTTCAACGTCAACGAGGGCAAAAGCTGATACGACAATACCGAATTGGCAATCAAATCATTCGTGTTAAACCGAAATTCCCCATTCAAACTGGCCAATGGATTAATCCAAGTGCTGTTCTCCCAATTCAAATTCCCTTCCGCATCATACAAAGCCGGAGCATTGGGTGACAACCTTCTCGAATCAACCGTCAAATCCGTTGCAGGTTGAAAGTTGCGTTGCGAAATATAATTCCCCGAAAAAGTCATCAAAAACCGATCATCAACCGTTCGATGGGTTAAATTCAAATACGCTCCTCCTTTTTGATAAGTAAACTCCCCTGGGAATACAGTCGTTTGAGTGCTGTAGTTCCCACCAAAAATATATTGTGTCTGCGGTGAACCACCCGAAACGGAACCATCAAACTGTTGCAGTATTGCCGTTCGTCCCAACAACTCCTTTTGCCAATCCGTTGACCGATTCATGTCCCATACTCCATTCACATCATACGCCCATTCCGGATACTCGGTAATCCCATCATTGGCAAAGGCTTGCCGCCGCAAAGCCAAATATTCACGGGTATTCATTAAATCCATAAAAGTAGCCACTTGTCCTATTCCCAACTGACTTCGCAACTGCACCGTTGTTTTGCCTTGTTGGCCTTTTTTGGTGGTAATCAATACCACCCCATTGGCTCCCCGCGAACCATAAATGGCTGTAGCATCGGCGTCTTTCAATACTTCAATACTGGCAATGGCATTCGGATTGATACTATTCAATGGTGAGGTAGTCGTCGGATAAAGCGAGGATGTAAAAAAAGATCCCACCGTATCCGAAGAATACGGAACACCATCAATCACATACAATGGGGCATTCCCATCACTGCGTAAACTGTTAATCCCCCTGATTTGAATGGCAAATCCACCACCGGGCATACCCGTTTCTTGTACAATGTTGACTCCTGCCATACGGCCTTGCATAGCAGCGAGTACATTTGTCACGGGCTGTTGCTCCACTTCGCTGGCCGTGACCCTCGAGATACTGCCCGTTCGCTCCTTATCTTTTACCGAATAATAACCGGCATTCACAACCACTTCTTTCAACTGAGTGTTGTCTTCCACCAGTACTATCGTAAATTCAGTTTGCATACCAACAGTAACTTCTACCGTTTGGTAGCCCAAATACGAAAACACTAAAATAGCGGTGGGTTCAGCTGTAATAAAAAACCTTCCGTTCTCATCGGTCATCGTACCGGTTGCCGTCCCCTTCACCAGCACAGTTACGCCGGGCAAAACACCCTGAGCATCACGAACAGTGCCTTGAAGAGGCGGTTGGGGTAACATTTCAGTAGCCATTGTGGTTAGACTGACAAGATGTAGTACCAAGACCATTAGGTAGTGTAATACACTACTTCTTTGGTTAATTAAAAATTTATTCATAAAATTGGTTAGTTAAATGAAACATTCGTTTTGTTTGATCCGGTCCTCTAAGTTTGTTTGCCGACGAGTTAGAGGGCCATTTTTTGTTTTTTGAGTTCCTGAGTTGCTGAGTCGCTGAGTCGCTGAGTTGCTGAGTCGCTGAGTTCCTGAGTTAGTTTTGTCATTCCGCAAGACGTCGAAGACGAAATAGGAATCTCCTGCAACGCAGGCAGTAACCTCCCAGTTGTGTCATGCTGCAAGACGTCGAAGACGAAATAAGCATCTCCTGCAACGCAGGCATTAGTTCACCATAGGCAATTGTTTTGAAAAATTAAATAAAAAGAAAACATGCCGCCCTTGTCCTAAAACGCAAGCGACATAATTTCCAACTAACTAAAAAAATTAACAAAAAGACCGTACGCGAAACGTTCAGAAAAAAAGCAGTGCTAAGAATAAAAGTGAGTACCAGTGGGGAATAAAAAAAGCGTGGAACTCAGCTTACTGCATCGTAGGTACTGGTATACCCTGCAACAATAAGAGAGCCCACGCCAATATTGACGTGAGCATCATACTTATCATCTCGTTGCTAAAAGTACCAGTTTTACGATGCGAGATTCTAAGCGAATGCTTCAATGTATTTTGAAGAATCGCAAATATATAAATTGATTTTGTACTATGTTATAAAATCAATTATGAAACAAATATATAAATAAAATCGAATATTGTCAAATTTGACAATTTATTTTATCAAATTGAACGGAATTTAACCGAGTGAAAAATGATAACAAAGAATACTTTATAAAATTTGGAGAAAATCTCCAAAACCTTATTACAAAATACAATAAGGATGTAATTACAATTGCCTCCGTTGGTAATATAGAGCAAAAGCAAGTTTATCGTGTTTTAAACGGAGAGCATGGAGCTTCTATGAAGACAATAATTTCATTGGCTAAAGGATTAGATATTCATCCTAAAGAGCTGTTTGATTTTCCTTTTAATTTTGAAGTTGAATGAGATGCATAATGCATCTTTTTTTATTCCCAATATTGATTTGTTAAATTCCCGAATTGTAAACTTATTTAAAAATACCATTACTATTTTGAGCAAAATTTTAAACTCAATTATATGGCATGGTGGGAAATTATATTATTGGCAGTTGTAATTGTTGGTGGTGCTATCGCTCGGCATTTTATTTAGAAGTATAAAATGGAGAAATGATAGTTGGAAACAAAAAAAATAGAGACTCTAAGGTTCTTTTTTATCTTTAAATTAGTTTTATATTAGCTTTCTAAATGAGTTGTTAAAAATGGAAAACAAACAATCTGCCAAATTTTTTAAAAATTATAATTCCTGGGTTTCAGGCAACACATTAAAGTTTGGCAATTTAACCAATCAAAGGGTAGTTCCTGAATTTGTGAACTCAATTAAAAGGCTGTATTTTAAATTTGGACATAAAAATATAATCTTAGACTTCTCAGAAGTTGATAAAATTTATCCTTATCCTACTGCTGCTATCGCAGGTTATATTCATTATTTTACACATACTCTGCACATCAGTTTCGAATATATAAATGTCCCTAAATATTTAAAAAATATTCACTTTTTTGAACCCATAGAGGTTTCTAACTATGTGATTAAAAAGAATGATAATTGTTTAGATAAAGTATGGCTCTTTAAAAATTCTGACGAAGTTCATCAACTTGTAAATGGAATATTGGCCAGTATTAGAACATCAATTGAATGTGAAGCCGGAATAATTGATGCTTGTACATGGGGTTTAAATGAAATCATGGATAATGTTATTCAGCATTCTGAGGCGGAATGTGGTTTCGTTATGGCTGCCGTACATAAATCCACTAAAAACATTAACATCTGTATTTTTGATTATGGGATTGGTATTTATAGATCATTAAAAAAGTCAAAATACCACCATCCAAAAAACGCACCTGATGCTATTTCACTAGCTGTTCAGGAAGGAGTGACACGAGATAAAAAAATAGGGCAAGGAAATGGAATGTGGGGTTTGTATAATATTGTAACATTAAATTCCGGAATGATGAGTATTATTTCTGGCAAAGGAGGTTTAAGTCTCGTTAAAGGAAATATGAAAACCTTTCAGGAGATACAAATGCTAAGTCCAATGCAGCAAGCCACAACGGTGAATTTTAATCTCAATCTAAATAAGGAAATCTCAATTAAAGAAGCGTTAAATGGAAGTGAACTTATCGATATGTACATAGAAAATATGGAAGACGAACATGACCGAATAATTTTTAAAGTTGCTGATGCAACATCTGGAACAGGAACAAGACAATCGGGGTTGAAGATAAAAACTGAAGTTATAAATCTATATAAAAAAACCAAGAAGCCGGTAATTATTGATTTTGATGAAATTGGGATTATCTCATCCTCATTCGCAGATGAATTTATTGGCAAAATGGTTGTAGAATTAGGATTTTTTCAGTTTCAAAAAATTTTTACTTTAACTAATATGAATAATACAATTCAAACTATTGTTCAACGCTCCTTAAGTCAAAGAATGGCACAATCATTGTGATAACAAATAGGCTTTAAGTAACTTAAAATTGCTATTATCAGTCCATGTCTATCTTAAAGTTATATTAAAATGTATATTTTTTATATCATATTTGTATATTTAATATATATTTTAAATATATTTGCAACCTAGATTTTCAACAAAGAGATGCTATGTAATTATAAAACGCTCTGAAATTCTAGTATATAGTGGCTACAAACAACAAAAATATCGGCTCCCATTGGGAGCCTTTTTTTATGTTACAAAACAAACGCTTCGCTCCTCAACCATTATTTCTTTTAAAACATATTTATACTTCGTAGCAAGTAAATAAAAACTTTTGGGTTTTTCGTTAAAAGATTAATTACAATAGTGATGTAAACACCTTAGTACTATCGTTTTCAGCTCGAAAACCAAGTAACCAAAATCAAGCATATCTTTTAAATAGCAAACAATTTTAAAAGAGCATTTTATAAAAGTGAAAATTTAATTTCTTCTTTGTATATTGCTACCTCCAAAAACAAACCTACCAATCGGTGGGTCTCATCCTTAATATATTTTTTGAAATGCGGAAATCCGTAAAAAAGTGAATTACTACACCCTTACATTTGTAACAAAGTAGTGATAAGTCACTTTTTTATTTGTAAGATTGACATATATTTGAGAAAGTATAAAATTAAAAAATACAATGACTAAACAGAATAAGGCAAAAAAAGAAAAAAGTATCGAAGAAACCCTTTGGGACAGTGCCAATAAACTACGCGGCAGCGTGGAACCGGCGGAATACAAACACGTTGTATTAGGGTTAATCTTTTTAAAATTTGCCAGCGATAAATTTGAAGAACGCAGAAAAGAACTAATGGCAGAAGGGAAAGAAAAATACCTGGAAATGCCGGATTTTTATAACATGAGCAATGTGTTTTTTTTAGATGAAACATCACGGTGGAGCTACATTATCAAAAATGCAAAACAAAATGACATTGCTCTAAAAATTGACACCGCCCTCCACAACATCGAAAAAAACAACAAAGCCCTCAAAGGAGCCTTACCCGATAATTATTTTTCCAGACTCGGTCTGGACATCACCAAACTCTCTTCGCTACTCGACACGATTAATCAAATCGACACCATTAAAGACAAAGAGCAAGACATTGTAGGGCGAGTATATGAATACTTCCTTAAAAAGTTTGCTATTGTGGAAGGAAAAGGAAAAGGAGAATTCTATACTCCCAAAACTATTGTAAGTTTAATTGCAGAAATGATTGAACCATACAAAGGAATTATCTATGACCCTGCTTGTGGTTCGGGTGGTATGTTTGTTCAATCTATAAAGTTTATTGAAGCTCACCACGGCAACAAAAAAGAAGTTTCCATTTACGGACAGGAATACACCAAAACCACTTACAAACTAGCAAAGATGAACCTTGCCATCAGAGGAATTTCTGCCAACCTTGGTGAAAAAGATGCCGACACATTTGCAGACGACCAACACAAAGACCTAAAAGCTGATTACATCATGGCTAACCCGCCTTTTAATCAAAAAGATTGGAGAGGTGTAAATGAATTGCTTGATGACCCACGTTGGAGAGGTTATGATGTGCCACCCAAAAGTAATGCCAACTACGGTTGGATTTTGAATATGGTGAGCAAACTTTCCGAAAACGGAATTGCAGGTTTTATATTGGCTAATGGGGCTTTGAGTGGCGGTGGCGAAGAATATAAAATACGTAGAAAGCTCATTGAAAATAATTTGGTGGAAGCGATTGTTATTATTCCGAGAGATACGTTTTATACCACCGACATCAGCGTTACGCTTTGGATTTTGAACAAAAACAAAAAGGCAAGAACGGTTGAAATAAACGGTAAACAGAAAAACTACCGTGACCGTGAAAAAGAAATCTTGTTTGTGGATTTAAGGCGTTGGGGACAGGAATTTGAAAAGCAATTTATTGAACTCACAGAAGAAGATATTGCCAAAGTAGCCGAGAACTACCACAACTGGCAACAAGCCGACTACAAGAAATCCTACAAAAATGTGCCTGAGTATTGCTACTCTGCCAGTTTTGAAGAAATACAGGCAAACGATTTTTCATTAGTGCCAAGCAAATACATTGAGTTTATTGACCGTGACAGTGAAATAGATTTTAACACCGAAATGAAACGCATCCAAAAGGATTTCAAAACCCTTTTGCAAGAAGAAAAGCAATCGCAGGAACAATTGATTAACGCTTTTAAAACTTTGGGTTATGAGTTATAAGCGTATTGGCGATTATATTCATTTGGTTGACAACCGCAATAAAGATTTAGCGATTACAAATCTCTTGGGAATAAACATTACCAAGAATTTTATGCCATCGGTTGCCAATACTTCTGAAACGGATTTATCAAAATATAAAATCATTCGGAAAGGACAATTTGCGTATAGTGCAATGCAAGTTGGTAGAGACGAAACAATCCGTTTAGCTTTATATACAGATGATAAACCTGCCATTATTTCCCCTGCTTATTTGGTAATTGAAGTAAATAACGAAAATGAACTGCTGCCCGAATATATGATGATGTGGTTTCAACGACCAGAATCAGACAGATACGGTTGGTTTATTAGTGATAGCAGCGTAAGAGCAAGTTTAGAATGGGAACGCTTTTGCGAAATACAAATCCCGATTCCTGATATTGACGAACAACGCAAATTTGTTGCTCTTTACAACGGCTTACTCACCAACCAAAAAACCTACGAAAACAGTTTGGATGATTTGCAATTGATTTGCGATAGCTACATTGAAAACCTGATTAAGACGGAAGAATCCAAAGTGCTTGGACAATACATTGAGCAATCGGATGAAAGGAATAATGATTTGCAAATTGATAATCTTATTGGAATAAGTGTGAACAAGGTTTTTATGGAAACAAAATCCAATAAAGACCAACTTGACTTATCAAATTACAAAATTGTTCGTCCGAGGGAGTTTGGTTATGTTTCGGTTACGTCAAGAAACGGAGAGAAAATTTCTATTGCAATTTTAGATGGAGAAGCAGGTCTAGTTTCAAGCACATACACAGTTTTCAGAGTAAAAGATACTTCAATTCTATTACCTGAATATCTTTTCTTGTTTTTCAAACGGTCTGAATTTGACCGCTACGCAAGATTTCATTCTTGGGGTAGTGCAAGAGAAACATTTGATTGGGCTGATATGTGCAATGTAAAATTGCCCATACCCGACATAAAAGTCCAAGAAGCCATTGTAACCATTTACCACACTTTGGAAACTAGAAATCGAATTAATGAGCAATTGAAAAACACAATTAAACCGCTTTGTCCTGTGTTGATCAAGGGTGTTGTTGAGAGTTTGGAGAAAGAGATGACAGAAAATTAAAAGATTTACGTTTAGATAAAAAGTTGAAAATTGAATATGGTATCTAATACTAGAATAAATAAAATTGGAGAAGATATTGCAGCTCGTGGTGGTAAAATAACCGACGAGGAGTTAGAATTATTGCAAGATTTTAGAACTTCATTTTCTAAACCATTAGTGAATGTGTTCAACATAATGAGAGAATTAGCCGAAAAAGTTCATCCGTCAAGTATTATAGCTTTTAGATTAAAAAGAATTGACACAATAATCAATAAACTTAGTCGAGAACAAGGAATGGATTTAAGCAGAATGGGAGATATCGGGGGGATTCGATGTATTTTTTATAATGAAGGAGAAGTTTACAATGCAAAAAATCTGATTGAGAAATTTTTTGAAACAGGTGGAAAAACAAGAGATTATATAAATGAATTAAAACGTGATATTGGTTATAAAGGAGTTCACCTATATGTAAAAGACCCTGTTTCACAAAGAAGGATTGAAATACAATTACGAACTATTGATCATCACAATTGGGCAACTCTTATAGAAATAACAGATTTACTTTATGATTTGCGATTAAAAGAACTAGGATTCGTGTCTAATAAAAAATTTGGACAATTTCATGCTCTTATGTCTAGTGATAAAGAATTAACAAAAGAAGAAGCTGATTTAATTTATGACGTTTTAGATGAACATGATTTTATATCAGTTTTAAGTAAAACATTTAGAAAAAACAATGCGGAAGTAAAAAAAAGATGGTCTAGTGAGAATAAAAAGAATTCTTTCTTTTTGATTGAAGCTTTTAAAACTGAAATACCGGATTTAAAGTCTTTTGCAACATTCGAAGAAGCAGAATATGCTTATTTTGAAAGGTATAAAGAAAATCCATCTGCTGAAATAGTATTAACATCAATTAAAAAACCAAATTTCAGACAAATTAGTGTTGCTTATGCAAATTATATATTATCCTATCACACTTTTACAAGTGACATAAAACCAATTCTTCAAGAATTAGCTTTAGATGCGTTAGAAAATAAAGAAATAAAAAAATTTGAAAAGATTTTTAAGACTTATGAAGATTTATTAGCAAACCTTATTTTGGATGTTATTGCTGATAGTGCTGATTTATTTCTAAATAGATTAGAGAGAAATAAGATAATTATCGGAAGGACTAATAAAATGAACAAATTACAAGAGAGAGAAATAATGAAAAAAATTAATCTCAAAATATTAGAACATCAGAGATCTCATGATGAGTTTGTTCATGAGCTTGAATTATATATTCCAAAAGGTTTTTTTAATAATAGACGAGTAAAAAAGTTTTTAATAAAGCACAATGAAAGAATTAAAAAAATTATGCTTAGTAATCAAGTAGAATTTGAGAATTTAATAAATTAATAATATCCAAAAACAAAAGTTCTTTAATATTTGATGATTAAGGAATTGAGATAAGTTTAGGGTTGATAGCGAAATAGAAACTAAATATTTGTAAAATTTAATGGGAATTGAAAACACAAAATTCGGAAAATTATTAAATCATATTTATGAGAATTATTTAATATACTTAAATGGATTAAATACATTAATTTTTGCGATTATTGGTATTTTGTTTGAGTTAAATACAGAAGTGACGGAATATAAAATTCATACAAAAACAATTGGTTGGTTTTTATTTGTTTTTGTTTTTGTCCTTACAGTAATTCAAATCGTACAGCAGGTCAAAGAGATTAAGTCAATTGAAAAAATTGAAAGAGAAAAAACATTTGAAATTAATTCTTTAAAAATCGAAAAAAATGATTTAGATATTAAAATTCAAAATTTAGAAAATCAAATTTCGAAAATTAATAATAACTCAATTGAGATTGTTCAGATTCACTTAGCATATCTTTTTGAAAAAATGAAACTGAAAAATACTGAAAGAATCAGCTTATATAAATTTATTGATGATAAGTTTTATGTATTAGGTAGATTCTCTTCTAATCCTGAACTAAAAAAAAGAGGACGAAATAGCTACAAAAAAGAAGGTCTGATTTTTAAAGCTTGGCAATTAGGAAAATATTTTAAAAATTCTGGTATTCCAGTAGCAAACATGAGTACTCGCCCAAAATTCCGAAGAGGTTACTATAAAGTTTTACGTACTTATCCCTTTTACGGAATTAAAACCCCGTAAATTTATAGTAAAATAAACACTTAAACTATGAATTTATCAGAAGTAAATAAAAATTATAATACACAAGCAAAATGCTTGAATTTGCTCCAAAAATTAAGATGGGGTAAAACTGTAATATGTACTTTTTGCGGTTCAAAATCTACAAAACCGATAAAAAGTGAACAAGGACGGCACTCTTGCAAGAACTGTAAAAAGTCGTTTTCTGTGTTAGTAGGTACAATTTTCGAGGATTCAAGGCTTCCGCTTCCTAAATGGTTTCAAATCATTACATTAATGTTAAACGCTAAAAGTGGCGTTTCTGCAAAAGAAATCGAACGCAATACGGGAGTAACATACAAAACCGCTTATTATGCTTGTATGCGTGTTAGAATTGGTATGTTAATGGATGAAACCAAGCTAAACGGAATTATTGAAATGGATGAAAGCTATTTTGGTGGAAAAGCACGAAAAGAAGCACCAAGACCGCCCGATAATGAACCTAATTTAGCATCGGTAACGAATAAGAGAGGTCGTGGAACTAATAAAGTTTCAGTTGTTGGAATGGTTCAACGAAAAGGAATGGTTAAAACAAAAGTTATCGAGAAATTGACTAAAAGAAATCTTTTGTTCATGCTCAAAACGTATGCAAAAAATGAAAATTCAATTTTGGTAACTGATGGGTTTAAATCATACAAAGAACTTGAAACTTATATTGAAAGATTAGAGATTAACCACAGTAAACAATTTAGTAAAGGGATTGTTCATGTTAATACTATTGAGGGCTTTTGGTCGTATGTTAAAAATGGTATTAAGGGTAGTTTTAAAGCTATCAGTAAGAAGTATTTACCTTTTTATATGGTTGAATATGAATGGAAGTTCAACAACCGAAATTTCAAAGGGAATGAGTTAGAGAAATTCTTAAAAAATGCA
>JAFLBT010000082.1 GCA_017302935.1 Flavobacteriales bacterium | reverse complement strand
TTCCATTACCGGGCTTATTGGTAAACTTAATACTTCTCGATGAATTTTTTCGGTAATTGGAAACGATAACGCATTAAATGCTGCCAACGCTTTTTGTTGATGTGGCGGTATGGGGTAATGAATCAAGGTTTGTATTCCGTTTTCATTTAAATACTCCTGTAATTCATTTCTATTTTCCGTACGAATGACAAATAAATGAAAAACATGATTAGCTGAACCATCGTAAAAAGGTAATACAATTTTATTGTTTTTAATTTCGGATAAATAACGATTGGCAATTTGTCTTCGTTTTTGATTATCCAATGCTAAATCCGGTAATTTAGCATTCAAAAAAGCCGCTTGTAATTCATCCAAACGAGAATTTATCCCAATACAATCATTCACATATTTTTGCTCTGAACCGTAATTTCGCATGGCACGTATGATTTTATTCAAATCATCATCATTTGTCACAACAGCTCCGCCATCACCTAAACAGCCTAAATTTTTGGAAGGATAAAAGCTGTAGGCTTTTGGGTAATGGGCAATTGGTGATGGGTGATGGGCTCCATGCGACTGTGCAGCATCTTCAACAATCAATAAATTGTGTTGCTTTGCAATCGCCTCAATTTTATCCATTTCTGCTAATTGTCCGTATAAGTGAACCACCAAAATGGCTTTGGTTTTGGAAGTGATTTTTTCGGCGATTAAGTCCGGATTCAAGTTATAGGTTTCCAACTTAGGTTCAACTAAAATGGGAACTAAATCGGCTTGTAAAATGGCTAAAATAGAGGCAATATACGTGTTTGCCGGAACAATCACTTCATCGCCTTTTTGGAGTTTTCCTAATTCGATATACGCTTTAATAATCAACACCAAAGCATCTAAACCATTTCCAACTCCAATGCAATGTTTTGACTGACAAAAAGAAGCAAAATTTTCTTCAAATACTTTGACTTCTTCACCCAAAATATACCAACCACGTTGCATAAACTGTTCCGTTTTTTCATGGAAAGCTTTCTCATACCGCTGGTTGATTTTTTGTAAATCGTAGAATTTAATCATCGTATCACTTGCTCTAATTTGGTATAATTTTTTGTTTCTACTTCATAAAAATCCTGTGTCAAAATATAAGCCCCAAAACTCTCTTTCCAATAGGAAAGTCCGCCGTTTAACTTCATTCCCTGCTCTTCATTGGAAATACCAAAGTCGAAAAACTTTTTGTTTTTGAAAACTTCAGTTATTAAATGATGGTGCAACAAATCTAATGTTCCAAGCTCATTTTTTGAGGAATTAGCCGAAATATATTGCGAATGAGCAACATTTTTACTTTCAAAAATTGTGGTTCCACCCACTAATTCACCTTCTTTATACACATTAAATTGCCTGATATGTTGAGGAAATTTACTTTTTAAATACTGAATTTCATCCAAAGAATGAACCGGTTTTGTTTGGTGTTTAAGACTTAAATTCGGTATCAATATGGTATTCCAAAAGGAAGTAAAATCATTTTCTTCTTTTACAATTAAATGATTCTTTTTTCCTCTTTTTACTCCTTCTAATCGGTCTTTTGATAACCTTATTGGATGGGAATAATCAATCACAGCCAAGGTATCTTTTCGAATGGTTTTGGCGTCTGCTAAAAATAATGCATAACAGAACTCATCAGAAAATCCATTACAATAAATAAGAGGTATTTCTTTAATATTCAGTTTTTTAAACCCATTTATTTCAAGTTTTTGAAGAATATTCTTGAGTATATAAATTACTTTTTCTAACTTCAAACTATCCTTCACAACCAATCCTCCATACGTTAATCCTTGGTGAGAAAAAAGCGTATCTCCTACTCTATTGGCCGGTAAAACGGCCACCCATTTTTTTTCGTCTTCAATTATCAATGAATAATCTTCAAAACGATCTTGATGGTATTCCATAAAATCACGATGAAACAAAAAAGTAGCATTCTTGGCTTTGCTTACAAAGTCGTTCCAATTTTGTTTATCTGAAGAAGTATATTTTCTAACCGAAAATTGTTTCACTGTTCTTAATTCCAATTTATTCACACCAAAATTGGTTTAAAAATACTATCTTTAAATCCAATTTTTATAGTGTTTCTTATAATGAAACGAAAATACAACTATTTTCTGTTATCATGGTTAATATTTTTTGGCTTTGGCTCGCTCAAAGCTCAAAACATTTCTTTATTCGAACAATTTAATGGTCGTTATGATTTTACATTCTTTGGAAATACACTTAATCCTGCTGAAAATTCGTTTCAATTTAATCCTGATATTTTAACCGAATCATCCGCAGAGCTTGACTTAGCCTCAGATGTTACACTTCTTAAAGCTTATTTATATTGGGCAGGTTCCGGTGACGTCGATTTTGAAGTAGAATTAAACGGTCAACTCATTTCAGCACAACGAAATTTTGGTCTGACCCGAACGTTCAATGGCGTTGATTTTACTTATTTCAGTGCTTTTTCCGATATTACCTCTTTTATACAAACCAATGGAAATGGTACTTATACTTTGTCAGGTTTAGATAATGTGAGCTACTTACCTTTACATTTTCAAAGAAGAACCAACTTTGCCGGTTGGGCCATCATTTTGGTTTATTACCATCCGGATTTACCCCTAAATCAAATCAATATATATGATGGTTTACAAGGTGTACCACAAGAGTTATCAATCACTTTAAGTAGTTTGAATGTTATTGACAATCAAGATGCTAAAATTGGTTTTTTAGCGTGGGAAGGAGATGTGAATATCGCAGTAAATGAAACATTACGCATCAATGGTACGGTTTTAAGTAATCCACCCTTGAATCCAGCAGATAATGCTTTTAACGGCACAAACTCCGTTACCGGAAATACGGAACTTTTCAACATGGATTTAGATATTTATGACATTCAAAACAATATTCAACCCGGTGATCAATCAGCTGAGATTTCGTTGACATCCGGACAAGATTTTGTGATGATAAATGCTGTGATAACAAAACTAAACAGTCAAGTTCCGGATGCTGTTATTGCTATTACAGACACTAACCTTAACTGTGATAGTAGATTGATTTCGGTTGATTTTACGGTTACCAATTTAGAAACAGCAACCAATCCGCTTCCGTCCAATACGCCAATTGCTATATATGCAAACAATGTATTAATTGCTCAAACCCAAACACAAAATAGTCTCGGAATTGGTGAAAGCGAATCTTTTTCAATTTCAGTTGAGCTACCCGTTGAAATTCCTGATGAATTTGAATTGAAAATGGTAGTTGATGACAATGGTTTAGGCATCAGTACAGTAAATGAAATTAACGAATTGAATAATTCAGATTCCATCACAATAAATTTACTCCTTTCAAATGAATATCCTGATTTATCTCCTTTACTTTCCTGCAACAAAGGATTTCTAGTGGGTCAATTTGATTTAATTGAATTTACCGCTCAACCTTTCTTTGCAGCTTTTGAAAGTTATTCATTTCATGAAACAGAAGAAGACGCACAAAACGGTTTGAATCCAATTTTTATAACTAATACTTACGAAGTAACAACCCCAAAAAAGTTATATATTAGATTGAGTGAGTCTCCTTGCACGGCCTTCACAAAAGTGGAATTGTTGACTAAAAATTGCCCTCCAACAGTCTATAATTTTATTTCTGCCAATGAAGATGGTTGGAATGATTTTTTTACTATTATTGGGTTACGCAATATTTTTCTCGATTTCAAAATTGAAATTTATAACCGTTGGGGAAAATTAATTTGGACCGGCAATCAACAAACAAATGATTGGAAAGGCGAAGTCACAAAACCTATTCAATGGAATGGAACAATTGTTCCCGATGGAACCTATTTTTATGTCATTCATTTAAACGACCCTAACTATCCAACTCCTCTTCAAGGATACTTATATATTACTCGCTAGTCTTTACATACCCTAACGTTGGTAAATACCATTTCCATTTTACGGCTAACAATCGAATTATTATCATGATGATTGACGTTATTAGATATAAAATATCATTATTCAATTGAAAATGTTTGAGAGCAAAAAATACAACCCCACCTATAATACAAATGGTGGCATAAATTTCTCTTCTAAAAATAATAGGAATTTCGTTGCACAAAATATCGCGAATCACACCTCCAAAACAAGCAGTCATTGTACCAAGGGCAATACAAATTATCGGATGTAAACCGGTTTCTATTCCTTTTTCTAACCCAATCAGTGTAAAAACGCCTAAACCTATCGTATCAAATAAAAAAAGAGAAGTCCTTAATTTATCTAGTTTTTTTCGAAAAACTAAAGCACTAAAAAATCCTAATGTAATCATATATACATAGGTCAAGTCTTGCATCCAACCTACCGGAGTTCTACCAATTAATATATCGCGTAAGGTTCCTCCGCCAACGGCAGTAACAAAAGCAATGATATACACCCCAAACGGATCTAATTTTTTATGAAAACCGGTCAAAACACCAGAAATAGCAAAAGCCATTGTACCAATGATGTCTAGCAAATGAAACATAACGTAATTTTTTTTATTGCAAAGATACTTTTAATGTGGTAGCTTGTTACAGTTGTTCTGCTAATCCACACAAAATCTTAGTTTAAAAGTGTACCTTTGCCAAAATTATCCGTTTTATGCATACTTTTCTGGATTTTGATTTGCCTAAATCATTGCAAAAAGCAATTGATGAATTAGGTTTTACTAACCCTACTCCTATTCAAATTA
The DNA here is from genome assembly GCA_017302935.1 of Flavobacteriales bacterium. Lineage (GTDB taxonomy): Bacteria > Bacteroidota > Bacteroidia > Flavobacteriales > Flavobacteriaceae > Flavobacterium. Next base: position 8,118 of record JAFLBT010000082.1, on the reverse strand, counting down.
AATCGATGCCGGTTATTTTATCCGGTCGTGATATGATGGGAATTGCTCAAACCGGAACCGGAAAAACCTTTGCCTACTTATTACCGATTTTAAAACATTGGAAATTTCAAAATACGCACACACCACGGGTTTTAATTTTAGTTCCAACCCGTGAATTAGTCGTTCAAGTGGCCGAAGAAGTAGTCAAATTGACACAATTTATGTCCGTTAGAACGTTAGGAGTTTATGGTGGTGTAAACATCAATACTCAAAAAACAGCTGTTTATCAAGGTGTTGACATTTTGGTGGGAACTCCGGGACGTGTAATGGATTTGGCTTTGGATAACGTAGTTCGCTTTGATGAAATTCAGAAATTAGTGATTGATGAATTTGATGAAATGCTGAATTTAGGTTTCCGTTTTCAAGTGACTTCTATCTTATCGATGTTGAAAGCAAAAAGACAAAACATCCTTTTCTCGGCTACAATGACCGATGAAGTAGATGATATGTTGGATGAATATTTTGATTTTCCGGTTGAAGTTTCATTGGCTCCATCGGGAACTCCTTTGGAAAAAATTACGCAAATTGGCTATAAAGTGCCAAATTTTCTAACCAAATTAAATTTACTGAAAGAATTATTGCATTCCGATGAAAGTATGTCGCGATTGCTGATTTTTATCAACAATAAAAAAACCGCCGATTTAGTTTCGGTTGCTTTGGAAGAAGAATTTCCGGATCAGTTTGGTTTAATTCACTCTAATAAATCACAAAATTATCGTTTGAACACGATGGCTTCTTTTCAAGCTGGAGAAATTCGTGGAATTGTAACAACAGATGTGATGGCTCGTGGATTGGATATTTCAGACATCACACACGTTGTCAACATGGAATTTCCTGAAGTTCCTGAGCAATACATTCACCGAATTGGACGAACCGGTCGTGCCGATAAAACCGGAGTTGCCGTAAGTTTTGTGAGTCCGAGAGAAGAAGAAATTCAAATTGAAGCCGAAATTTTGATGGAAAAAGAAATTGAATTTTTACCCCTTCCAAACATCGAAATTGAAGAAAAAGTACTTGAATTTGAAAAAGAAAAAAAGAAAATGAAAATGCTTTTAAAACGTCCAAAGAAAGAAGGCGGTGAAGCATTTCATGAGAAAAAAGATAAAAATAAAAAGGTCAATCTAGGTGGTCCGGGAAAACGAACACCGAGAAAAACCGAATCGAGAAACCGTGGTGTAGAACGTAAACGAGACGAAAAAAGGAAGAAAAAATAATTTTTTTGAATTAAATCTTTCGCTTTTGCTTAACACTTTTGATTTGTATCGTTAAAATATAAAAGTTATCTTTGACAAACTTTCAATTAATGCAGTTTAAACATCCCGAAATTCTGTATTTCCTTTTTTTATTGGTCATTCCAATTTTGGTGCATTTATTCCAACTCAGACGTTTTAAAAAAGAATATTTCACCAACGTAAAATTCCTGAAAGAACTTTCTATTCAAACCAGAAAAAGCTCGCAATTAAAAAAATGGTTGTTGCTCACAACACGTTTATTATTATTAACCGCTTTGATTATTGCCTTTGCTCAACCTTTTTTTAAGGCCAAAGATAGCAAAGGAGTTACCAATGAATTATATCTTGTTATAGACAATTCATTTAGTATGCAAGCCAAGGGAAAACAAGGCGAATTATTGAAAAGAGCTGTTCAGGAATTACTGGAAAAAACGCCGGAAAACACAACCTTTTCACTTCTTACCAATGATGATGTTTATTGGAATACGGATATCAAATCGATTCAAAAAGAATTGATGAATTTGGAATACAGTGCCACTTCTTTTCAGTTAGATCAACAAATCACAAAAATAAAATCGAGAAAAACACCTTTTAATAAAGATGTTGTGGTGATAACAGATGCTGTAAATCTGCAAGCAAACCAGTTAAAACCGATTGATGAAACGATTCATCCCATTTTCATAATACCCAAATCGGAACAAAAAAATAATGTGGCGATTGATAGTGTTTTTCTTCATCAAACCTTAGATAATTTTTATGAAATTGGTGTGAAACTAAAAACATTTGGAAAATTTGAACAAGAAATTGCGGTGGCTATCTATAACCAAAAACAGTTAATTGCTAAAACACAAGTTAAAATAGAACAGGCAGAGAAAGAATTGTTTTTCACCATTCCAAAAGCTGATTTCAATGGTTTTGTTTCAATAGATGAACCGGGTTTACGTTTTGATAATGAGTACTTTTTTAGCATTTCTAAACCTGAAAAAGCAAAAGTGTTAGCTATTGGTGAAACAGACAAAAATCAATTTCTGACTAAAATTTATACGGATAATGAATTTGTTTTTACACAGTTTGAATTAAAAACATTGGATTATAATTTGTTGGAAAAACAAGATGCCATTATTCTCAATGAAATAAAAGAAATTCCACAAGCTCTTCAAACCACTTTAAAAGCTTTTTGTGAAAAAGGCGGTAATGTGATTTTTATTCCATCCGAAGAAAACAAAGTAGAAAACATTAATAAATTACTTGTAAATTTTGGTTCATTTTCAATGAGTGAATACCAAAAAAAGGAAAAGCAAATCACTTCTATTTCGTTTGCTCATCCTTTGTATAATGGAGTTTTTGAGAAAAAAGCTGATAATTTTCAATATCCAAATACTAAAGGAAGTTTTGATGTAAAAAGCACGTATCAGTCAGTTTTAACATATGAAGATCAGCTTCCTTTTTTAACGGCAGTTTCCAATTCTTTGGCTACTTTTTATGTTTTTTCTGCTCCGATTAATAAAGAAAATTCAAACTTTAAAAACTCGCCATTAATTGTTCCCACCTTTTATAAAATGGCATTTCAAAGTGCAAAATCAGGAATCAATGCATTGACAGTTGGTGCAACTTCACCCATTACGATTGATCAACTTTTATCAAAAGACGAAATTATTTCAGTGGTTTCTTCAGATGAAAAAAGTGAAAAATTTATTCCGCAACAGCAAATTTTAAATAATAAAGTGAAATTGACTTTTTCTGAAAGTCCAACACAAGCGGGAAATTTCAATGCGTTAAAAGATAATTCAATCATAAAAAATATAAGTTTTAATTATCCTCGAACCGAAAGTGATTTACGTTTGGATAATTCAAATTTAGTAGAATCTTACGAAAACGGTTCTTCTATTGAAGCTGTTTTTGATGCTTTGCAAACCAATCGAACGGATAACACAATTTGGAAATGGTTTGTAATTCTTGCGTTATTATTTGTGGTACTGGAACTACTCATTCAAAAATTGGTAAAATGAATTTAATCATCCGAAATGCAACCATCATCGACCCAAACGGTGAGCATCACAACCAAAAAACCGACCTGAAAATTGTGGGTAAAACCATTGAAAAAATGGGTTCAAACTTACCTTCAGAAAAAGATGTTGAAGAAATTAGTTTAGAAAATCTTCATGTTTCCAAAGGATGGTTTGATAGTTCCGTTTCGCTTGGTGAACCCGGTTTTGAAGACCGCGAAACCATTGCCAACGGATTAACTGTTGCTGCCAAAAGCGGATTCACAGCAATTGCTTTACAACCCAATTCTTTTCCGGTGATTGATAATCAGTCGCAAGTGCGATTTGTGAAAGAAAAGTCGAGAGATAATGCCATGAATTTATTTCCGATTGGAGCGTTGACCAAAGGTTCTGATGGAAATGATTTAGCCGAATTATTTGATATGAAAAATGCCGGAGCAATTGCTTTTGGGGATTATGGTAAAAATGTTTCTAATGCAAATTTGCTCAAAATCGGCTTGCAATACGTACAAGATTTTGATGGAATGGTGATCGCTTTTTCGCAAGATGAAAAAATAAAAGGAAACGGTGTGGTGCATGAAGGAATTGTTTCTACTCAATTAGGTTTAAAAGGGATTCCAACTTTGGCAGAAGAATTAGCTATTGCCAGAAACTTATTTTTACTGGAATATACGGGTGGAAAATTGCACATTCCAACTATTTCAACTGCAAAATCAGTGGAATTAATCCGAGAAGCAAAAGCCAAAGGTTTACACGTTTCATGCAGTGTGGCAGTTCATCATTTGGTATTGACGGATGAAAAGTTAGAAGGTTTTGATACTCGCGTAAAAGTGAGTCCGCCTCTGCGTGATGAAAACACCAGAAAAGCATTGATTCAAGGTGTTTTAGACGGAACAATTGATATGATTACGTCCGACCATAATCCGATTGATATTGAACACAAAAAAATGGAATTTGATTTGGCTAAAAACGGAACAATTGGTTTAGAGAGTGCTTTTGGAGCTTTATTAAATGTGCTTCCATTGGAAGTTGTCATTTCAAAATTAACCAATGGAAAGGCAACTTTTGGCATTGAAAATTCAGAAATAAAAGAAGGTTCAATTGCAGATTTAACTTTCTTCAATCCAAATGCTGAATGGACTTTTGGAAAAGAAAATATCCTTTCAAAATCTAAAAACTCAGCATTTCTTGGAGAAAAAATGATTGGAAAAGTATATGGAATTTATAATAACGGAAAATTAGTTTTAGAAAATGGAACAAAATAAAAATGCTGCAATTGTAGCCTATTTAACGATTATTGGAACAGTAATCGCTATTTTTATGAACAATGAAAACAAAAGTTTATTTGCTAGTTTTCATATTAGGCAAGCATTGGGAATCTTTTTAACCTTTTTTGCATTAGGTTATCCTGTTGGTTACTTTGATAGTTGGATGATTTCATCTGCTTTTTATATTTTCTTTTTTATCCTTTGGATTTACGGATTTATGGGAGCCTTGAATAACGAAGAAAAAAAAGTTCCATTGTTGGGAGATTTCTATCAAAATATATTTAAAAGCCTATAAATATGTCGTTACATTATTTAATTCGTGAGCCAAAAATAATTCAAGAGAAAAATCCGTTATTGCTGTTGTTGCATGGTTATGGCAGCAATGAGGAAGATTTGTTTTCGTTTGCTTCTGAACTTCCGGAGGAATATTTTGTGGTTTCTGCCCAAGCTCCTTATCCTTTGATGTACGGAAGTTATGCTTGGTATGCTATTAACTTTGATGCAGATGACACCAAGTTTTCCGATATCAATCAAGGCAAACAATCCAGAGATTTGATTGTGAATTTTATTGATGAATTAACGAATAAATATCCAATTGACCCAAAAAAAGTAACATTAATTGGATTTAGTCAAGGTGCGATTTTGAGTTATGCCATTGGTCTCTCCTACCCTGAAAAAGTATCGAAAATTGTAGCCATGAGCGGTTATTTGAATACAGAAATGGCAAAAGAGAATTTTGAACAAAACAACTTTTCTAACCTGAAAATTTTTGCTTCACATGGAACGGTTGATCAAGTAATTCCGGTTGATTGGGCTAGAAAAACAAGTCCTGCTTTAGAAAAATTAGGTATTAAATTGGTTTATAAAGAATATCCGGTTGGTCACGGCGTTGCTCCACAAAATTTTTATGATTTTAGAAATTGGTTAGGAGAAAACAAGTAATTTAATCTTCAATTTTATCGCTTCCGGTCACTTTTGGACCAATTTCACCATCGCCTGAAAATAAAATTTCATCACCTTTCTTAAGTTGAAATCCTTTCCAAGGAATAAGTTGCCATTCATTAAACACCCATGGTTGACCTTCTGTTTGACGAACCAAAATAATTGATTTTTCTTGACTTGGTAAATAAAGTTCAGCTTCATTACCGCCATTTTCACCAAAAATTAAATATGCATTTTTGGTTTCATCTTCATTATTCAAATTCGATTGTGGATATAAAGTGATGGTAGATTCATACAATTTTATACATTCTTTGTTCAAAGTTGACCAAACATAACCGGCACTTGCCAAACATCCATCTTTATCTTTGTCAGCATTTTCAATAGTGTCCAATAAAGTTTGTTTTACAGTCAACTCTTCTTCTTGTTCAAAATCTAGTTTTTTACAAGAAATAAAAGTGAAAATAACACAAAAAATAAACAAACATTTATGCATGACAAAGTTGATTTGAACCCAAATATACAAAAAACTTTATTTCGTATATAAAGTAGATTTTATAATATTAAACGTTATACTTTCATCTTTTTCGATGAAATACTGCAATAAAACTTCTCCCCATAATTCGCCATTGCTAAAATCGGCAATAATCCAACGGTGATTAATGACTTGAATTTTATTGATGATGAATTTTTTATCATTCATGATACCATATTCTACCAATGGGTTGCCATTCGGATCATTATTCTTCTCCATGATTTCATTTTCAATTTTGGAAATCAATTTTTCAATGGAATAATTTTCAAGATGGTTTTGAGCATTGTCATTTCCACGTAAGGTAAAATAAGAGGTTTCAACCATTTTATTATTGAAATGCAAAACAGTATCATTAAGTTTCGTTTTCAACTTTTCAACACGTTCTGTTTCGAATTTTACTTTTTTAGCATAGTAAGAATAGGTAAATAAAGCCATTAATAATGACAGAATAAATAAATAAAGGAACAGATTTTTTTTCATAAGATTAAAGCGTAATTTCTAAATTATCGTAAGCTAAATAAACGTTGTTGGGTAATTTTTGTTGTACTTCGTCATGAAAACCTAACAAATGACTAATATGCGTTAGATATGCTTTTTTAGGCTGAACCAAAGCAATAAAAGCCAATGCTTCTTCCAAATTAAAATGAGTGGCGTGTGGTTCTTCTCGCAAAGCATTCACCACCAAAACCGAAAGATTTTTCAATTTATCGATTTCTTCATTAGCAATTGTTTTTACATCTGTCAAATAAGCAAAATCTCCAATTCGATATCCAAAAACCTGTAAATTACCATGATTGACTTCAATAGGGATAATGGTATTTTTTTGAATGGTAAACGATTCATTATTCTTCACCACAATTGATACCACACTCGGAGCACCGGGATATTTATTTTCCGTTTCAAAAATATAATCAAATCTGCGGGATAAATTATCCAAAACACGCTGATGAGCATAAATGGGAATATCGCCTTGCTTGAAGAAAAATGGCCGAATGTCATCCAATCCGGCGGTGTGATCGGCATGTTCATGAGTAAATAAAATGGCGTCAAGTTGCTGACAACCACACGTAAGCATCTGTTGTCGGAAGTCGGGTCCACAATCAATCACAACCGAAAATTGCTCATCGTGAACCCAAACGGCAACCCTTAACCGTTTGTCTTTTGGATTATTACTTTTACAAACGGAATGTTGACTCCCAATGACGGGAATACCTTGTGACGTTCCGGTTCCTAAAAAATAAACTTTCAAGCGTTAAATTTTCACAAAAATAGCATTATTTATCTTTTAAAAAGGTATGATTTTTGTTAACTTTGCATAGTATATACTATTATGGAAAGATTAGCCATGGAAATTAAACTTAAAGGTGATCGAGCGATTGAGCAGATACCTTCTATTAAAGATAAAGCACTTCGCATTAATCTCAATGAAAATATTTATGGAACATTTGCCGAAATTGGTGCCGGACAAGAAACAGTTCGTCATTTTTTTAGGTCTGGTGGTTCCTCCGGTACCATTGCAAAAGCAATGTCTGCCTATGATAAAGATTTTAGTGATGCTATTTATGGTATTGAAAATGACGGTAGATATGTAACGGAAAGTCGTCTGAAAAAAATGCTTGAACATGAAGTTGATTTAATTGAAAAACGTCTTGATCGTGTTAAGCATCCTAATAAGATGTTTTTTAGTTATGCTAATACAGTGGCCACTATTGATTTTGCAAAACAATTCAAAGGTCATGGTTGGGTTGGAATCAAATACCAAATTGAACCGGATGAAGACTATAATGAAATCATTCTGCATATTCGTTTCAAAGAAAATGATGCTCGTTTGCAACAAGAAACGTTAGGTATTTTAGGGGTAAATCTGATTTATGGTGCATTCTATAAATACAATGACCCAAAAAAATTGTTGCGTTATTTGTATGACCATCTTGATAAAGACCAATTAGAGATCGATACCATCAACTTTTCAGGTCCGCGTTTTGCCAATGTTGATAACCGTTTGATGAGTTTGCAATTGGTAAAAAATGGTATGACTGATGCCGTAATGTTTGGACCGGATGGAAATAATATTTTACCTGCTTCCATTCTTTATTAAA
>JAFLBT010000081.1 GCA_017302935.1 Flavobacteriales bacterium | reverse complement strand
CTACTGAAATGTGTGCTTCAATGTCTAAAGAAGAATGTATTGCAAAAGGATGCACGAACAAGAATTGTAAATTCATGAATGAAGAAAAAGAAGAAGTTTACAAAAACATTTCTATTGAAAAATCTAAAGATGCTTCCGGTAAAGTAGGGGCTGTTGTAACCATTACTACTAAAGTGAATGGTGAAGAAAAAGCAGAAACGCAAACTTTTGAAGGAACAGACGAAGAAGTTACTACTAAAATTGAAGAATTTAAAAAGCAATAATTTTTAATCTTACAATTATAAAAAATGCCTTGCCCACGTAAGGCATTTTTATTTTTACTACATTTAGCGGAATAATTTTTTTTATGATTAGATTTTTTCTTTTGCTTTTTGGCTTGATTTCATATTTAGGTTTTGGTCAAAGTATTATTCCACAGCCTGAATCGTTAGCATTTCGTGAAGGTACTTTTACTTTAAACAGTGAAACCGTTATAAAAGCAGATGAGAGTTCATTTGAAGCTCAATTTCTTCAACAATATATTAATGAAAATAATGGCTTGAAACTAGCAATCAATAAAAATGCTAAGAGTGAAAATTGTATTGCATTAAATTATGCTCTCTCTCCTAAATTATTAGTTACTAAAGATTCAGCAGAAAAACGCTCTTCATATAAAATTAATAATGAGGAATACATGTTGTTAATAAACAAAAGTGAAATTACAATTGCAGCACAGGAAAATGCTGGAGTTTTTTATGGAATTCAAACTTTATTACAATTGCTTCCATTGGAAGAAAAAGATGAAATTAAATTACCTTGTTTACTAATCAATGATCAACCTAAATTCAAATGGCGTGGCATGCATTTAGATGTATCCCGGCATTTTTTTGATATAGAATTTATCAAAAAGTATATCGATTTTTTGGCTCAGTACAAAATGAATACTTTTCACTGGCATTTAACCGACGATCAAGGTTGGCGAATAGAAATCAAGAAATATCCAAAACTAACAGAAATTGGAGCTTGGCGAAACGGTTCAATGGTAGGGCATTACCGCGACCAAACTTTTGATACCAAACGTTATGGTGGATTTTACACTCAAGAAGAAATTAAAGAAGTAGTAGCTTACGCCAAAGAACGGCACATAACGGTAATTCCTGAAATCGAATTGCCGGGTCATGCTTTAGCGGCTTTAGCGGCTTATCCGCAATATTCTTGTACGGGTGGACCTTTTGAAGTTGGGAAAACATGGGGTGTGTTAGACGATGTCTTTTGCCCAAAAGACGAAACGTTTACCTTTTTAGAAAATATTTTAAGTGAAGTAATTGAATTATTTCCGTCAGAATACATTCATATTGGAGGTGATGAATGTCCAAAAACGCGTTGGAAAAGTTGTTCGCATTGCCAAAAACGAATGAAAGACGAGAAGTTAAAGAACGAACATGAATTGCAAAGTTATTTCATCCAACGCATTGAAAAATTTGTCAACAGCAAAGGTCGAAAAATCATTGGTTGGGACGAAATTCTCGAAGGCGGTTTGGCTCCCAACGCAGCCGTAATGAGTTGGAGAGGAACCGAAGGAGGTATTGCAGCAGCCAAAGAAAAACATTTTGCGGTTATGTCGCCGGGTTCACATTGCTACTTTGATCATTACCAAGGCGAACCTGCCAATGAGCCTTTAGGTTTTGGAGGATATACTACTTTAGAAAAAGTGTATATTTACAATCCAATTCCAGCTGAGTTAAACGAGGCAGAATCGGCATATATATTAGGTGCCCAAGCTAATTTATGGACAGAATATATTGATACAACCAGCCAAGTAGAATACATGCTTTTTCCTCGACTTACAGCTATTGCTGAGGTGGTTTGGGGAACTTCAAAACCTGAAAACTATAAATCTTTTGAAGATCGAGTGGTGCATCACATGAAGGGTTGGAGCCAAAAAAACATCAATTTCAGTAAAGCTATTTATCAAGTGGTTTCGGATATTGCGGTTCAAAACAACCAAATTTATTATGCATTGAAGGGTAGAGATGCTTCTGGTATTCGTTTTACTACTGATGGTTCTGAACCCAAAGTGGATTCAAAAAAATATGATTCCTCCATACAAATTGATAAAAGTTGTACTGTAAAATCAGCCTATTTTGAAGCAGGTCAGGCCAAAAGTGCAACAATTTCTCAAACGTTTTATATAACCAAATCTTCCGGTAAATCCATTTCGCTAAAACACCAACCGAGTAAAACCTACGGAAAAGGTGGAGCATTTGCTTTAGTAGATGGTGTAAAAGGTGATTTGCTTCGTTTTGGAAAAAATTGGTTGGGTTTTTCAGGTAAAGATGTGGATGCTACTATCGATTTTGGCTCTTCTATCTCTTTTGAAAAAGTGAGTTTGAATACGTTTAACGGTGAAAGTAGTTGGATTTATTTGCCCAAAGAAATTCAATTTTTGGTTTCTGATGATGGAGTTTCTTTCACCCTTGTTCGAACTATTTCCCAAGAACAAATTGCAAAGCAAAACGGAGTCATAGTGGAAAGTTTACCTAAAACAACAGCTAGGTATCTCAAAGTTATTGTAAATAATTACGGTACCATTCCAGATGGAAAACCCGGTGCCGGTAGTGCGGCTTGGTTATTTATAGACGAAATTAGTGTAGAATAATATGACAAATAGACGTAATTTTCTAAAAACAACAGCTCTCGCAACAGCGGGAGTAGCCTTGCAATCCTTTCAATCAAAACCGGAGGAACCGGAATTGTTTTCCGGAAAGTCAAACAAACCCATAGTGCTTTCTACATGGAATTTTGGTTTGCAAGCCAATCAAGCTGCCTGGGAAATATTGAAAAACAAAGGTCGTGCACTCGATGCTGTGGAAGTTGGTGTAAAACTAACCGAAGCTGATCCTTCCGAACGAAGCGTTGGGTATGGAGGTCGTCCGGATAGAGAAGGACGGGTAACGTTGGATGCTTGTATTATGGATGAATTTTCAAATATAGGTTCGGTAGCTTGTTTGGAGTATATCAAACATCCTATTTCGGTTGCCAGAGCCGTGATGGAAAAAACGCCACATGTGATGTTGGTTGGCGAAGGTGCTTTGCAGTTTGCCTTATCTCAAGGATTTCAAAAAGAAAATTTATTATTAGAAGCTTCCGAAAAAGAATGGAAAGAATGGTTGAAAACTAGTGAATATTTGCCAAAAGCCAACATTGAAAACCACGACACTATCGGAATGATAGCGTTAGATGCACAGGGTAATTTATCGGGAGCATGCACCACAAGCGGCATGGCGTTTAAGATGCATGGACGTGTGGGCGATTCACCGATTATTGGTGCAGGTTTGTATGTGGATAATGAAATTGGTGCAGCAACAGCAACAGGCCATGGTGAAGAAGTTATTCGAATTACCGGCTGTCATTTGGTTGTTGAACTCATGCGTCAAGGAAAATCGCCTCAAAAAGCTTGTGAAGAAGCGGTGATGCGAATTGTAAAACTGACTCAAAATCGGGTTAAAAATCTAAATGACATTCAAGTTGGGTTCATCGCTTTGAACAAAAAAGGGGAATATGGCTCCTATTGCGTACAAGGCGGTTTCAATTATGCCGTTCACGATGCAACTGGAAATAAATTAATCGATGCGAAGTATTATTTGAAATAATGAAAAAACTAGAAATCGCTTGTTTTAATTTGGATTCGGCTTTGATTGCTCAAAATGCTGGAGCTGATAGGGTAGAATTATGTGCAGATATTTCAGTTGGCGGAATTACTCCAAATCTTCAAATAATTCAACAAGCTCGTCAACAATTAACCATCGATTTATATGTAATGATTCGCCCACGAGGAGGAAATTTTGTTTACTCAAATGCAGAATTGGAAAAGATGAAATCAGCAATCGATACCATCAAAAAACTTGGAGTTAACGGATTTGTTTTTGGAATTTTGAAGGACGATAAGACAATTAATTTCGAACAAAATAAAGTCTTAGTGGAATTAGCCAAACCATTCCCTTGTACTTTTCATAGAGCTTTTGATGAGGTCTTGGATTATAAACAAGCATTGGAAGATGTTATCTCGTGCGGATTTTCAACAATTCTAACTTCAGGAACTTTTTCAAATGTCATGAAAGGAAAAGAAGTTTTAAAACAATTAGTCATTCAAGCCAATAATAGCATCGAGATAATGCCTGGTGGAGGATTGCGTTCGACCAATATTTTAGAATTAGACAAAATGGTTAATGCAAATTGGTACCATTCATCCGCTATTACCGATGGAAGTGAAATTAATAATCCAGAAGAAATAATGCAACTAAAGAATAAACTCCAAACTTAAATGAACTTCTTAATTTGATGCTTTCACTTTCCAACTTATATGACTTATATGTTTAAAAAAATAACATTATTTCTAATTTTCATCTGCTATTCCGTTTTTGGACAAACTTCTTATCGCAATTTGTCAACAGAAAACTGGATATTCAATAAGCAAAACGAAATACAAAAACACAAAGCCACTATTCCAGGAACGGTTCACACCGATTTATTTCAAAACCAACTAATTCCTGATCCATTTTTCGGAGCCAATGAAAAGCAATTGCAGTGGATTGAAAATGAAAACTGGGAATACGAAACACATTTTACATTATCAGAATCGGAATTCAAAACTCAAAATATCGATTTGGAATTTGAGGGTTTGGACACCTATGCAACTGTTTTTTTGAACGGAAACGTAGTTTTAGAAGCCGATAATATGTTCAGAAAATGGACTATTTCCGCCAAATCACATTTGAAAATAGGGACCAATCATTTAAAAGTGGTTTTTCATTCGACAGTCCAAAAAGGGAAAGAAGAAGCAAAAAAATTATCGTATACTTTACCCGAAAAAGAGCGTGTTTTTGTTCGAAAAGCTCAATATCAATTCGGTTGGGATTGGGGGCCACGATTTGTAAGCGTCGGAATTTGGAAACCAGTACATTTGAAATTTTGGAATTCAGCTAAAATCGAGCACATAAAATACAGTCAAATTGAATTGAACGACAAAAAAGCGATTTTAGAATTCACAACCGAAATTTATGTTTTTATAGAAAAATCGATTCAGCTAAAAATTAATGAAAAATCAGAAACTTTCAACGTTAAAAAGGGAAAGAATAAAGTCAAAATGCGATATGAAATTGCAAATCCAAAATTGTGGTGGTGTAACGGATTAGGAGATGCGAATTTGTATCTTTTTACTATTGAAATTAGTCAGAAAAAGCAGCTATTGGATTCAAAAAAGCTAAACATTGGCTTGCGAACAATCGAATTAATTCAAGAAAAAGATCAAATTGGAACAAGTTTTTACTTCAAATTAAACGGAAAACCCGTGTTCATGAAAGGTGCCAATTTGGTTCCGCCCGATAGTTTTTTACCACGAGTTTCGGATTCCACTTATTTTTCATTGGTTGACCATGCTAAAAAAGCGAATATAAACATGTTGCGTGTTTGGGGCGGCGGTGTGTATTTTGATGATGCGTTTTATGAAGCTTGTGATGCTAACGGAATTTTAGTTTGGCAAGATTTTATGTTTGCGTGTGCAATGTATCCAGGCGATGAAAAATTTGTAGAAAATGTAAAACAAGAAGTCATTGATAACGTAAATCGCTTACAAAATCATCCGAGTATTGCGATTTGGTGTGGCAATAATGAAAACGACGAAGGTTGGCACAATTGGGGTTGGCAAAAGCAATTTAATTATTCCAAAGCGGATTCGACCCAAATTTGGAACGACTACAAAAAAGTATTTCATGAAATGATTCCGCAAACATTAGACAGTTTGCTTCCGAAAGAAAAGAATATTTATTGGTCGTCATCGCCTTCAAAAGGTTGGGGAAGAAAAGAAAGTTTAACCCAAGGCGATGTTCATTATTGGGGCGTTTGGTGGGGAAAAGAACCGTTTGAAATTTATGAAAAAAAAGTAGGAAGGTTTGTAAGTGAATACGGTTTTCAGGGCATGCCCAATATGGAAACGTTACAAAAAGTGATGACTCAAGAAGACTTGAATTTCACTTCCGAAGCTTTCAAGAGTCACCAAAAGCATCCAACCGGTTATGAAACCATCAACGAATATATGGAACGCGATTTTGTGGTGCCAAAAGATTTTGAAGATTATTTATATGTTTCCCAATTGTTGCAAGCTCGAGGAATGAAAACCGCCATTGAAGCCCACCGAAGAGCAAAACCATATTGCATGGGAACGCTCTATTGGCAATTGAACGATTGTTGGCCAGTTACATCTTGGAGTTCATTGGATTATTACGGGAATTGGAAAGCCTTTCAGTATCAAGCGAAACGAAGTTTTGAGAATTTGTTGCTTTCGGTTGCAAATGCAAATGATAAATATAAAGTGTATTTGATTAATGATGATTTCGAAAATTATTCAGGAAAATTGGAATTAGAATTGCTTTCCTTTGACGGGAAATCACTATGGCAAACTTCCAAAGAAATTAGTGTTGAAGAAAATTCGAGTACCCATGTTTATGAATTACCGAAAGAGGAATTGAAATCATTCGATTTGCAAAAACATGTTTTAAAAGTAAAATTCAATGGTGTTCAATCACAATATTTCTTTGTAAAGCCAAAGGATTTAAAACTTCAAATACCCAATATTCAAATCAAAAATTTAAATGATTTTATGATTGAAATTTCTTCGGATGTTTTAGCCAAAGATGTTTTCCTTTATTCAGAAGGTGAAGTGTTTTTTGAAGATAATTATTTTGATTTGCTACCTCATGAAAAGCGATTGATTAAATTATCGAAAGCAGCAAAAGAGATAAAAGTAAAATCGTTATTTGATACGATGCAATAAAAAAGCCTCAATAAATTGAGGCAATTTTCTATGTTTTAGCACTAAAATAATCCGTTTATTTCGGCATCTATTCGGTTGATTATCATTCCTAAATCCTCGGGATTATCTACGAAGTTAATATTGTCTACATCAATAATTAGCAATTTTCCTTTGTCGTAACTTTGAATCCAAGCTTCGTAGCGTTCGTTCAATCGACTTAGATAGTCAATCGAAATCGTATTTTCATAATCACGCCCTCTTTTGTGAATTTGGCTCACTAAATTGGGAATCGAACTTCTTAAGTAAATCAACAAATCCGGTGCCTGAACCATGCTTTCCATTAATTCAAACAACGATTTATAATTGTTAAAATCACGATTGGTCATCAAACCCATAGCATGAAGATTGGGAGCAAAAATATGCGAATCTTCATATATCGTTCTGTCTTGAATTATTTTCTTACCACTTTCACGAATTTGCAAAACCTGTCTGAAACGACTATTCAAAAAGTAAATTTGAAGATTAAAGGACCAACGTTCCATTTGGTGATAAAAATCATCCAAATACGGATTATCCACAACGTCCTCAAAGTGTGGTTCCCATTTAAAATGTTTGGCTAATAGTCGAGTTAAAGTGGTTTTCCCGGCTCCAATATTGCCTGCTACTGCTATGTGCATTACGGTAAATTAATTTGATATTTACTTATTTCGTTCTCGGTAAAAATAAACAAAAATTGGTCTTTAACTTGAAAATTTTGAATCATTTTTTTATCTGTTTGAATTTCAGTTGTTGAGTTGTCTTTTAAATCATGAAGAAATATTTTATTTTCAATTTGAAAAACAACTTTTTCATAGGATAAAATTTGAACAGCATCAAATTTTGGAATTGTACCTAAAGTGTTTATTTTACCAAAGATATCACAACTATAAATCTTGTAATTTGAATCAATCCAATAAAAATGATTGTAATCAGTTTGGTAATAATGTATCGGGCTTTGAAAAGGTTGAGAAAGCGATTGCCAATATTGTTTGTTAAAATCATACAATCCCAATTGCATTGGCAAGGAATTGAAAAGCCACAATCGATTTTGAGAAGCCAATCCTACAGCAGAAGTCACAATTGGATTGTTTTGGTTTTTAGAAAAATTAAAAAGCAAGGTTTCGTTTAATTGATTGTCTAAAGTTACTACAGTATTAAATCCCTCATAAAACAAGACAATTTTTAACGGATTTTGTAAATCTACACGCTTAATTTTACCTAAAGATAAGTTTTTATATTGAAAGAGTTCTTTGTCTTTTTGTTTATAAAATACATTTGATTTGATATAATATGAATAGCCAAATGAATCCAATCCTACAAATTCATCCGCTACCAAAGTTAAAGTAGAGACCAATTGTGGTTTAATGATTTTTTCCTGAGCTAAACCATTAGAAATCATCAAAAGACAAAGAAAAAGAAGTGATTTTTTCATGAAAGCTAAAATACGATTTAATTGATTACTATTTCCTTAAAATGAAATGATTTTTAACAAAAAATTGGTAACAAAACTCGTTACAACTCGTCATATTTGCTTTATGATTTTAAAAAACGCAATAAAATGAAAACCATTGTAGTTACTTTACTTACTTTTTTTGCAGCTGTAATTAGTGTCTTTGCCCAAGATTTTCAAGGAATGGCTGTGTATGAATCTAAAACTAGTACAGCAGATATGACTGCTGGTTTTGCCGGAAACAGAGAAATAACGCCTGAGATGCAGAAAATGATTCAGGAACGAATGAAAGCTGCGTTTGAAAAAACATTTATTTTGAATTTTGACAAGTCTGCCTCTATTTATAAAGAGGAAGAAAAGTTAGAAGCTCCCGGACAAGGTGGCGGAATGCGTTTTATGTCGAATATGATGGGAGGTGGCGGAACGCACTATAAAAATGTGAAAGAAAAAATATTTACTGTTGACAAAGAGTTTTTTGGAAAAGAATTTTTAGTAAAAGACAGTTTGCCAAAGTATGAGTGGAAATTAGAAGGCGAAACCAAACAAATTGGGAATTATACCTGTTATAAAGCTACTGCTGTTCGGCCGGTTAGTCAATCAGATTTTAGAAATTTCAGAAGAAAAGCAGAAGATAAGAAAGAAGAAAAGAAAGAAGGCGAAACTAAAAAAGAGGAAACAAAAACCACTAACTTCATGGACGGATGGGAAATGCCAAAAGAAATCAATATTACTGCATGGTATACTCCAGAAATTCCAATTAATCAAGGACCGGAAAATTATTGGGGACTACCTGGTCTTATTTTAGAAGTTACAGATGGTAAAACGGTTGTTTTATGCTCTAAGATTGTATTGAATACTAAAGAGAAAAAAGAAATTAAAGCTCCTAAAAACGGCAAAGAAGTAACCCAAGCGGAATATGATAAAATTGTGATGGAAAAAATGGCTGAAATGCGTGAAATGAATCAGGGTCAAGGTGGTAGAGGAATGCAATTCAGAATTGGCGGATAATTTTAATCACATTTAATAAACATGTCATCAACTAAACTATCACTTTCTATTTTTTTACTTTTTTCGTTTTTTGGGTTTGCTCAATCGGTTCGATTAGAAGGAATTGTTCAAGATACTTTGCGGAAGCCACTTGAAATGGCAAATGTAATGGCTATTAA
The DNA here is from genome assembly GCA_017302935.1 of Flavobacteriales bacterium. Classification (GTDB taxonomy): domain Bacteria; phylum Bacteroidota; class Bacteroidia; order Flavobacteriales; family Flavobacteriaceae; genus Flavobacterium. The sequence goes on along the minus strand of JAFLBT010000081.1, from coordinate 3,459 downwards.
TCAAGATACAAAAGCCATGGATGCGTATGGAATTACCAATGACAAAGGTAAATTTCAACTGAATTTAAAGCCCAATTCAAATTATAAAATAAAGGTTAGTTTTATAGGATTCCAATCATTGGATTTAACGGTTCAAACACAAACCGAAAATATTCAAAAAGTAATCACCTTGAAAGAAGGTGGAATAAGTTTAGAAGGTGTTGAAGTCGTGCAAGAAATGCCGGTTTCTATAAAAGGCGATACAATTGTTTACAATGCCGATTCTTTTAAAACGGGAACAGAACGAAAGTTAGAAGACGTTTTAAAGAAACTCCCTGGTGTGGATGTAAACGCAGATGGCGAAATTGAAGTAGAAGGGAAGAAAGTGACTCAGCTTTTGGTAGATGGAAAAAAATTCTTCGAAGGCGATACCAAGTTAGGTTCAAAAAACATTCCTTCTGATGCGGTGGATAAAGTGCAAGTACTTCGAAATTACACCGAAGTAAGTCAATTAAGAGGATTAGAAAACAACAACGATGATGTTGCCATTAATATCAAACTTAAAAAAGGTAAAAATAAGTTTTGGTTTGGCGATATTTCTGCCGGAGTTGGACCGGATGAACGATATATCATTAATCCAAAATTATTTTATTACAGCCCAAAAACCAGTGTAAATGTAATATCTAACTTTAATAATATAGGTGATGTTCCTTTTTCTTTGAGAGATTATTTTAGACTAACCGGTGGAGCTAGAAATACCATTGGCAGAAGTGGAACCAATTTCAATATTTCTTCAAACGATTTAGGAATTTCTACTCAACGAAACAATCGAGCAGAAGAAATTGACACCAAATTTGGAGCAGCAAACATCACACAGCAAATGTCAAAAACATGGAGTTTAAGTGGATTTGCAGTTTTAACTTCAGACAAAACGAATACAAATACTCAATCAAGAAACGAAATTTTTGAACCCAATACAACCAATGTTGAAACAGTTGAAAATCGTAGCGATGTTTCTCGTGTAACCAATAATCTTTCCATTTTTAAAATAGGTTCAAAATACAAGCCAAATACAAATTTTCAATTTGATTATGATGTTTCTGTTAAACGTTCTAATCAAGAAGAGTCAAACGTATTAGAATCAACTTCTTTTTCCGGTGACAACGAGACCTTTAATGCAATAAGTTCATTCAAAAAGCAAGACCCAATTACATTAAACCAAAGTTTAAATATTTTTTGGACACAAAATGAAAAAAATACGTGGGCGTTTGAAATGCAACATCAATACCAAGATGAAGATCCATTGTATAATCCGGATTTGTTAAATGAACCTTTTGCTAATTTAGGCTTATTTGATGTTGATCAAAGTTCATTCAATATCAATCAAGCACGGTTTGTCAAAACAAATCGCATCGACGCCAAAGTTGATTATTATTACAGTTTAACCGCCAAAAGCAATATCAACATAACATTAGGAAACACAAATTCTTACCAAAGTTATAATTCGTCCATTTTTCAATTGTTGGATAACGGAAATCGTTTGACTTTGACGGATGACACCTATAACAATGACGTTCGTTATAGTTTTAACGATGCATATTTAGGGGTGCATTATAAATTTATCAAAGGAAAATTTACATTCAATCCCGGAATTAGTTTTCATCGGTACAACACGTATAATGACCAGTTAGATTCGAGAGTAAGAGATGATTTTAGTAGAGTTTTACCGGATTTATTCGCTCAATTTCAAATTAAAAAATCAGAATCGTTAACGTATAATTATCGTATGAGTAATTTGTTTAGCGACATTAATTCATTTGTACAAGGGTTTACTTTTAGCAATTTTAACTCGTTTAATCGTGGAAATCGTTACTTAGAAAATGCCTTACAACAAACGCATTCTTTGCGGTATTTCAAATATAATTTATTCAATTATACCACTATTTTTGGAAATATAAATTATGTTGAAACCTCTGATCCTGTTGTAAATCGTTCCTTTTTTAATGGAATCAATCAAGTAAGTGAACGAGTAAATGCCAATTTTGAAAATAAAAGTGTAAACGGAACAGCAGGGTATCAACGAACCTTTAAAAAATTCTATAAAGCGAATATTGGATTCAATTTGAATTGGTCGCAATTCAACACACTTCGTGTGAACCCAACTGATCCACTGAATACCAATGCTGATTTTGTGCAGACAACGGAATCCTTCAGTCAAACCTATCGAACTTCACTAGGAACGCAATTTGCTAAATGGCCGAATATCGAAATCGGTTATACTATTACCTTAAATGATTATCAAGGAACAACCTTTACTACACAACAACCTTTTGCAAAATTGGATTATTTCTTCTTAAACGGATTTTCGTTCAATGCCGATTATGATTATTATAGTTATACCAATTCAACTGGAACAGTTAGAAATAGTTATGATTTTTTAAATGCTAGTTTGGCGTATCGCAAAAAAGATGCGAAAATGGAATATAGAGTTGGGGTGACCAATTTATTGAATACGCGTTCATTGAATGATGATAGTTTTAATCAGATTGGTTTTAGAACTTCACAGTATTTTGTGCAGCCCCGCTATTTGATTTTTAGCTTAAAATACAACTTATAAAGCAAAAACCCTGACTACAAAATACGAGTCAGGGTTTTTTATGGTTAAGTTAGTTAATTTTATAATCCGAATGCTTTTTTAACTTGGTCAACATAATCCAGTTTTTCCCAAGTAAACAAATCAACCGTGACTGTTTTTTCTGCTCCATCAGGAGATTTAAAACTTTTTGTTACGGTTTCAGGAGTTCTTCCCATGTGTCCGTAAGCAGCAGTTTCGCTGTAAATAGGATTTCTTAATTTCAAACGTTGCTCAATAAAATACGGACGCATGTCGAAAATGCTTTCCACTATCTTACTGATTTCTCCGTCTTTTAAATTTACTTTTGCTGTACCATACGTATTTACATTGATAGAAGTTGGTTTGGCAACACCAATCGCATACGATACTTGAACCAAAACTTCATCGCACAATCCTGCTGCAACCAAGTTTTTAGCAATATGTCTTGTGGCATAAGCGGCACTTCTGTCCACTTTTGATGGGTCTTTTCCTGAAAAAGCTCCACCGCCGTGAGCACCTTTTCCACCATAAGTATCCACAATGATTTTTCTTCCGGTTAATCCGGTGTCGCCATGCGGCCCTCCAATTACAAATTTCCCGGTTGGATTGATGTGATATGTGATGTTATCATTAAATAAATGAGCATATTGCGGATACTTTGCTTTTACTCTTGGAATTAAAATACTAATCAAATCCGATTTGATTTTAGCTAACATCGCTGCTTCATTGTCAAAATCATCATGTTGAGTAGAAATTACAATAGCATCAATTCTTACGGGTTTGTTATCGTCTGAATATTCTAAAGTTACCTGTGATTTTGCATCTGGGCGTAAGTACTTTATTTCATTGTTTTCTCTGCGAATGGC
>JAFLBT010000080.1 GCA_017302935.1 Flavobacteriales bacterium | reverse complement strand
TTCACCCAATTCAAAACGACGATGACTGGCTTTTGAAAAATTTTGGTACAAACTATCCAAATAATGATACAGTTTCTCTTGGTGTTGAATATAAACAATCTGATGATATACTTTGGAAATGCTGTTTTGCAATCCATTTTTCTGCAATTCAAATGACGCTTTTTGAATTTCGGAATCCGATTGTAATACTTTTCGTTGAGCTGCATAAACAGTAGGAAATGCGAACGATTGTTGCACACCAAAAACCTTTAAAGGTAAATTATTTAACGCTAAGTTATTCTGATCATAACCATAATAAAGCGTGGTTTTATCAAAATTGTAAGCCGTTAGAATCGCAGCATTTGCTTTATCGATTTCTAATTTTCCTGCTTTTAATGCCGAGTTATTTTGCAACGCTTTTGCCATTATTGAGTCTAATTCAGTTGGATTGTTTTGAGCAAATCCGACACTAGTTACAAGTAAAAATACTAGGCAATACGTTCCACTAACATGCTTTTTGAATTTTGGTTTTTTAAATTCTTTTTCATCAAAGATTTTAAATAATAACGGCAAAACAATCATGGTTAATAAAGTGGCGGTAAACAAACCACCAATCACAACAGTTGCCAAGGGTCGTTGTACTTCTGCACCGGCACCGGAAGAAATAGCCATTGGCAAAAATCCCAAAGCTGCGGCTGACGCGGTCAATAGAACCGGTCGTAATCGATCGGTTGTTCCTTCTAGAATTAATTCATTCATGTCTTTCATTCCGCTATGCTTTAGTTCTTTAAAATGTTCGATTAACACTATTCCGTTGAGTACTGCAATTCCGAAAAGAGCAATAAATCCAACTCCGGCAGAAATACTAAACGGTAAATCACGCATCCATAAAAATAAAACGCCACCCACAGCCGATAATGGGATAGCAGAATACACCATCAATGCCTCTTTGATGGATCCAAAAGCAAAATGCAGCAACACAAATATTAAAAACAAAGCAATGGGTACTGCAATTAACAATCTAGCTTTAGCACTTTCTAAATTTTCAAACTGACCACCGTAAGTAATTCGATAGCCCGGTGGTAACATAACTTTAGATTCTATTTGCTTTTTCACATCATCTACCACACTTTGTAAATCTCTGTTTCTAACGTTGATTCCAACTACAATCCGACGATTGGTATTATCACGTGAAATTTTTGCAGGTCCTTCAGTGTAAGTAATATTAGCCAATTCCCGTAACGGAATTTGGTCGCCGTTAGGAGTAGAAACAAATAAATTTTGAATGTCTTCAATATCCGTTCTGTTTTGTTTGTCTAAACGAATGACTAAATCAAATCGTTTTTCACCTTCAAAAACATTTCCAACCGTTTTTCCGGCGAACCCTAATGCAATCATATCATTTAAATCGGCAATATTCAGTCCGTATCGGGCTATTCTTGTTCGGTCATATTCCACAAACATTTGAGGTAAACCTTCTGTTTTTTCAATGATAATATCAGAAGCACCGGGTACTTTTCTAATTGCTTTTTCAATCTCATGAGCTTTTTTGGCTAATATTTCTAAATCTTCACCAAAAATTTTAATGGCCACATCAGAACGCGATCCGGAAATTAATTCATTGAACCGCATTTCAATAGGTTGTGTAAATTCTATTTCCATGTTTGGGATTTTTGCTTCCAAAGCCGCTTTAATTTTATCGGCCAATTCATCTTTTGAAGATGCCGAAACCCATTCCGATTTTGGTTTCAATTTCACGATAATATCACTTTCTTCCATGCTCATTGGGTCGGTTGGTACTTCTGCTGCCCCTATTCTACTGACCACTTGAGCAACTTCGGGAAAATTTTTTAAAATAATAGACTCAATTTTAGTAGTTGTTTCGATGGTTTTTGAAAGAGAGGTTCCGGTTTTTAAAACAGGTTGAATAACAAAATCACCTTCATCCAGTTGTGGAATAAACTCTCCACCCATGGTAGAAAATAAAACGATGGCAAAAAACAATAAACTTACTGCTCCTACCAATACTTTTTTGGCATTTGCTAATGACCATTTCATCACCGGTAAATACCAATTATTCAATTGACTTATTAATCGATTGGAAATTGAATTTGGATTTTCTTCTTTCGGTTTCAAAAACAAAGAAGCAGCCACCGGAACATAGGTAAAACAAAGTAACATGGCTCCTAATAAGGCAAAACTAAATGTCATGGCCATGGGTTTAAACATTTTACCTTCCACTCCGGAAAGGGATAAAATGGGTATAAAAACGATAAGGATGATTAACTGACCAAAAACGGCAGAATTCATCATTTTAGATGCACTTTTATACGTAATTTGATCAATTTCCAACTGACGTTCTTCTTTTGCTAAACCTACTAAATGTTTGGATTTATGAGCAATTTGAAAGGCAACGAACTCAACGATAATGACTGCACCATCTATGATGATTCCGAAATCGATGGCTCCTAAACTCATCAAATTAGCATCGATACCGAAAATACTCATAAACGAAATGGCAAACAACAAACAAAGTGGAATAACAGAAGCCACAACTAATCCTGAACGCCAATTTCCTAACAATACAACCACCACAAAAATGACAATTAAACAACCTAAAATAAGGTTCTCTGCCACAGTGAAAGTTGTTTTTCCCACCAATTCACTTCGTTCTAAAAACCCGTTGATGTAAACACCTTCAGGTAAAGTTTTTTCAATTTCATTAACACGAAGCTTTACATCTTCAATAACTTGTTTGGAATTAGCTCCTTTGAGCATCATGACTTGACCGAGTACTTTTTCGCCTTCTCCATTACCGGTAATGGCTCCAAAACGATTGGCATGACCAAATTGAACTTTGGCAATATTTTTAACGTAAACCGGATTTCCGTTTACATTTTTAATCACGATATTTTCAATATCCTCTAGTTTTGTCACTCTACCTTCACCACGAATAAAGTAACTTTGATTGGTTTTTTCTATATAGGAACCACCGGCAATACTGTTGTTTTTTTCTAAAGTGGTAATAACATCCGAAACAGCAACATTCATTGCTTTGAGGCTAGAAGTGTTGATGGCCAATTCGTATTGTTTCAAATAGCCGCCCCAAGTATTGATTTCGACTACACCTTTTATTCCGGATAGCTGTCGTTTTATGACCCAATCTTGAATGGTACGCAAATCGGTAATCGAATAACGGTTTTTAAATTCGGGTTTGACCTCCAACGTGTATTGATAGACTTCACCCAAACCGGTTGTAATGGGTCCCATTTCAGGTGTTCCAAAACCTTGTGGGATTTTTTCAGAAGCGGTTTTTATTTTTTCGGCAATCAATTGACGGGGTAAATAGGTGCCTATTTCATCTTCAAAGACAATGGTTACGACAGATAAACCAAATTTAGAAATGGAACGAATTTCGGTCACGCCCGGTAAATTGACCATTTCCAATTCTACAGGATAGGTAATATATTGTTCAATATCTTGTGTGGAAAGATTTCTTGAAGTCGTGATAACTTGTACTTGATTGTTGGTGACATCCGGCACGGCTCCAATCGAGATTTGGAAAACAGAGAACAATCCGAATCCTAAAATACCCAATGTAAACAGGAGAATTATTAGTTTATTTTTTAAACTAAAAGCAATAATTTTTTCTAACATTTTTTTTTAATAATTAAACGAAACAAATAGTACTTATTTGATAAACAAATAAATACACAAAAACACTTTTGTTAATTTGTGAAAAATGTTACGCTATTTTTGGCGGAAGCCAAATCGAAGAGAGTAAATTCGATTTAAAAGTAGAATGGTAATGAAAGATTTTTTTTCTTGGATTGAAAAAGGAAATCGTTTCAAATTGGTTGTTTTCCGTCATCGCAAAATAAATGATTGATGATGGATTTTCTAAGGTTTTAAAGGGTAAATCATGGTGTTCTTCATGACTGTGCTTAGCATTTTTGGAATAATGTAATTTTATAAAATCAATAAACGATAAGGAATCTTCAGCAGACTCACTTTTATGTTCTTTGTAATGCTCAATTAAGTTTGGTAGTTTCAATAATTGCACTATCGATGTGTTAGCACACATAAAAATAAATAAAAGAAATAGGGCAATTAGTTTATTCATTATCAATAAGTAATGATTCAAATACTAAACAAAGATAGTGAATAAAAACGATGTTTTGCTTAAGAACTACTTAAGTTTAGTGATGGGAAGAAATAGGCTAAATTGCGTTCTATTGTTCAATTTACTTTCAACAGAAATTTTAAAATTTAATACATCACAAAGTCTTTTTACAATGGATAATCCTAACCCGGTTCCTTTAATTTCTGGGTGATTGGAAACATCGGAACGATAAAACGAATTAAAAATTTTATTCAAGTCTTGTTCAGAAATTCCGATACCATTATCAGAGATTGTTAAAGTAATTTCGTTTGTAGATTCTTTTAATTCAACTTCTATAGTTCCGTTTACATGATTATATTTAATCGCATTTGAAATCAAATTTTCTATAATTATTGACAAGAGGTAGTTATCCGATTCTACATAAAAATCAGCATTAAAATGTGTAATGACGCTTATTTTTTTAGCTTCGATTTTATCGGAATATCGGGATAGTGTGTCTAAAACGAGAGCATTCAAATATACACTTTCTTTTTTACTATTGCTTTTTTGATTTTCAAATCGAGCCAATAAAAGCAACTGGTCTACCATTTTATTCAATCGATCTACTTCGTTAATACAAAAGCGAATTTTGTCTTTGTATTCCTCTTCATTTCTAGGTTTGCGAATGAGTACTTCCATCGTGCCTTTAATGACTGCCAAAGGTGTTCTTAATTCATGTGAAGCATCGGAAGTGAACTGTTTTTCACGATCAACAGCATTTTCAATTCGATTTAAAAGACGATTGATATTTTCAGATAAAACAAATAATTCATCTTTATTTTGGGGTAAAGGAATTCGGCTTTTTAAATTGTCTTTGGTAATTTGATTGGAGGTTTCAATTATCGTTTGGACGGGTTTAATACTTCTTCCGGCAAAAAATCGAGCAATCAAAAACAATAAAAAAAGAATTAAAGGAAAAGTAATTAAAAGAATGTTTTTTAATATCAATACAATCTCAAAATCCTCCAACGACATGGCAACTACCAGAAATCCAACTACTTTATTAGAATTGAGAATGGGAGTTTGAATTTGCCTAATGGGAATGGAATTTAATTCTGAATTGACAAATACATCATTTTTTGAAGAGTCAAACAACTTTAAATCAGACTCTTTAAGATTGGGAGATTTATCTATGGTTTCGCCATTGGTATCATAAAATTGCACAAAAACCGGATTCACACTTATCGAATTATGCTCTCTGGCTCTCCATTGGTCCACTTGAATAAGATAGGTATCATTAGAATCGGTAGTTACATCATCCAAATGTTTCATCAATTCGTCATACACTTCTTCGTTAATATGATTGTTAACGCTCAATTTTACAACTTGAAAAATGGCAATAAAAACCAGGGCAATAAAAATAGAACTACTCACAATGTAGTTAAAAGCGATTCTGTTTTTAAAAGAAAAATTAAAATACTTAATCATTTGCGATGTAGCCTACTCCCCTAATAGTTTTGATTAGTTCTTGATCTTTGGTTAGATTTAATTTCTTTCGAATAGCATTCATAAAAACATCAATCACACCGGTATCGTATTCAAAATGAATATCCCAAACATCTTCAATGATGTTGGTTCGGGTGCAAACAGTACCCTTATTTTTAATTAGATAGGCTAATAATTCAAACTCTCTCTGTGTCAAATTTACTTCATTTTTATCTACAAACACTTGAAAAGTATTTTTATCCAAAACTATATTGCCCAACGTTAAGACTTTATTCTCGTCTTTATTTCTAAAATGAATTTTAATGCGTTCCAATAATTCTTCAAATGAAAAAGGCTTTTTAATGTAATCATTGGCACCGGCTTTGAGTCCTTCAATGGTTTCTTGAATAGTATCTTTCGCGGTTAAAAAAAGAATTGGTGTTGATTTATCTTTTTTTCGGATTGCTTCGCAAACTTCTAAACCGGATAATTTGGGTAACATCCAATCCAGCAGAATTAAATCCGGTTGCTCAGAAAGTGCTTTTTGTAAACCCGTTTGACCATCAATTGCAATGGAAACAGCATAATTCTCCTCTTCAAGTCCTTGCTTTAAAAAAGAAGCTATTCCGGATTCATCTTCTATAATTAAAATGTTCATTTCTAGATTTTTACTTTTCCACTAAAACTTTTTGAGAGGCATAAAACTTATTGTCAAATATAAGAGTAAGTATAAACGATTGGGTCATTTTTTGAGGTAATATAAATTCCATTTTATTTTTACCGAGATTAAAATCGGTTATTTCACCTTCGCTGATAATTTTTCCATCGATTGAAGTAATAAAATACGCCAATTCTGCAATATATGGAACCGAAAATTCCATATCTATTTTTTTGCCTTTAATCGGATTGGGTGCAATTGTAAACGAAACCGGATTCTTACTATCCGTTACCGCAATAGACATCGATTGTTCTCTAATCAATTTTACCTCATAAACCGTTGGGTTGGCAGAGGTAGTATTCGTTTGATTGGCCGAAAACGGATTTAAAGAAGAACTTGAAATTCCTCCTACCAAATGACCTATTACAAATTCATCTTCTGCAATATCATCCAATTTTATCACTTCATTTGAAAAATGAGGTAAACTCAAATTCGGAATAAATTCAGCTCCGGCACCATTTAACAAAGGCATTTCATTGGGTAATTTATATTCTGTTAAATTACCATTTGTCTCTCGTGTTACTCGACTAATGGTTCTGACAAATGGAACCAAATTATCTTGGATTAAAGTAGTTCCATTGTAATAATACTGACTCATTCCGCCAAAGAAAAGAGAATGCATTGTATTGGATGCTACTTCAAATAATCCTACTTTACCACTGTGGTAATTACTTAAATATTGATTGAAAGACGTTTGCGGAAGATGTCCGGATGCCTTCACATCTACAGGGTACAAAAAGGGTAAATCTTGGTTAATTTGAAAAACACCGGAAGAAATAGTGTAACCCAATTCTCCATCCGGAAAAACCTGAGGCACTAAATTATAATCTCTTCGATGCAAATGAATGGGGTCTGTTATTTGTTCCACTACACTAAAACTCAATTGAGTTTCTGAATTATCAATCGTAAATTTTCGAATTTGATTGGTGTAGGTCTGTGTGAACGTTGGATTACCCATTGGGTTGTATCGACCATCAAAACGATGACCCCCAACTAAGTAAAAAGTAGTATCAATTTTTCCCAATTGTCCTCCCGTTACAGCGAAAAAAGAATTACTAATTTGCTTAAAAAAAGAAGAAATAGGTAAATTATTTTGAATCGCATTCATTAATCCCGGAACATCAATTGCGGTTAATTTATCAAATGTGATGTGATCATTGGCCGAGGCCGAAAAAGCATAACCGCCAATGATATACAAAATTTCTCCATCTTGATAAAAATTCATATTGGTGGACTGTAACTGTTCTCTAATTCCGGTTGGTAAAGAGGATAGTGATACTGACCAACTCTGTTGTGTTGTTCTATCTACAACATAAATTGACGAATTATTATTGGAAGCCGGAAATGCATTGAAAGGCTGACGTGCATGTAATCCGTCTAATCGTCCACCAATAATTAACCATTTTCCTTGACTTTGTCCAAAGGCAAAAGAATGTAATCCGGGAAGTCCGTTTATGGGAATTGGATTTATTTGAACCGTATAATCAAATTCACTTTGCGAAAAAGAAAACTGAGCAAAAAATAAAAGTAATAATGTGTAAAAAAATGTTTTCATGGTTGAGGTTTTCCACAAAGTTAATTCCAAAAAACGAGCTGTTTTGCTACTAAAGTTACACAACTATTGCATGACAAATTTAATTCCAAACGACACGATATCAGCTTCCAATCCATCACTTCTGGAGTAATGATTGTATCGGAAATCTAAGTTTTTTATACCGAATTTCCAAATTTTAGCGGCTGTAAAAATATCGGTATAACTTACACCCATTCCATATTGATGAGCATCAAAAGAAGACAAATCATAGTCTGACGTATAATATTTCTCAGTGGATAAATGTTGTTCATACGGAGCAAAATATTTTGAGGCTTGTTGCGTGTAAAAACGATACATCGGAATTAAGGTAAATCGGTCGGTAATTTTAAACGGTAATTCTAAACTAGCCGTATGCGAATTAATGCCCCAATTATCCGTATAAAAACGATAATAAGTCCGTAACACCAATTTCTCATTTACATAATAATTCAAACGGGCTCCGATGGGTAATTTAAATCGACTATCGGGCAATCGCTCAATGTCATCGGCCAATTGAAATTCGTTGATAAAAGCATTGTCAACATCGGCAAAATAAACGCGTTGATAGGGTGTAGAAAGCAATCCTTGCTGTTGCAATACATCGGCAAAAATTGAAATTTGCGTCTTTTTATTCAGTACTTGCGAAAAACTGAAAGACAAAGCAAAGGAATTTCTGTTTTTGTCTTGATGAAAAACAAATTTAGTTGGAGCATAACTAGTGTTACCAATAATCGTAAAATTATCGAATATTCCCCCATTCAGATTATTGCCGTTATCGGCAAAATCTTGTAACTCCTTTGGATAAATGGGTTTCCAAGTATCTAAATACACATTAGCGGCGATACCTACTTCTGTATTTTTATCATTGAATAATTTGGTTAAACCTCCTCCAAAACCAATCGAAGAATAATCATATTCCACCGAACCGGAAACATGGGCATTCCAGATGGTATTGCGATCTTCTGAACTATGACTATAATTTATGACTAAGGTAGTTAAAACATCTTGAGCCGAAGCACCTGAACTCGCCTGCCATGGACTTGGTGTATTGCTATCAAAAGGATTAATATTTCCTGAAGAAGCAGAAGAATAAGCCGAAATTCCCATATCTACCGTTAAAACATCGTCGTCATTTAAAGGAACTGCAACTACAATGGTTGGCGTAATATCGGTAAGTTCTTCCATTCCATTCCCACCGGCTACAGCTGAATGTATTCCGTCTTGTTTGTAATAACTCATCAAGAAATCAACTTCTATCGATTCTAGGACACGTTTTTTGTAACTCACTTGTGTAGAATCATTCATTTGAGCAAATCCAAATGATGTGATGAATAATAAAATGAATACATTATAATTTTTCATAAAATGTTTTTTTGAACACAGATTAAAGAAATTGAAAAATAATTATAAATGCTTTAAGACTCTTAATCAAGTATTCTCAAAACCTATTAAACTTTTTAACCCTTAAACTCTTAAACTAATTACACCCACAACCACCTCCGGTTTTGCCACCATTAGCTCCGGCAGCTGCTTCGCGATAGACTTGAAAATTGGTTTCAAAACGTTCAGAGGTTCGTGCCGCCAATTTCATGTCTGGGTCATTTATTTTTTCTTTTTCGTATTCTTTTACTGAATTGCAGGATTGAAGAATGATAAGAACTAAGATTAAAATTGTTATTTTTTTCATTACACTATTTTTAGAACACAGATTTATAAAATTTTATAAAATCGATATTTATTTATCAAATTTTTTCATATCGATATTTTTTGATGTATGCACCACACCCTTATCATCCACAATTATACATTCAATTCCTTTGAGTTGGTTGATTAAATCTAGTCCGACGTCAACACCCAGCACAAAAACTCCGGTAGCGAGTGCATCGGCTACTTCTGTGGTTTTGGCAAAAACCGATACACTCACAATTCCCGCAGCAGGATAACCTGTTCTTGGATCTATAATATGTGAATAGCGTTTTCCATTGAAAGTAACATACTTTTCATAACTTCCGGAAGTTTCAACAGCACTGTCTTCTAATGGAAAAGTGGCAAATACTTTATTTTTATTAATGGGATTTACAATAGCTACCGTCCAAGGTTTGCCATCAGGTTGTTTTCCCCAAGCGAAGATATCACCTGAAACATTGACAATACCTGATTTGCAACCACTTTCAATCAATAAGGCTTTAATTTTATCGGCAATATAACCCTGTCCAATTCCACCCAAACCGAGTTTCATTCCTTTGTTTTTCAGAAAAATAGTCGATTCTTTTTCGTTTAAAATGATGTTTGGGTATCCCACTTTCGCAACCGAATTTTTGATGGCTTCTTCGGTTGGCATTTCTTTCATGCTACCATCGAATTTCCATATTTTATCCATCGAAGCATACGAAATATCAAAAGCACCATTCGTTAATTTTGAAATTTTAATTGCTCTTTCAATTAATTGAAATATTTCTTGATCTACCCTTATAGGAGTTATTCCGGCATTTTGATTGACTTGAGAAATTTGTGTAGTAGGAATCCAATCGGAAATTAAATGCTCAATACGTTTTACTTCATCAATGGCTTTTTGAATAAAATAATTTCCTTCAACTGTATCTTGAGCCACAACAGTCATTTCAAATGGACTGCCCAACATTTTTGTTTTTTGGGTGTAAACCATTTGTGCCGACAAAACGGTTGAAAAAAAGAAAGATAGTATGAAAAATAGAAATCTCATTATTTTTCTGCAGAATGAATTAAGGCAATATATTCGGTAGGAGAAATATTTTTGAAACCGAACATACCTAACACTTTTCCGGATGGAGTAAGTAAAACTACAAGTGGAAAACTCCCGTCTTTATTATATTTTTCAGCTAATTTTTTGTTTTGTTCAGTCAATTCAGCAGATAGTTGATTTGCTTTTTTCTTAGGAAAATCGGCTTTATAAATAATCCAACTGTTTTGAGTTTCCGTCTGAAATTCAGGCGACATCCAAATATTTTTTTCTAATTTCATACAAGGTGCACACCAATCGGAACCGGAAAAAACCAATACAATATTTTTATTTTCTTTTTGGTCTAAAATTTTGGCCTCTTCAAAATTAGTTTGCCAATTTTGAGCTATTAAAAGCGAATTTACTAGTAGAAAAGCGAAAAGAAGATTTTTTTTCATCCGTCAAATTTTATGTAAAAATAACGGAATTACGTTTACTTTATTGAATGTAAATTTGTTATTAAGTAAATCTTAAGTTAAAGCAATCCATTGTATTTTCGAATAAACCACTCCGAAGCCAAAGCCAACACAATGATGATTAATAACCAAACCCAATCAATTATAGGTGTCTTTTTTACAATTTTCTTCTGAATAGGTTTATAATTTTCATTAGTCAAAAGCGATTGAATTAAATCCTCCACTTGATTGGCTAAGTAAGTTTTTCCATTTGTGTGGCTGGACAATTGATTTAATTTAGCATAATCAGGGTTAACGAATTGTCTTTCAATATCAAAATCTAAAACTTCAAAAAAACCAGAATAGGAAGTTTTTGAATTGTTTTCAGTGACTGTAAACGAGTAATTCCCGGCAGAAAGTCCGTCTAAATTCACTTTATACGAATTGGTTGATTTTAATAAATCATACGATTTAGTTTGATTGGTCGATTTATTTTTTACCGAAATTGATAAACGAGCATTGTCATCAAACTCATAATTTTTATTGAAATATTGTGCATTGATTTCAATAGCATCGCCGGAATTATAGAAGTTTTCGTGCGTTACGACCAATGATTTTCGAGCATTGTTAGAAGATAAAAACTGAATGGTTTTATCAATAAAAACATCAAATTTTTCAAAGCTTTGTTGGTCGATGTGGCTTTGCAAACGCCATTTCCAGATATTTTCACCCAATAAAAAAGCAGCACGTTTTCCTTGATTTTCAGTATAAGCCAGCAAAGGAGACTCAAGTTCTACATTTCTGATTCTGGCTCCAATTAATTTATCGAAATTAGATTTTGAAGTTATTGTGCCGAAAGGATTTTGTAATGGTGGGAAATTTTCAAATCCAATATTATCTATAGCAAAGAGATTAAATTGTGGTGAAAAACCGGCTAAATAATCTTCGATTTGTGAAGACATTTTAAAATCAAAAACAGATTGATTTTGATTTAAAAAATTAAAATCAGTATTTAATCCGGTAATTATCCACGTATTCAAATTTGCCAAATCATTTTTTTCAAAAACCGATTTAAATTCAGCCGTTGGTTGGTATAAAATCAAAACATTAAAATCTTGTAGTGAATTGATTTGATTGGGTTTAACAATCGTAACTTTACGTTGTTGATTCGATTCAATCGCACGTTTCAACGCACCGATATCAGGATGATTAATCGAAGAAATAATAGCAACTTCTGTCTTTTGATCGATGATTTCAACCGCAAAATTCTTAGTGTTATTGTAGGTATTTTTTTCCTGTTCGGAGGAAGAAATCGTTGCTTTGAAAACTTGCACTCCCACTTTTTCAGCTGGAAGCAAAACGGTTATCATTTGCGATTTTTGACTATTTGAAAAGCTCACATTTTGCTTGCTCAAAACTGAATTTCCTTGTGAAATAGAAAAAGTAGCATTCAAACTTTTATTTCCCGAATAGTTGACAAATACTTCCACCGGAAATTTATTCTTTAAAAAAGCGTATTTGTTAACGTTGAGTTGACTGATTTTTAAATCTAGAACTGCTGTCGTATCTCCCAAAACAATAGGGTAAACCGCTTTGTTTTCGTCAAAAGAATAAATATAATCGCTTCCTTGGGTTTGGTTACCGTCTGTTATAATTATTGTGGGATGGTTGACACTTTTGTGAATACTTTTCAGTCCCTTTCCTACTCCATCAATTCGGGTTTGCGTTCCTTTGAAATCGTATGATTCAGAAGATTCCAATTCATTTGAAAATTGATAGGATTGTACATCAAATTTTTCTTTTAAATCGGCATTGGATGTCAGTTTTTTATACACTTCTAAAGCGGATTCATTCGCCTTCAATTCGATGACTGATGATGAATTATCCACCACAATCGGCAACGGAATTTTAA
>JAFLBT010000008.1 GCA_017302935.1 Flavobacteriales bacterium | reverse complement strand
TGTAGTAAACATTACCCGCATCCAATGACGGTAATACAAAACCTCCACACTCCTGTACATCCGATAACTCCTGTGCTACTGCCTCCACTACCGTTACCGTAAAGCTGCTCTCTGCCGTACAATTTGGAACAGTGCCCGATTGTGCATAAATGTAAATCGTCTGTGAACTAGAAACCGTTGATCCTTCAGCTAAACTCAATCCACTTCCGTTTGGACCCGTGAAATAAGAGTTGTTTGCCGGTAAAGATGGAAGGATGTATCCTCCATCTGCCAAACATACTGTTGCATTTTGAATCACATCAACCGAAGGAGCTGTATTTACAGTAACCGTAAAACTGGTTTCTGCTGTACAATTTGGTGTTGTTCCGGTTTGTGCATAAATGTAGATGGTTTGAGTAGATGTTATTGAAGTACCTACTGCCAACTGAGTTCCCCCTCCATTTGGTGCAGTATAATAGGCATTATTTGCACTCAGTCCAGTTAATACGAAACTATCACAAACCGTAACATTTTGTCTTACATCAGCTGTTATACTATTAACCGTTAAAACAAAACTTGTTTCAGTAAAACAATTTGGTATAGTTCCACTTTGAGCAAATACATAAATCGTTTGAGAGGATGTTAACACTTGACCTACTGCCAATTGCGTTCCGGTTCCTCCCGGACCTGTATAATAGTTACCAATAGTAAGGTTTGGAAGAGTGTAACTATCACAAACCGTAACATTTGTGATGGGTAAAACTTGTGGTGTGGTATTAACTGTTACCACAAAACTACTCTCTGCAACACAATTTGGAATTGTTTCTGATTGTGCATAAATGTAAATGGTTTGTGAAGTGGTGATTAAATCTCCTGCACTTAACTGTGTGCCTAAACCACCCGCTTCTGTATAATATCCATTGTTCGCACTTAACACAGGTAATTGATAACTATCACAAACCGAAATGTTAGGCAAATTATCTACCGATACAGAATTAATTATAACGGTGAAACTAATTTCATCTGAACATGTTCCATCTTCGTCAAACACATATATTAACTGGGTAGATTCAATACTGTCACCTGCATTCAACTGCAAACCTAATCCACCTGATTGGGTATAATAATTCCCTTGTGGTAGAGCCGGTAAAATATAACTATCACAAGCCGTAACATCTGCAATTGGATTAAGTACTAATGTTCCAATTGTTACCACAAAACTGCTCTCCTCTACACAATTCGGAGTTGTTCCCGATTGTGCATAAATGTAAATAGTTTGAGAAGTGGTGATTAAATCTCCCACACTCAACTGTATCCCTAAACCACCTGGTTGTGTGTAATATGCATTGTTAGCACTTAATGCAGGTAATTGATAACTATCACATGCCGAAATATTTGGTAACACATCAACTATTACTGAATTAATTGTAACCGTAAATACTTCCTGATCTGTACAATTTTCATTGGCGGCAAACACATAAATTGTAGCGTTTTCAGTAATAACTGTACCTGATGGGATAATTTCGCCTTGTCCATTAGCTTCTGTATAATAATTCCCCACTGTTAATTCAGGTAAGATAAATTCATTACAAGCAATTACATCTTGAACTGGATTTAAATTAATAAATGGAACAACAGTAACAGTTGTTGTCGCTTGTGCTGTACATCCTCCAAAATCAACAACAACTTGATAAATTCCTCCAGTTAATACTGATAAAACATTAGAAGTTTCATTCAAAACATTTCCATCTAAAGTCCAAGTATAAGTAACTTGATCATTAGTGTAATTAACAGGAGTCACAACAATAGAACCTTCTTGACCTTCACAAATTGAAAAATCAGGTGTAATAGTGAATTGTGGAGTTAGATCTTCAACAATCAATTGGAAAGAACTAATGCCAAAACAACCTGCACTTAAATCAAATACTCTAACATAAACCGTTTGAGGATTTGAAGTATTTACGTAACTGGTAGGATTTGGTATAGCATTTGTATTCGCCTGTGCATCTGCTAATGAAGTGAAAACTGTAACACCAAAGTTTGAACCAAGTGGAGCAGTTAGTAATGTATTGTTTGATGTTAAATCAAAAGTTCCAACTCCTGTTGCACTACAGAAATAAAGATTATTTGGTGTGCCGGGTACAACTTCATCAAAATATTCTATTGTTATTGAATCTGTAGCCAAGCATGTAGTATTAATATATTGAGCTTGAACCGAATATACTCCGGGTGAAGTTACAGTTAATGATGGTGAAGTTTCATTAGGGATAACTTGTCCATCTAGTAACCATGAGAATGTGAAAGTTGAAGGACTTAATCCAGTATTAATAACAACTGTTTCTCCGGCACATATTGCGTTTCCTTGAGCAACTAAAAAGTCATCACCAAGTTCAATGTTTCCAATATTAAAACTTCCGCCATTTAAAAATACAGCTGAATCAAACAATGTGTCTTGACGGTCAGCAATTACTAATTTAATATGATAAGAAGTATTTGGTATTACAGTTGCTGATGCGGTCATTGGAACAGTCATACCATTGAAATTAATAGGAGCTCCTAATGGACTTGAACCATTATCCCCAAAAAATTCTCCAAAAAATTCTTCATTAACTGACCCACAATCATCATTATATAATTGATCTCTAATCGTCACAACTGAAATTGGTGTATTTGTATTTGGAACTACAGCTAGATTAGTGGTAACTCCAGTTGCATTATTTGTTAATAAAAATGCAAAAGCATCTGAAAAAGTACATTGGAAAGTACCATATTCTTCCGATGCAAAAATAAAATCAAAACTGATAAAATCTGTTAGAGGAATAAAATCAAATTCTAATCTCGTAGCATTTCTGGAATTCATAGGCTGTCCGGTTGCTGCCAAAATTATCGCTTCTAAGTCAGCATCACCAGTCCATGTAGTAGCCCCTTCACTTAAAACTGTTAGATTAGGTCCGGGAGAATTAGCCGCATTTCCTGTTGATAAAACAACTCCATCTTCAAAAGGAAATGAAGAACCATTTTGGGTAAAATAGCCAATTCCATTAGTTGAGCCAAAATTTGTTCCTGTTGAGAAGGTAATATTTGAAACAGAAGCACAAGTTGTATTCAACAAAATATCTTCAACTAGTTGTTGAGCGGTAAACTGTGTTGTATTAGCAGCAATTGGTGGTGGAATTGTTCCAACACAAACCGTAAAAATACTTGTTTGGTTAGGAGTTGCCGTCCATGTATATATTCTGATTTTATAGGTTTGTCCTATAATTAAGTTTGTTGCAACACTCTGATTTGGATCACTACAATATAATTGTGTTAAATTATTACAATCACTACCTTGGTATAGTACGTGATATAAATCTGCGGTTGAACCGGAAATATTTAATAAATCAATGGAATGTGTAGTAGCAGTTGCTACAAACTCAAACCAAACATCATCATCTGCAGTACCCGCACAAGTTGAAGGTACATTTGAAGCTGTTGCCCCTAATACTGTCCCATTTGTCGTTAATGCACAAGAAGTGTCAGGATTTACAGGAACAACTATAGCATTACCACAATTATCATTTGCAATTTGGGTCACAAATGCTCTTGGACCTGACCAGTTACTTAAATCATTTTCTGCACACAATGCTCTAACATAAAAAACATAAGAAGTCCCTGGATTAAGGTTTGAAACGACATAGGAATTTGTAGTTACAATCACACCTGTATCTGTTGGAAGTGGTGCCGGTGAACCAGCAGGTAATACTATTACTTCCCATGAAGTAGCCGTTCCAACCTCGTTCCAACTTAATGTTGCTCCTGTTTGATTAATCAAAGTTACATTCAAATTATTTGGTTTAGGACAAGTAGGCGGTGTACAATTCACAAAACCATTGAATAAAACTGTTCCTATTAAATTTGAAGAGTTGAATCCCATCACATACATTGATTCACTAAATGGATCTATAATTTCCACTCCTACTTCTGTTGGGAAAGTACCTCCTACACTCCAGAACAAATCAAAAGGTATACCATCACACAATGGTACTTGAACATCAATTGGTCCTGCCCCTGCATTGAAGGTTGCTCCAATAGTTGCAATTACAATTCCGTTTTGTCTCACTTGCATTCTGGCTCCATTCCATCCGTCACCAAAACTGTCTCGCATTCTAAAGGTATACAAACACTGGTCTGCTACCTCACACAATGTCGTGTTGAATGTAGTAACCGGTGTCCAGTTACTTGGAATTGGTGTTGCACAAATCGCTCTAACATATACATCATACAACGTAGCCGAATTTAATCCGTTAATCGTAAATGGATTATCTGTTGTTACCGTTCCTGTTGAAGCTGCCGTCGGTGCAGGTGAACCCGCGGGTAAAACAATCACTTCATATTGTGTTACCGTTGGTATTGGTGTCCAACTAACTTGTGCCGATGTACCTCCAATATTGGTTACTGCTACGCCACTTGGTGGTATACAAGCCGGATTAAAACAATCTACTGTACCGGAATATAAAACCGTATTAACCAATCCGGCTGATGGAGTGGTCATGTTGTATAAAGTTTGATTAAATGGTGCTGGATTAATTATCTGAACCCTTACCTCTGTTGGGAATGTTCCTCCTGCATTCCAGAATAAATCAAATGGTAATCCGTTACAAAGTGGTACTGTAATATTGATTGGTCCACCACCTGCCGTGAAAGTTGGCCCTAATGTTGCCACAACGATTCCATTTTGTCTTACTTGCATGGTAGCTCCATTCCATCCGTCACCAAAACTGTCTCTTAATACAAATGTATAGTTACATTGCTGACTTGGTTCACAAATGGTAGTGTTGAATGGGAAGGGTCCTGCCCATGCACTAAATGTACCATCTCCACAATCTCTTCTAACCCAATATTGATATTGAGTAGCCGCTTGAATAGGCGTTCCGTCTAATAAATTTGTAACGTTAACATTTTGGAAAGCATTAGTTTGAACACCTGCACCGGTTGGAATAACCCCTCCTAGTAACTGAACCGCATATTCCCAAGATGTTGCTCCGTTTGCATCCCAATTTAAAATTGCACTTGTTTGACCACCAACTGCTCCTAAATTGGTTGGAGGTGCGCAGTTTACAACTTGAATGGATAAAGTATAAGGAATCGTGTTAGGATTCCCATTAGTAGAAATTACAATATAATACGTTTGCCCTGCAACAACTGGTAAATCTATAACCAAAGGAGCACCATTTGTACTAACTGTTCCAGCAACACAACTTACACCAACATTGGTACAACTGTTATAAACAAACATACCTGAATTGTTACCAGTTGGTGTCATCGTTAAATTAATCACACCGGTAGTAGTTGCAGTATAACTATAATAAACGTTGTTTCCATTTAAAAAATTCCCTGCTGTTCCACAACCTGTTGCTCCCGGGCTTCCGTCAATATCATCTTGATAATTTGAAGTGTTATCAGTGGTTGAATAAGGTAAAGAAGGTACTTGTATTGCTGAATTACACGCTGCACCCGGTGTAGTAGTAATAAAGTTAACCGGTCCTACCCAAGCACTATTGCTTTGTGAACAAACCGCTCTTACATAAACTTGATATTGTGTAGTTGGGGATAAACCAGTTGCTAAATATGGACTTGGCCCTGTTAGAACACCCACTCCCGTTGGAGCATTTGGAACTTCAACAACCTCTACTTCAAACTGAGTAGCTCCACCAGGATTAGTCCAACTGACACTAGCACTGTTTTGGGTAATTCCTCCAACAGTAATGTTGGTTGGATCTATACATTGTTCTACAAATCGTATATCATCTACAATCCATCTGTCGCCGGTTAATGTTGCTGCTGGTTGGTTCATCACAACAACAAAAGCAATATATACCTGTTGACCAGCTAAACCGGATATATTAACTGTTTTCTCCTCACAAATATTAAATACCGCTGTTAAATCCGTATCAGCCCATGACTGAATCGTTGTAAAACTATTGATATCCGTTTGAGAGGTTGTAGAATAACGAACTTGATACGTCGTGTTATCCGGTCCATTAATCGTTGAACGCGTACTGAATATCAACTGACCATTAGCAGGTACCGTTATCAGAGGTGTTACTAAATAATTTTGTGAAGTATTGCCCGCACCAATATTCTGACGAGCGTTCATAAAGGCAGATGTTGTGCCTTCACAAACCGTTGGCGGTGTAGTTACCGCACTAGTTGCGGTCCATGTATTGCCACCAATACCATTATTAAATACTGCCCACGTCCCTGGTATACCACCTTCGAAATTCTCCGTCTGTGAATACCCAAAACCAGTTAGCATTAACAATAGTAAAACTAAAGTAATTCTTTTCATGTGTAAAATTTTGGTTAGTTGTTTATTAGCTAACTAAAGTATAAAATAAAATTTACAAACCTTTTCATGACTTTTAGAATTTAGGTTAAATTCGATAAAAATCACATAAAAACGATGAAATGTTAGTAATTTAAAAATCTGAAGTCTGTTTTGTATGATTTTCAAATGGATAAATGAACATTTTTGTATATTTGGCATCATACTTTTATTTTGAAAACAAAAATTTACTTCTCATCCGATCAACATTTTGGTGCTCCAAATCCTGAGGCAAGTTTCCCTAGAGAACAAAAATTTGTGGCTTGGTTGGATGAAATTAAGCACGATGCTTCAGCACTTTTTTTATTAGGAGATTTGTTTGATTTTTGGTTTGAATATAAAACTGTTGTACCAAAAGGCTTTGTTCGTGTTTTAGGAAAACTTGCCGAACTTCGCGACAACGGAATTCCCATTTATTTTTTTGTGGGAAATCATGATTTATGGATGAACGATTATTTTGAAAAAGAATTAAATATTCCTGTTTTTCATGACAATCAAGAATATACGTTTAATGGAAAAACATTTTTAATTGGCCACGGCGACGGAAAAGGTCCCGGTGACAAAGGCTACAAACGCATGAAAAAAGTGTTTACCAATCCGTTTTCAAAGTGGTTGTTTCGATGGCTTCATCCGGATATAGGGGTGAAATTAGCCCAATATCTTTCCGTTAAAAACAAATTAATTTCCGGTGCCGAAGATGTTAAATTTTTAGGCGAAGAAAACGAATGGCTCGTGCAATATGCCAAACGAAAACTGACTTTCAAACACTATAATTATTTTATTTTCGGACATAGACATTTACCCATGCAATTGGAAGTAGGTGAAAATTCAACCTACATTAACCTAGGTGATTGGATAGGTTATTTTACGTATGGTATTTTTGATGGAGAAAAATTTGAGTTGAAAGAATTCAAGAACTAACGAACATCTTTTGCTCTCAATTGAACCGTTACATTTCCATTGAATTCATTTTCATCAATACAAAATGCCATTTCAAACAGTTGATGATTTTTGGTTAGCTCCAATTTTTTTCCTAACCCAAAACCTATTACACCAAAACCCTCTGAGTTATTTTGTTTGACAAATAATTTCAAATGCTCATCGTTTTGACCAAGCGTTTTTCCGTAACCGGTATCAACTACATTTTTTGCCATAAAAACCGGTGTCATATTTTCAGGACCGAATGGTTCAAATTGATGTAAAAGGCGAATTAATTTCGGATTAATTTCTGTCAAATCTATTTCAGCATCAACCGATATTTCAGGAATTAATAAATCGGGATGAATGGTTTCCTGAACCACTTTTTCAAACGCATCTTTAAATTGTAAATAATTCTCCTCTTTTAATGTCATTCCGGCCGCATACATGTGTCCGCCAAATTGTTCTAAATGTTCAGAGCATTTTTCCAAGGCATTATACACATCGAAATCTTTTACAGAACGAGCTGAGGCCGCTAATTTATCGCCGCTTTTCGTAAAAACTAACGTCGGCCGATAATACGTTTCCGTTAATCGAGAGGCCACAATTCCAATTACACCTTTGTGCCAATTTTCATTGTAAACAACAGTAGTGAATTTTTCTTTTTCGTTGTTTTCTTCAATTTGAGCTAAAGCTTCAACGGTGATTTGTTTGTCTAAATCTTTTCTATCTGCATTATATCCTTCAATTTCAGAAGCAAATTGTTCCGCTTGTTCTAAATTAAATTCAGTTAATAATTCAACCGCATGATTTCCGTGTTTGATTCTTCCGGCGGCATTAATTCGAGGTGCGATGATAAAAACCACATCGGTTATCGTAAGCACTTTTTTCTTTACATTTTGAATCAATGCTTTGATTCCCGGACGAGGATTGGTGTTAATGACTTCCAATCCAAATTTAGCCAAAATGCGATTTTCACCCGTCATCGGAACAATATCTGCTGCAATAGCCGTAGCAACCAAGTCTAAATACGGAATCAAATCATCAATTGTTTCTCCTCTATTTTGTGCCAATGCCTGAATTAATTTAAAGCCAACTCCACAACCACAAAGTTCGTCATACGGATAAGTACAATCACTTCTTTTTGGGTCTAAAACGGCAATGGCTTCTGGCAAAATTTCACCTGGTCGATGGTGATCACAGATTATGAAATCAATATTTTTTTCTTTCGCATAAGCCACATGATCAATTGATTTTATACCACAATCCAATGCAATGATTAAAGAAAAACCATTGTCGTCGGCAAAGTCAATTCCTTTGAACGAAATACCGTAACCTTCATCATACCGATCCGGAATGTAGGTGGCAATATTTGGATAAATCGTTTTTAAGTATGAAGAAACCAATGAAACTGCTGTCGTTCCATCCACATCATAATCGCCAAAAACTAAAATATTTTCTTGATTGCCGATGGCATTTTCAATTCGATTAACTGCTTTATCCATATCTTTCATCAAATACGGATCATGTAAATCGTTTAAAGACGGTCGAAAAAATTGTTTTGCTTGATTAAATGTAGAAATTCCTCTTTGTACTAAAAGTGAGGCGATTAGTTTGCCAACATTAAGTTCGTTAGCTAATTGCGAAACCAAATGAGGCTCTGGTTTGGGTTTGATGGTCCAACGCATAGTGTATTAATTTTGAATGGCTTATACTTTTGGATGGTACTCAATTTTCACATCCACCTGGGCAAATTTACGAAACATTTCCATAACGCCACAATATTTTTCTACTGATAAATTGACAATTTTTTGTAATTTATCTTTTTCTAAATCATTTCCATAAAAATGGTAAACCACACGAACCGAATGATAATATTTAGGATGCTCTTCGGTTAAATCGCCTTCTACATCAACATGAAAAGTGTCAACTGCAACTTTCATTTTGGGCAACAATGAAGCTACATCAATTCCTGTGCAACCCGCCAATGCATCCAACATCAGAGCCTTTGGACGAAGCCCATTGTTTGTTCCACCAATTTCAATATCGGCATCAATTCTGAAATCTCCTCCCGGATTGGTTGCTTCAAATGCCATTCCGCCTAACCATTTTGTAGAAATTTGATGTGTCATGCTGTACTTTTTTTCAAAGATAATGAATTTTAAAAATTTTTTTTATCCTAAAAAATTATCGTACATTTGTTGCATATTTGTTTCATTAATGAATAAAATTAGCTATAATGTATCAAAATAGTTACTATAAAAATTGGTATGCCATGACAGATGCCGCTGTTGTTCGATCGCTTTGTTCTAGTTTGAAACAAATGCGACTAAACAAAAACATCTCTCAAGAAGAACTTGCCGAACAATGTGGTTTAAGCCGAATTACCATCAGTCGTATGGAATCCGGAAAGGCTATTAATTTGTTAACCATGGTGCAAGTGATGCGTGCGTTAGGAAAACTAGAACTCTTCAATTACCTCAACGAAGAACCGGAAATTAGTCCGTTGCAAGTCATGGAAGAACGCTCAAAATACCGCAAAAAAGCTTCACCATCTAAATAATTATGAATACAGTTGCTGCTGTAAAAATTTGGAATCGCAAAGTTGGTGCGGTGCTGTGGGATGAATCTAAAAATGTGGGTGTTTTTGAATTTGATAAAAATTTTATTGACTCCGATTTAGATTTATCGCCCATTACCCTTCCAATATCCGAAGCCAAAAAAGGTCGACGGGTGTTTTCCTTTCCTTTTTTAAATTTTGAAACTTTCAAAGGGTTGCCGGGATTATTGGCAGACAGTTTACCGGACAAATTTGGTAATCAAGTAATTGATGCCTGGCTCGCTCAACAAGGTAAAACCGCACAAAGTTTCAACCCGGTTGATCGCCTTTGTTACCTTGGCAAACGCGGAATGGGAGCATTAGAATTTGAACCTGAATCCGGCTCATCAATCATCCCATCAAATAAATTAGAAATAAACGCTTTAGTAGAATTTGCCAAAGAAGTTTTGGCTGAACGGGCTTCGTTTCAAACCAATTTGAAAGATGAAAAAGGTTTTTCAGACATTCTTCAAGTCGGAAGTTCTGCCGGTGGAGCTCGTGCAAAAGCAATCATTGCCTATAATCAAAAAACAGGCGAAGTTCGCTCCGGTCAAATTGATGGATTGGATGGTTTTGATTATTGGTTGATAAAATTTGATGGTGTGACCAATCATCAATTGGGTGACCCAAAAGGTTATGGCAACATTGAATATGCGTATTATTTGATGGCAACCGCAGCCGGAATCAACATGATGGAAAGCGAATTGAAAATGGAAAATCAGCGAGCTCATTTTATGACCAAACGTTTTGATCGCGTGAACAACCAAAAAATGCACATGCAAACGTTGTGTGGTTTAGCTCATTTTGATTATAATATGCCGGGTTCGTATTCGTATGAACAAGCTTTGATGGTGATGCGACAAATGCAATTGCCTTATCCTGACATGGAAGAATTATTTAGAAGAATGGTTTTTAATGTGATGGCGAGAAATCAAGATGATCATACCAAAAACATTTCTTTTTTGATGAATTCGGATGGAAAATGGTCGCTTTCACCGGCTTATGATGTTACATTTGCTTTTAATCCGTCCAATTTTTGGTTGAAAGCTCATCAAATGACGATTAATGGAAAAAAAGAAAATATCGAGTTGAATGATGTTTTATCGCTAGCCAAAAACGTCAACATCAAAAAGCCACAACAAATTATTGATGAATGTCGGGAAGCCATTTTAAAATGGGATGAATTTGCCGAAAAAGCAATCATTCCTTCGGCTCAACAAAAAGAAATAAAAAGCTTATTTAATTTTTTTATGTAACTTTATTGTTTCATTAATACCTTAAATAAGTTATAATGAATCTTATTTGTTACAATTTATTTTAACGATTTTCCGCCAACTACTACCACAATTTCACCTTTGGCGGGTTTAGCTTCAAAATGTTTTAAAACGTCAGCGGCCGATCCGCGAACAGTTTCTTCGTGCAATTTTGATAATTCTCTGGAAACGGAAACTTGTCTTTCTGCTCCAAAATACTGCACAAATTCAGCTAACGTTTTGTTCAATTTGTGTGGTGAAACATAGAAAATCATCGTTCTAATTTCTTCGGCTAAAGCTAAAAAACGAGTTTGTCTTCCTTTTTTATCGGGCAAAAAACCTTCGAACACAAATTTATCATTTGGCAAGCCACTGTTCACTAAAGCGGGAACAAAAGCAGTTGCTCCAGGCAAACATTCTACTTCAATATTGTTTTCCACACAAGCTCGCGTGAGCAAAAATCCCGGATCGGAAATGGCTGGCGTTCCGGCATCGGAAATTAAAGCAATGGTTTCTCCGGCTTGCAAACGTTTAATCAAACCTTCCACGGTTTTGTGTTCGTTATGCATGTGGTGACTTTGCATGTGCGTTCCAATCTCAAAATGCTTCAATAATTTTCCGCTGTTTCGAGTGTCTTCGGCTAAGATGCAATCTACTTCTTTGAGCACTTTGATGGCTCTGAAAGTCATGTCTTCTAGGTTTCCGATGGGCGTGGGAACGATGTAGAGTTTGCTCATGGTAAAGTTTTAAAAAATCAAATAATGAGATCTCTCCTTCGTCGAGATGGCAAAATCGAGGAGAAAAAGTTTATGCAAATTTTTTCTCCACCAAATTCATAAAACGATCCGCGTATTCTTCTTTTCCTTCCCAATTATTGTAATCAGGTTTCACCATATCAACAATAAATTGTTGCACTTCTTGAAAAGAATCATAGGTGCTGATTTGCGAAATTACACGGTTAAAATCTTCGTTGCTGCCGCCAAATAAGTGTTTTACAAACGCAATTCGATCATTTAAACCAATATTAATTCCTTTAATTAAGGTATCGTTTAAGGAAGATATTTTGTGTTCGGTTTTTACTGTAATGGTTTCCGTTTTGGTTTCTATTTTAACCTCCGGAATGATGGTTTCATCTACTTTTTCAAATGAAATTTCGGTTACTTTTTCTACTTCCTGCGGAACATCATTTACTTTTACAAATTCCGGTTCTTTATAATCTGTTCCTAACAAATCTTCAAACGAAATTTGTTTTTGTTCCATTTTAGCAGCCGGTTTCTCCTCTTCTTCTGATGCTAATTCAAATAACGGACTGAAAACCGATTCTTCTTTTTCTTCTTTTATTTCTTCTTGAACAGGTTCTTCTTTTTGCGTTTCTGTCATAATTTCTTCAACAAAAACTTCTTCTTCCGATTCTTCTTTCGCTACAACCTCCTCTTCTTCCTCAATTATTTCTTCTTCACTAGGTTCTCCTGCAACTACTTCTTGAATAGTTTCTTCGGCTACAGCTTCAGCTTGAACTTCTTCTTTTACTTCCTCTTCTTTTACAACAATTTCAGGCTGAGCAGGAACTTCGGCAAAGAGTTTTTCTTCTAATTCTTCTTCCGAAATTTCATCTTTCAACACATTGATATTTTCTTCATAAAACCGAAGAATAGCTAACTTTTCAACTAATTTTTGAGCTTCTTGATGCAATTGAACGACATCTTCTTTTCCTTTTAATTTTAAAACACGGTGTGCAATACTAATTAAATCTGCTTCTAACTTTTTCTTCATAACTTTTACAATTATATTGAATTTAGCGACTGGAATTTTATAAATTTGTTTCTGATACAAAATAACATAAAATATGTTATTCTTTAGCTAGAAAAATAGAAAATGTTTCTTGAAAATACCGTAAATCATAAAGAACAATTTGGCTGGATTGAAGTAATCTGCGGTTCAATGTTCTCGGGAAAGACCGAAGAACTCATTCGCAGACTCAAAAGAGCTCAGTTTGCCAAACAAAAAGTGGAGATTTTTAAACCGGCCATCGATACGCGTTATCACGATGAAATGGTGGTTTCGCACGATTCAAATGAAATTCGTTCTACACCTGTTCCGGCTGCCGCCAATATTCGTATTTTGGCTCAAGGCTGTGATGTGGTGGGCATTGATGAAGCTCAGTTTTTTGATGATGAAATTGTTGCCATTTGCAATGATTTAGCCAATTCAGGCATTCGCGTAATTGTAGCCGGATTGGATATGGATTTTAAAGGAAATCCTTTTGGACCAATGCCTGCTTTGATGGCAACAGCCGAATATGTCACCAAAGTGCACGCCGTTTGCACCCGAACCGGAAATTTAGCCAATTACAGTTTTAGAAAAGCAGACAACGACAAGTTGGTTATGCTTGGCGAAACTGAAGAATACGAACCGTTGAGCAGAGCAGCTTATTATCATGCCATGCGTGAACAAGCCGAACACAAAACAGAAGCTGAAAACAAACCAAAATCCTAACCAGTGAGTCTCGTTTTAAACGATATTATTCCTCAACTGAATGCTGAATTTTTCGGAAATCATCCTGATAACAGTATTCAAAACGTTTCCATCGACAGCCGTTCGTTTCAAAACAATAATTATACCTTGTTTTTTTGCTTGATTGGACCGAATAATAACGGACACACTTATATCAATGAACTTATTGAAAAAGGTGTTTGTAATTTTGTGGTTTCTGAAGATGTAGAAACTGTTGAAGGTGTCAATTTTCTAAAAGTGGAAAACACCTTGCTTGCTCTTCAACAATTTGCGGCATTTTATCGAAAAAAATTCAGTTTTCCCATCATTGGCATTACCGGAAGTAACGGAAAAACCATTGTAAAAGAATGGCTTAATTTTTTATTGAGTCCCGATTATAATATCATCAGAAGTCCAAAAAGTTATAATTCACAAGTAGGTGTGCCACTTTCTGTGATTGGGATTAACGAACAACATAATTTAGGCATTTTTGAAGCAGGAATTTCCACCGTAAACGAAATGCAATTTCTTGAACCGATTATTCAACCCACCATCGGAATTCTAACCAATATTGGTTCTGCTCACGATGAAGGTTTTGAGAATTTGGGTCAAAAAATCAAAGAAAAATTAAAACTTTTCCCGAATGTTGACGTACTGATTTACAACAAAAATAAATCAATTGACGCTTTTTTAAACCCAAACATCAAAACGTTTTCTTGGAGTTCAAGTGATCAATCGGCAGATGTGTTGGTTCATCATAAAACCACGAACGACAAAACGTGTTTGAATGTAACGTATAACAAAACGTGTTTTAAAATCAGCATTCCGTTTTCAGACGAAGCTTCGATTGAAAATGTGATTCAGTGTTTGATGGTGATGTTTTATTTTAAGTATGATTTAGATACTATCCAAAATAGATTGTCACTTTTATATCCAATCGAAATGCGATTAAAAGTAAAGAAAGGCATCAACAATACCACCATTATCGATGACAGTTATAGTTCTGATTTTCAATCGCTAAAAATTGCATTGGATTTTTTAGAAAACCAAAAACAACACCATAAAAAAACCTTGATTTTATCGGATATTTTTCAAAGTGGTTTGGAAAATGACGAATTGTATTCGCGAGTTTCACAAATGGTGATTTCCAATAAAATCAGTCGTGTGATTGGTGTAGGCGAAACCATTTCACACTATAAACACAAATTTTTAAACGGCGTAACGTTTCTTTCTCAAGCCGACTTCTTAGCTCATTTTGACAGTTTACATTTTGAAAATGAAACCATTCTCATCAAAGGGGCACGCAGTTTTCATTTTGAAGAAATTGTTTCGTTGTTAGAAGAAAAAACACATGAAACGGTTTTGGAAATTAACTTAAATGCTCTTTCTCACAATTTTAATTTTTACAAAGCTAAGCTAAAACCGGAGACCAAAATGATGGTAATGGTCAAAGCGTTTAGCTATGGAAACGGCGGTTTGGAAATTGCCAAATTGCTCGAATATCACAAAGCAGATTATTTGGGTGTGGCTTTCGCCGACGAGGGAATTGCTCTCAAAAGCAACGGAATTCAATTACCGATTATGGTTTTGAATCCTGAATCTACCAGCTTTGAAGCCATCATTCAGCATCAATTGGAACCCGAAATTTACAGTTTAAAAGGATTGAATGCCTTTTTAAAAATTGCCAAACAAAAACAGCTAAAGCAATTTCCGATTCATCTTAAAATTGATACCGGCATGCATCGATTGGGTTTTGAGGAACCGCATTTGGAGGAATTAATTTCTATTTTGAAAAACTGTAAATCCGTTCAAGTGAAAAGTATTTTATCGCACATGGCTACGAGCGATGATTTAGCACACAACGATTTTGCTTTGGAACAAATTGAAAAATTCAATCGTATTTCTACCCAACTAAGTAGGGAATTAGAAATTAATCCGATTCGGCATATCTTGAATACTTCGGGAATTTCCAATTATCCGCAAGCTCAACTTGATATGGTTCGTTTGGGGATTGGTTTATATGGTATTTCAAACGATGCAAACGAGCAAAAGTTTTTGGAAAATGTAGGCACTTTAAAATCGGTGATTTCTCAAATCAGAACCATTCAAGCCGGAGAAAGTGTAGGTTACGGCCGACGCTTTATGGCTGAAAAAGAAACCCGAATTGCCACCATTCCTATTGGTTATGCAGATGGAATCAGAAGAAGTTGGGGAAACGGATTGGGTTTTGTCATCATCAACAACCAAAAAGCCACGATTGTTGGCAGTGTTTGTATGGATATGTTAATGGTCGACATTAATGACATTGCCTGTGTGGAAGGAAACGAAGTCATCATTTTAGGCGAAAATCCATCCGTTACGTTTATGGCTAATCAATTAAATACTATTCCGTATGAAATTCTGACCGGAATTTCGCAACGCGTGAAGCGAATTTTCTACAGAGAGTAATTTTTTTATTGCATTTGTTAAAATTTTAACTAACTTCGTTTTAACAAAACTTTAAAAACTAAAATTATGTTGAAAGAATTTAAGAATTTTATCATGACCGGCAATGTTATTGAATTTGCCGTTGCAGTAATTATGGCAGGTGCTGTAGGTGCTGTAGTAAACGGATTTGTTAGCGATATCGTTATGCCTGTTGTTGGGATGTTAACAGGAGGCGTTGACTTTTCTGAAATGAAAGTAGTTTTACAAGCCGCTGTAGCTGAATCTGAAGGCGTTGCTGCCGTACCGGAAGTAGCCATTCGTTGGGGAGCTTGGGTAAATACCTTAGTGAACTTGGTAATTGTAGGTTTTGTAATGTTTATCATCATTAAAGGTTACAACAAAATGAGAAAACCAAAAGAAGAAGCACCGGCACCTCCGGCAGGACCAACACAAGAAGAATTATTGGCTGAAATCAGAGATTTATTGAAAAAATAGTCGTTCCGCTACACTATATATTCTAACTAAACCCCGACTTGTTCGGGGTCTTTTTTTTGTATCCACGAATTACACGAAATAATATTGTTCAAAACTGTTTACTGTTATTTCAAAATTTTACTTTAACTTTTAATAGCCACGAATTGCACGAATTTGCACAAATTAATTCGTGTAAATTAGTGTAATTCGTGGCGAAACATTAATTTAAAATAATAAAATTCGTGGCAAAAACAAAAAAATTGTGTTCAAACGATAAATTCTATTTTAGAATCTATTTTACAAAAAACCAAAATTTTGTGAAACAGACTTTTTTCACCTTAATATTCTATACTTTTGCATTTTAAATCTAAAAATTCACACATGAGAGTTGCAGTTGTTGGTGCTACCGGTATGGTTGGCGAAGTTATGCTTCAAGTTTTAGCAGAAAGAAATTTTCCGATTACGGAATTAATTCCTGTTGCTTCTGAAAAGTCGGTTGGAAAAGAAATTGAATTCAAAGGAAATAAATATAAGGTAGTTGGATTGCAAACCGCCGTTGAAATGCGTCCGGACATTGCGTTATTTTCTGCCGGAGGAGAAACTTCTTTGGCTTGGGCTCCCAAATTTGCTGAAGCCGGTACAACCGTTATCGACAATTCTTCCGCTTGGCGAATGGATCCAACCAAAAAATTAGTGGTTCCCGAAATCAATGCTTCGGAATTAACCAAAGACGATAAAATCATTGCCAATCCTAACTGTTCAACGATTCAAATGGTGATGGTTTTGAATCCGTTACATAAAAAATATAACGTAAAACGAGTGATTGTTTCCACGTATCAATCCATTACCGGAACGGGTGTAAAAGCGGTGCAACAATTGGAAAATGAATATACCGGTGTGAAAGGTGAAATGGCGTATCCGTATCCCATTCACAGAAATGCCATCCCGCAATGTGATGTGTTTGAAGACAACGGCTACACCAAAGAAGAAATGAAATTGGTTCGTGAAACGCAAAAAATTATGGGCGACAGAAGCATTGCCGTGACCGCAACTGCCATCCGAATTCCGGTTGTTGGTGGACATAGTGAAGCCGTAAATGTTGAATTTTCAAATGATTTTGAGGTGAATGAAGTGCGTTCGATTTTACACAACACACCAGGCGTTACCGTTCAAGATAATTTAGACACCAAAACCTATCCGATGCCGATTTATGCTCAAGGGAAAGATGATGTTTTTGTGGGTAGAATTCGCCGTGATGAAAGCCAACCCTACACCTTAAATATGTGGATTGTGGCGGATAATTTACGCAAAGGTGCTGCAACCAATACGGTGCAAATTGCTGAGTATTTGGTGGAGAATAAATTAGTTTAAGATAACTTTATCATAGTTAAAAGCTCCTTTTTAGGGGCTTTTTTTGTTTTAGAAAGATTTCCAGATACTCTTAATTGTTTTGTTATTTTTATTTAAATTTATGTTCTGCAAAGTAGAGAGACATTTGCGGAGCGGTTACTTTTAATTTATTTACATGGTGAAAATAGATGACAAACTTAAATTGAAATTTTTTTTCATAGTATTAATACTATGGATTTATTACTTAATATATATATGTCCAAAATTATCTTCTGATAGTAGAGAATATTTTAGGAGATTAAATATAGAGCAATTTATTCAAGAAGGTGTAGTAACCAATAAATTTATTGATACTACATTTGGAGCTAGGAATGCTGAAATTATATTTGTAGATTATAAAAAATATGAGTTATTTAATTATGAATTATATCAACAAATCAAAATAGGTGATAAAGTAAAAAAAGATAAGGGAAGTAACTACTTTTACATCAATGATGTTAAATATATTTATGTTGATAGAGAATAAAATTAAGTTCTTTGTTCGCCACGCAAAGTGTTCAAGCGAAAATTATCTATGAAAAGCACCGCAAATGTCCCTGATACTCTTAATTGTTTTGTTATTTTTATTTAAATTTATGTTACGCAAAGTCGGGAGACACTTGCGGAGCTTCGTGTTATTAAGAAGACTTTGCGGAGCGAGGGGGTGCTGCAACTAATACGGTACAAATTGCGGAGTATTTGGTTGAGAATAAGTTAGTGTAAGATATTTATCATAGTTAGAAGCTCCTTTTTAGGGGCTTTTTTTGTTTGTTGATGGAAAGAATTTTTAACATATCAATATATTGCTGAATTTTTGTTATTTTTAATTAAATTTGTTACTTATAAACATTTGAAAGTATGACTTTAATAATAAATAAATCCAACTCCAAAAATATAGCTAAGCTTTTGACGGAAAAATTAAAAAAAGAACCAAAAAAGGGAAATTTAGCCAAACATTTTGGGAAATTGAAGAGAAATTTAGATGGCTTGAACTATCAGACCAAAATAAGAGAAAATGAAGATTGATTTTATAGCTGATACAAATTTCTTGGTTTACATTCACGAAGGAAATCCTAACGCAGAACCTTTTTTGAACTATAATTTTGGAATATCTTTTATTTCAGAAGTTGAATTACTTGGTTTTAAAGGAATCAAAAAAACCGAAGAAATAAAATTAAAAGAATTAATAAGCGACACCTTTACTATAGATTGGAATTTAAAAATCAAAGAACAAACTATTGAATTAAGAAAAAAGTATAGTATAAAATTACCTGACGCAATTATTGCAGCTACATCCTTAGTATATGGATTACCTTTGGTAACCGCTGATAAAGGATTTTCAAAAATAGATGAGTTAGATTTAATACTAGTTGAATTTTAAAGATAAAACTATCTTAGTTAAA
This sequence comes from Flavobacteriales bacterium, assembly GCA_017302935.1. Lineage (GTDB taxonomy): Bacteria > Bacteroidota > Bacteroidia > Flavobacteriales > Flavobacteriaceae > Flavobacterium. The sequence goes on along the minus strand of JAFLBT010000008.1, from coordinate 20,262 downwards.
AGCTCCTTTTAGGGGCTTTTTTTGTTTGTTGTTTTGGAAAGATTTCTTAATACTATAATTATTTGTTATTTTTATTCAAATTTATGTTCCGCAAAGTCAGGAGACATTTGCGGAGCTTTGTGCTATTAAGAAGACTTTGCGGAGCCTTTAAATATGTATGATGTCATTTTTATAAATGATGATCATCAAAAAATAATAGTTAAAAAACATGGAGTAACCAAGAACGAATTTACTTCACTTGAAAAATTATACGTTAGTAATCTTTTTAATGATTTATTTTCTAATAAAGTTTGTAAAAAATTATCTCGTATTTATTTAAGGATGAATCTTCCAACTGAAATTGGCAATAAAAATTTATATCCATCACCACCACCACGCCCACCATTATCAAATGAATTAGACACTAACTTTTAGAAAAACTTTCACAACCTCCATTTCGTAAAGTCTTCTTAAAAAATTCCCTATTTCACTACCTTTTCCCTACCTTTGCCCCCAATGAAAAAGAAATTAGCCATCCTAAACCTGTATTTAATGTCGGCAGTGTTGTTCACAATACTGTTTCAGTCATTGCATACCTATCATTATTTAGTGGCTGATGATGTTGAGGAAACCGAAGTGTGTCATCATTCGCACGATGGTTTTTCGCATCAACATTCGGAAGAGGATTGTTCCATTTGTGACTTTCATTTTTGGTTTTATATCCAGCCGGAAGTTTTAACCTATCGATTTGATTTACCGATTAAACCTGTTCCCTATTTAATTAAGGAACAAGCCATTATTTCTACCTTTTCAGGTTCCCTTTTTTCTCATCGCGGACCGCCGCAAACCGTTTAAAATCTCAGAAACAAAGAATAGTCATTTGCTACATCAATAGTAATGACTCCATGTGTTTTATATTTTGAACCGGAAAAATGCGATACTTTATTATCCTTTTCTTCTTGTTGGTATTTGGATTTTCGAGCTATGGTCAATTCACGTTAATTGGAAAAATCACGAACGAAAAAAAACAACCGCTAACCGGAAGTCACATTCATACCAAGTACCTGAATACCGCCAGTAATCCAATTGGCGAATTCGAAATCAACGGTTTGCCCAAAGGCGAATTACGGGTGTATATTTCCTATGTGGGCTACACTACCTGCGATACGCTGGTGGATATGACCGAAGATGTGGTGCTGAATGTGCAATTGAAACCTTACGAAACGAAATTAGAAACGGTTACTGTCAAACAAAAAACAGCCAAACTCAGCAGTAGTTTATCGGAGCAACAAATTTCGAAAGCGGCTATTGAGCGAAACAGTTCCAAAACGTTGGCTGAAGCCTTGAAAGAAGTTCCTGGGGTATCCCTTTTGCGAACCGGAACTTCCATTGTGAAGCCGGTGATTAACGGTTTGCACAGCAGTCGAGTGCCTATATTTTCCAATCAAGTTCGCTTGGAAGACCAACAATGGGGAACGGAACACGCTCCGAATTTTGACTTGAACGCAGCCGGAAAAATTTCAGTTGTCAAAGGTGCTTCGGGCTTGCAATACAGTGGCGATGCGGTGGGCGGAATGGTAATTATCGAGTCAATTCGTGTGAAACAAGATACGTTGTTTGGTAAAACGATTGTCAGCGTTTCATCCAACGGTCGCGGTGGAACGATAAGTTCGAGTATTCACAAAGGAAATTCGGAAGGTTGGCGATGGAATGCGTTGGGAACGTTCACTTATTTTGGTGATCGGGAAGCTCCGGATTATGTTTTGTCCAATTCCGGAAATCGCGAACTGAATTTTTCGGGTGATGTTTCGTATGTAAAAGAAAACTATGAACTCTCCGCGTTTTATAGTTTATACAATGCTACGATTGGTATTTTGAGTGCTTCCCACATTGGAAATGTAACCGATTTGTATACTTCCATCAACAATCAAATTCCGTATAGAATTGATGATTTCACCTATTCGATAGAACAACCCAGACAAGCCATTCAGCATCATTTATTTAAGTTCAATTATTTGCAAAAATTGGATGAAAGGAGTTCGATTTCTACTTTTTATTCGCTTCAATTTAACAACCGAAATGAATTTGATATCCGTAGAGGAGGAAATGTCAACAAATCGGCTTTGGATTTGGAACTGACCACTCATTCTCTTCAATCGGATTATAAAAAGGAATGGGAGCGATTTACGTTAAAAACCGGAATCAGCGGATTATTTCAAAATAATTTTGCCAGTCCAAGAACCGGTGTGCGACCTTTGATTCCGACGTATGTTCGATTTGATGGAAGTGGGTATGGCATCGGAACCTTTGAAATCAAAGAAGATTTGGTGCTTGATGGTGGCATTCGTTATGATTTTTCTACCATCGAAGCAACGAAATATTATTTGAAATCCCGATGGGATGAACGCGGTTATCAAGCTGATTTTGGTGACATTATTGTGGGTGAAGCGGCTAGCCAATGGTTGACCAAACCGCAGTTTACCTTTCATAATGTTTCAGCGAGTTTAGGATTACGAAAAGATTTTCAATCGGATTGGAAATGGTTGAACAACTTGAGTTTGTCGAACAGAAATCCGAATCCATCTGAATTTTTCTCTGATGGGTTGCATCATTCCACCGGACAAATTGAGTTGGGTGATTTACGTTTGAAAAAAGAAGAATCACTTAAATTTTCATCTTCTTTATCAAAAAATGGAAAGTCGTTTTCAATGGAAATCAACCCATTTTTGCATTACATTTCCAATTTCATGTATTTACGACCCATTGGTTTTGAAACCACGATTCGCGGAGTTTTTCCGGTTTGGGAGTTTCAACAAACGAATGCCCGCTTGATAGGAATCGACTTTCATTCGACTTGGAACATTCACTCCAATTGGCAACATAAATTTTCGTTTGCCTACGTAAACGGCGAAGATGTATCCAAAAATCAACCATTGATTGACATGCCGCCGATGACGATTTCCACTTCCATCCAATACAAAAAACCGGAATGGAATGGATTGATTTTGGAACTTCAATCGGAGACCGTTTTTCGTCAATACCGTTATCCTAATTTTAATTTTGAAACGGATATTATTGTGGATGGCGAATTTGTTCCGGTTTTGGTTGACATTAGTACTCCGCCAAAAGCGTATCAATTGTTTCATTTTTATTCGGAAATGAAAGTAAAGACTTTCAAAAATTTGGATACAACAATCGCATTATCCGTTCAAAATATGTTTAACACAAACTACCGTGACTACTTAAATCGCCAACGTTTTTTTGTTGATGAAATGGGTAGAAACATACAATTACAATTAAAAATTAATTATTAAAAAACACAAAAATGAAAAATTTAAAAATCATGGCTTTGGCCTTAACAGCAATCTTTACGTTCAATTCATGTAGTAATGACGATTCACCAGTCATCGAAGAAGAATTAATCACTACGTTAACCGCAACGTTTGTAGGTGGTGGACAAACCATTACCTTAACCTCCAGAGATGCAGACGGTGATGGACCAAATGCACCGGTTATCACCGTAAACGGGAATTTTGCTCCTTCAACAACCTATACTGGTACAGTTCAATTTTTGAATGAATTGGAAAACCCAGCTGAAAATATTACGGAAGAAATTGAAGAAAAGGATTTAGAACACCAAGTTTTTTATCAAATTTCTAATAGCTTAGGCATCTTTTCGTATAATGATTTTGATTCAAATGGTAAACCGCTTGGATTATTATTTACCTTTACAACAGGTGCTAATACAGGTACTGGAAATATCACAATCACTTTAAGACACTTGTTAAATAAAAATGCAGCTGGTGTTTCTGAGGGTAATATAACCAATGCTGGAGGTTCCACTGATATCGAGGTTACTTTTCCTGTAATTGTGCAATAAACTGTCACAAAATATTGCTTTTCAACCAAACCCCACCAATGTTGGGGTTTGTTTTTTTTATTTTATTTTGTGATATTTATAAAGTTTTTTTTATTAATTTAGTTATTTTAATATCATTTTCTAACCAAAACAATAAAAACTATGAATTCACAATTTACAAAACTTATGAGAATATTGCTTGGAGCAATTTTAGTAATTTTCGGACTTAACAAGTTTATTCATTTTATTCCGGCTCCGGAGTTACCGGAAAATGCAGCTGATTTTATCAATTCGTTAGTTTCAACCGGTTATATTTTACAAGTAGTTGGTGTGGTTGAAATAGTGATTGGTATATTTTTATTGTTAAACAAATGGGTGGCATTTTCTTTAATTGTTTTAGTTCCTATATCAGTAAATATTTTGTTGTTTCATTTGTTTTTAGATATTCCCGGAATAAGTGGAGCATTATTAGTAGCGGTAATAAACGGTGTTTTGATGTACAAGTTATGGCCCAAATACAAACCTTTATTTAACTAAAATTAACAACTCGATTGTTTACATTTGTACATCAATCAATTATTTCAATGAAAAAATCTTTATCAACTATTGCTATTGTTTGTGTGATGAGTATGAATGCACAAACCAGTTCTCCTATTCAATATCCTGAAACAAAAAAAGGTGACGTAAAAGACACTTATTTTGGTACGGAAGTAAACGACCCTTATCGTTGGTTGGAAGACGACCGCTCAAAGGAAACAGAAGATTGGGTAAAAACCCAAAATGAAGTGACATTTAAATTTTTAAACACCATTCCTTATCGTAATCAAATTAAAGAACGATTAGCCAAACTTTGGAATTACGAGCGTATTTCGGCACCGTTTAAAGAGGGGAATTATACCTATTTCTACAAAAATAATGGTTTGCAAAATCAATCGGTTTTATACCGAAAAGACAAATCCGGTAAAGAAGAAATTTTTCTAGACCCAAATACATTTGCCGCAGACGGAACAACCTCGTTGGCGAATTTAGAATTTTCAAAAGACGGTTCGTTGGTTGCCTATTCAATATCTGAAGGAGGAAGCGATTGGAACAAAATCATCATTATGGATGCGGTTTCTAAAAAAGTGTTGGAACAACCCATTGTTGATGTAAAATTCAGCGGCATTTCTTGGTTAGGGAATGACGGATTCTTTTATTCTAGTTATGATAAACCTGAAGGAAGTGAACTTTCTGCTAAAACCGATCAACATAAATTGTATTACCACAAATTAGGAACTGCTCAAAAAGAAGATAAAGTCATTTTTGGACTAAATGAAAAGAGACGTTATGTGGGCGGTGGTGTTTCTGAAGACCAACAATACTTGATTATCACGGCGGCTAACTCTACAACCGGAAATGAATTATACATTAAAGATTTAAGTAATCCAAATAGTAAGTTAGAAACGATTGTAGATAATTTCAATAGTAATAATTATATAATTGATAATGTTGGTTCAAAATTATACATCGTTACGAACTTGAATGCTCCCAACCAAAAAATTGTAACGGTGGATGCGAAAAATCCGAAACCAGAAAACTGGAAAGATTTCATTCCGCAAACGGATTATGTGTTATCTCCTTCAACCGGTGGCGGATACATTTTTGCCAATTATATGAAAGATGCGATTTCACAAATTGTTCAATACGATTATAATGGAAAAGCAATTCGCGAAATTAAATTACCTGGCGTAGGTTCTGCCGGAGGTTTCGGTGGGAAAAAGACGGAAAGAGAATTATATTTCTCTTTTTCCAATTATGTTACTCCTGGAACAATTTACTCCTTTGATCCCAAAACCGGAACATCAAAAGAATACCAAAAACCGAAAGTAGATTTCAATTCTGCTGATTACGAAAGTAAACAAGTGTTTTATACTTCTAAAGACGGCACAAAAATTCCAATGATTATTACCCATAAAAAAGGAATAAAATTATATGGTAAAAACCCAACAATTCTTTATGGATATGGAGGATTCAATGTAAGCTTAACGCCAAGTTTCAGTATTACCAATGCTGTTTGGATGGAAAATGGCGGAATTTATGCGGTGGCTAATTTACGTGGCGGCGGTGAATACGGTAAAAAATGGCACGATGCCGGAACACAAATGAAAAAGCAAAACGTATTTGATGATTTTATTGCTGCCGGCGAATATTTAATCGCTCAAAAGTATACGTCATCTGATTATTTAGCTATTCGCGGTGGTTCTAACGGTGGATTATTGGTGGGAGCGGTAATGACGCAACGTCCGGATTTAGCAAAAGTCGCTTTACCGGCGGTAGGTGTTTTAGACATGTTACGTTACCACACATTTACAGCAGGAGCAGGATGGGCGTATGACTACGGAACAGCTAACGATAATAAAGAAATGTTTGAGTATTTAAAAAACTACTCGCCAGTTCACAATGTAAAAAAGGGAGTAAAATACCCTGCTACTTTAGTAACAACCGGTGACCATGACGATAGAGTTGTGCCGGCACATAGTTTTAAATTTGCAGCCGAATTACAAGACAAACAAGCGGGAGAAAATCCGGTGTTGATACGAATTGATGTGAATGCCGGACATGGTGCCGGAAAACCCATTTCCAAAACCATTGAGGAAAATGCCGATATACAAGCATTTACGTTGTTTAATATGGGGATAAAGAAAATCTAGCTTTCAACATTTTTTTTCATATAACCATTAAGAAATTAAGGTTCATTAAGAAGTTTGACTTAATGAACCTTAATTTCTTAATGGTTTAATACTATTTGATTCTAATACTCAATCTTCCCCAAATAACTCATCTGTCTCAAAATATGATTTTTGCGACGGTTAATATAATTGGAAGAATTCGTTGCTTTAAATTTTCTCGGATTAGGGAGAATTGCAGCAATTCCGGCAGCTTCACGTGGAGTCAAATTAATCGCATCTTTTCGGTACCATACGCGTGATGCTTCTTGTGCTCCATAAACCCCGTTACCCATTTCAATACTATTTAAATAGACTTCCATGATGCGTTCTTTTCCCCAAATGAGTTCGATTAAAACGGTGAAATAGGCTTCCAAACCTTTTCGTAAATAACTTCTTCCTTGCCATAGAAAAACGTTTTTGGCCGTTTGTTGCGAAATGGTACTTCCGCCACGCAGTTTTTTTCCTTTTTTATTGGCTTCCATGGCTTTTTCAATAGCTTCAAAATCAAAACCATTGTGGGTTAAAAAATTCCCGTCTTCACTGGCTATTACTGCTTTTTGCAGATTAATCGAAATTTCTTCTATCGGCACCCAATCGTGACTGCAAATCATTTCTTTGCCTTCCTTTTTTTGTTCGACAGCTCTAATTCCCATTAAAGGTGTAAAAGGAACCGGAACAAATTTATAGAAAATGACCATAAAAATAGAAATCCCAAAAAACCATAACATTGCTTTCCAAAGGAAACGGAATATTTTTCTTATCATAGATTAATCAATTAAATCTGCTAATTCTTTACCCACCAAACTACCAATGGCTACACCCATTCCTCCAAGACGAACACCACAAAAAACATTTTCACTCAACTGTTTCACAATGGGTTTTTTATGATTGCCAACGCCCATAATTCCGCTCCAGCGGTGTTCAATTTCAAATGATTGATTGGGCAAAATTACTTCTTTTAGCAATTGCTCCAACTTGTTTTGAATTATTTCTGTTTGAGCTAAATCTGTTGTCGTTTCACCATCAAAATCTAAATTTCTTCCTCCACCGAGTAGTATTCTATTTTCAAAATTTCTAAAATAATAATAGCCTTTATCCAAATGAAACGTTCCTTTGATATCTAAATTAGGAATTGGTCTAGTAATCAGAACTTGAGCTCTTGCCGGTTTTACTTCACCATTGGTCAGTTCCTTCGCAAATCCGTTTGTGGCAAAAAACAATTTTTTGGTTGGAAAAGAAAAATCATCTAACACAATTTCTACAGCAGTACTTTTTTCAATAAACGAAGAAACAGTTTGTTGATATAAAATTAGAATATTGTTTTGAACTGCTAGTTTCAACAATTGTTGCATCATGTTTCCGGTATCAATCTGAGCTTCATAAGGATTGAAAAGTACATATTCTTGTATTCCCTGAAAAGCAAATCGATCCACTTCTTTCGAAAAAACGTCATTTTTAAACAACGGTTTCAACAATTCATTGATAAACGGTAGTTTCAGCAAACATTCTTCATACGTAGATTCATCTTCTTTCAAAAACAATTCATATCCGCCAAAAGGTTTCAAATCTAAAGCTTCATCACCAATTCGCTTACGAAGTAATTGTAATCCTTCCCATCTTTTTTGAACCAATTGCAACACTTCTTCTTCTGTATGCGAATGCAAATCGTCCAAGATTTCAGAAACGGAACCAAAGCAGGCAAATCCCGCATTTTTTGTACTCGCTCCTTGCGGAAGAACACCTTTTTCAAGGACTAAAATTTTAGCAGAAGGAAATTTTTCCCGTAATTCAAGTGCACAATGTAACCCTACAATTCCACTGCCTACAATAGTAAAATCTACATTAGTAAACCAATTTTTAAGTTCCCAAAAACTAAGTTGCATGATGCTGAAAAATTTTCATAAATGTACTTTTTATTTTCATGATTGAAAATATTTTCACATACATAACTTTTTAAATTGCTTTCTTTGATAACAAAAATTAAAATTTAACACAAAAAATAGTAAAATTATAAGTTAATGATTTTTTTTATTTAAAATTGTTAATAAAATAGTGAATTCATCTATTAACAGCATAGAAATAATTTTACATTTGAATTTAATTAACTTAAACATTTAACCATGAAACTTAAATTACTCTGTGTCTCACTGTTGGCAAGTATAAGTTTTTCTGTTGCCCAAAGTACTTCTCCTTGGACAAAAGTTTCAACTTTTTCTTCCGGAGTGTTGGAAAGTCGTCTTGATCTTCCCCAACAAAATTTATTTAACTTAAACGTAGAAGCTGTGAAGCAGTCTTTAAACACCGTTCCTAACCGATTTTCGTCTCAAAAAAACGGTATCGTAATGGAATTTCCTAATGAAACGGGGAAAATGGAACGCTTCAGTGTTTTTGAAAATTCACAAATGGAAGCTGCCTTAGCTTTACAATATCCTGAAATTAAATCGTATATTGGTATTGGAATAGACAATCCAACCTCAACAGTTTATTTCAGTATTTCTCCATTAGGGTTTCAATCTATGCAATTAAATGCAGGAAAATCGGCTGTTTTTATTGAACCTTTAACAGAAGATTTGACAACTTATACTGTTTACAAAAAAGCGGATAAAGCAAAACATTTTTCTCCTTTTGAATGTGGTGTGATCGATACGGTAGCGGATCAAATCGATCCATCAACTTTACGTCCAAATGCAGATGATAGTACACTAAGAACATTTCGCTTAGCCGTTTCTACAACTGGAGAATATACGGCATATTTTGGTGGCACAAAAGCACAAGCTTTGGCTGCTATTAATGCAACAATGACCCGTGTAAACGGTGTTTTTGAGAAAGATTTTGCCGTAAGAATGGTTTTAATCGCTAATACAGATTTAGTAATTTATACTAACGCTTCAACTGACCCATATACTACAAGCTATAATAGTCAAGTTCAAAGTACATTAACATCTGTTATCGGTGAAGCGAATTATGATATTGGACATTTATTTGTGAGAGCATCTAACAATGGAAATGCAGGTTGTATCGGTTGTGTATGTGTGAATGGTTCAAAAGGAAGTGCATTTACAGCCGCAACAGTTCCAACCGGTGATTTATTTGACATTGATTATGTTGCTCACGAAATGGGCCATCAATTTGGTGCCAATCATACTTTTTCCTTTAGTAATGAAGGAACGGGAGCAAACATGGAGCCAGGTTCCGGCTCAACAATTATGGGATATGCAGGAATAACCAGTCAAGATGTACAACCTAATTCGGATGCTTATTTTCATGCGTTTAGTATTCAACAAGTAACGAATAATGTTAAAAACAAAACCTGTCAAACAAATACAGCAACCGGAAATGCAGTTCCAACTGCTAATGCAGGTCTTGATTACACCATCCCAAGAAGTACGCCATTTATGTTAACCGGTTCAGGAACAGATGCTAATGGTGATGTGTTAACATTTAACTGGGAGCAATTTGATAATGCTGCCTCAAATGCAACTGGTGCAAGTTCTGCAGCAAGTGCTACAAGAACTACAGGGCCTACTTTCAGATCTTACAATTCAAGTACTTCTCCTGTTCGTTACTTCCCAAGAATGCAATCTGTTTTAGCGGGTGCAACTACAACAGCAGGTACCGAAATTACTGTTGAAGCCTTACCGTCAGTAGCCAGAACAATGAATTTCAGATTAACTGTTCGTGACAATAGAGCCGGTGGTTCTGCCAATAATAGTGACGATATGGTTGTGACTGTTAATGCATCGGCTGGACCATTTACAGTAACTTCACCAAACACAGCGGTTTCTTATGCGGGTGGAAGTTCACAAACTGTAACATGGAACGTAGCCGGAACAACGGCGAATAATGTAAATTGTGCCAACGTTGATATTTTAATTTCAACAGATGGCGGAAATACTTGGACAACTTTGTTAACTGCTACACCTAATGATGGTTCACAAGCGGTAACAATGCCAAACGTGAGTAGCTCTACCTGTCGCATTATGGTGAAAGGAAATAATCACATTTTCTTTGATGTTTCCAATGCTAATTTTACGTTGACAACAGCTGTAGCTGATACTACTGCACCATCAGCACCAACGAATTTAACCGCTTCCGGAACAACACAAACATCCACAAATTTATCTTGGACAGCCTCTACAGATAATGTTGGTGTGACTGGTTATGATGTATATAGAGATGGTTCATTACTTGCTTCTGTAACCGGAACAACTTATACTGCAACAGGTTTAACTGCATCAACGACTTATTCTTTCTTTGTTCGTGCAAAAGACGCTGCAGGAAATATCTCTGGTAATAGTAACACGGTTTCAGTAACAACTTCTGATGCTCCTGCTCCTGATACAACAGCTCCAACAGCTCCAACTTTATCAGCTTCCGGAACTACACAAACATCAACTAATTTATCATGGTCCGGTGCTACTGATAATGTAGGTGTAACAGGTTATGATGTGCTTAGAAATGGAACCATAATTGGTTCTACAACCACAGCCACTACATTCTCTGTAACCGGCTTAACCGCATCTACAACTTACACTTTTAACGTTAGAGCAAAAGATGCTGCCGGAAATATTTCGGTGAATAGCAACACGGTTAGTGTAACTACTTTAGCTAACACAGTAACATATTGTACATCAAGAGGAAATAGCACTGCGGATGAATTCATTAATAGAGTACAATTGGGTACAATTAATAATTTATCCGGTAACAATGGCGGATATGGAGACTTCACGAATTTATCAACTAATTTAGTTAGAGGAACCAGCAATACTATTACTATTACACCAACATGGACGAGTACTGTATATCGTGAAGGTTACCGAGTTTGGATAGATTGGAATAGAGACGGTGATTTCCTTGACAGTGGTGAACAAGTGGTTAATGTAACCCGAACTAATGCAACTCCTATTGCTAGAAGCTTTACGGTTCCAACAACTGCTCTTTTAGGTCAAACCAGAATGAGAGTTTCAATGAAATATAATGCTTCTCCAACAGCTTGTGAAACGTTCTCATTTGGTGAAGTAGAAGATTATACCGTGAATATTGTTTCAACAGGCAGAGAAGGTGAAGTTACTATTGAACCAATTGCAAGCAACAACATTAAGTTTTATCCAAATCCGGTGAAAGATGGAAACTTATTCATTTCATCAGAAACGGTTTATTCGCAATTCAGAATTATTAACGTAATGGGTCAAGTGGTGCAAACCGGTACTTTATCTGAAAACACAATCAATGTTTCTTCTCTAACAACAGGCACTTATTTACTTGAATTAGTCAACGAAACGAGTTCAGAAACAAAACGATTTATTAAACAATAAAAAAATATCACTTTTTTTAAAACCATCTCTTTTTCGGAGATGGTTTTTTTATGCAAAAAACGTTACTTTTATACTTTTAATTTTTTTATGCAATGAAAAAAAGCATCATTATTTTCAGTTTATGTATGGGAATTCAAACACTAGCCGCCCAAGAAGTTTTAACACCTGAAACCTTATGGAAATTAGGTCGAGTTTCGCCTTTAGGGATTTCGAAAGATGGGAAAAATATACTTTATAAAGTTTCTATTCCTTCCGTGGAAGAAAATAAATCGAATTCGAAGACATTCAGCATTCCAGTTAATGGAGGAATAGCGACTGAAATTACAGACACAAAAGAACAATTAAATGATAAAAATCTTTCGCCAGACGGTAAATATAAACTTTCACATAAAGAAGTTAAAGTTGAAAAAATCAATGGAAAAGATGTGCATCCCGACTTAAAAAAATCAGATGTTCAAATTTACAATGGTTTAAATTATCGCCATTGGGATACTTGGAACGAAGGAAGTTACAATCATGTTGGCTTTTCTGAAGTTGATAAAGAAAAATCATTTGTTGACATCATGAAAGATGAACCTTTTGATTCACCACAAAAACCATTTGGTGGAGAAGAAGATTATGTTTGGTCAAAAGATGGAAAAAGCATTATTTATGTATGTAAAAAGAAATCAGGTACTGCGTATGCTATCTCTACCAACACCGATTTATACGAGTACAATTTAGAAACAAAAACCACTACCAATCTAACTGAAAGTAATTTGGGTTACGACACGCATCCTATCATTTCTCCAAATGGTGAATTATCGTGGTTACAAATGAAACGGGATGGTTATGAAGCAGATAAAAATGACATCATCGTTCGTTTCAAGGGAATGGATATGAACTTAACCGCTAATTGGGATGGAACAGTGGACAGTTTTACTTGGAGTACCGATGGAAAGAAAATCTATTTCTTAGCTCCGGTAGATGGGACTAAACAATTATTTGAAGTAAACTTTCCAGGTTTAACCCGAATAGCCATTACGGTTCGTCAAATTACTTCAGGTGATTTTGATGTTACGGATATTGTTGGATTTTCAGGAGATAAAATAATTGTTGGAAGAACTGACATGAACCATGCGAAAGAAATTTATTCCTACGATTTTAAGAAAAAAACGTGGCTACAACTTACTAAAGTAAACGATGAGACTTATAACAAATTAGCTTTACCAAAATTTGAAAAACGATATGTTTCCACCACGGACGGAAAAAAAATGTTGGTTTGGGTTATTCTTCCTCCCAATTTTGATGCGACAAAAAAATATCCGACTTTATTGTATTGCCAAGGTGGACCGCAAAGTGCCTTGTCACAATCGTATTCCTTTCGTTGGAATTTCAGTTTGATGGCTTCACAAGGTTATGTAGTGGTGGCACCAAACCGTCGCGGAATGCCCGGCCATGGTGTAGCTTGGAACGAACAAATCAGTAAAGATTGGGGCGGACAAGTGATGGATGATTATCTTTCTGCCATTGACGATGTTGCCAAAGAAAGTTATGTGGACAAAAACCGTTTGGGAGCAGTTGGTGCAAGTTATGGTGGTTATTCCGTTTTCTATTTAGCCGGAATACACAACAAACGTTTTAAATCGTTTATCTCTCATTGTGGTGTGTTCAATTTAGAAAGTATGTATGGAACCACAGAAGAAGTGTTCTTTACCGATTGGGACTTAGCCGGACCCTATTGGGATAAAACCAATGCTTTGGCACAAAAAACCTATTCACAATTTAATCCCATTAAAAATGTAAGCAAATGGGATACACCAATATTAATCATTCAAGGAGGAAAAGATTATCGCGTACCAATTGGACAAGGACAAGAGGCCTTTCAAGCAGCTCAATTACAAGGTATTAAAAGTAGATTTGTTTATTTCCCTGAAGAAAACCATTGGGTGTTAAAACCGCAAAATGCAATGGTTTGGCAACGCGAGTTTTTTGGATGGTTGAAAGAGACGTTGTAGAAAAATATCCCGAAGAAATTCGGGAGTTTCTTTTTTAACACTTCTTAAAGAAATAAAACATTTCGTTATTTTTATTTTTGAGAATGGCACAAAAATCAAGTTTTATACCACTCAAAGTGCTCTTAAGTTACTTACTGCTTGCTACATTGGTAATAGCAGTAGGTTTTTTATTATTTAAGGAAAATAAACTTTTTACAGATTATGAAAATGAATCTATTGTTGAAAACCAAAAGCTAATCCATCTTAGTTCTTTAATTTCTAAAATTTATGATGTTGATAATTTAGGTCGAATAGCAGCCCAAAACAATAAAGAAAATGACTTTAGACTCTATTACCAAGAAAATCAAAACCTTATAAAAGCCATCGATTCTTTTAAACAAAAAATTGACAATGCCAAACAGATTGAACAATTGGATAGTTTAAAAATCATTTTAGAACAAAAAGTAGCAAACATAACTGCTCTAAAAAAAATAAACACAACCCAAAACGATTACAGTTCCATTGAAAAAGCGGTTACCGATATTAGAAGAATGGAAGAATCAATGGGTAAAATTACCTTAGAAGGATTGAATATTAATCCAACCAAACTTTCTGCGTACGAAAAGAAAGTATATCAGGAATATGTTGATTATCTGAATGAAAACGTACCCAAAGAATCAGCTAGCACATTATCGGACAAAGAAATAGATTCTATTTTGGTTTCATCCAAAAAAATACTCGAAAATGTTCGCACCAACAATCAGGTAAAAACTACTTCGCAAAAAAATAAAGAAATTGAATTGCTGCGTAATGATTTGTTTATTTCGCAAAAACTAAACGAAATTTTGGTTGAATTTGAGTCTGATATCATCAAAAAAGCCAATTTAAATAATCTTTCCAGAGAAGAAGCCCAACAAAAGACGGTTTCTATTTTAACCTCGGCAGCCGTTATTGGACTTCTAATGACCGGTTTGTTTTTCCTTTTGATAACCAATGATTTTCTTAAAAATCAACGCTACAGAAAACAATTAGAAATAGAAAAAAAGAAAACTGAAACACTATTAACCGCAAGAGAACAACTTATCGCAACGGTGAGTCATGATTTGAGAACCCCACTCAATACCATTCAAGGATTTAGTGAACTTGTTAAATCCGGAAATATCTCAGAAAAACAAAACTACTATATTTCTAATATTCAAAGTGCTTCGGTTTATATCAATCAATTGGTCAACGATTTGTTGGATTTTTCCAAAATTGAAGCCGGAAAAGTTAAGCCGGAAATATCTGTTTTTAATTTACACCAACTCATTGAAGAAGTTGCCCTAAGCATTCAATCTCTTTATCACAATAAAACGATTTCCTTACAGTTTGAGTTAGATGCCATTGAAAACCAATTGATAGAGAGTGATGCCTTACGCATTCGACAAATCATAAGTAACTTGATAGGAAATGCCTACAAATTTACGGAAAACGGATTCATAAAAATCACTGCAAAATATAATCATAATCAACTGTATTTAAGTGTTCAAGATAGTAGAATTGGAATAAAAAAAGATCAATTGCATTTGATTTTTAATGAATTTACTCAAGCCAATTCCAGCATAGAAAAAAAATATGGCGGAACCGGATTAGGTCTAACCATTTGTAAAAAACTACTGAAATGTTGGGCGGCAACTTAACTGTTGAAAGCGAATTTGGTCAAGGAAGTACATTTCAAATGACACTTCCCGCAAAAAGTAAAGAAATAGAAAAACCACTATCTCAAAACTCAACACAAAATCATAATTACACTCTAGCTGTTGTGGATGACGACACTTCATTACTCCAACTTACAACTACATTTTTAAAACTACATCAATTCAATGTTCTTTCTTTTAACCATCCTAAAGAACTTTTGGAGGCACTTCATACAACAAAAGTAGATGTTGTTTTCACGGATATTCAAATGCCAGAAATGAGCGGGTTTGAATTGTTAGAACAAATACCGAGTTCGCTTCCGATAATTGCAATAACGGGGCAACGTCAATGGGAAAAAGAATATTATAAAAACAAAGGTTTTGCTGCTTTACTTTACAAGCCATATACCTCTGAAGAGTTGATTTCTGTTTTAAATCAAGTACTTCACACTCCAATTGAAATAAATCAAAAGCAAATTTTAAAAAAGGAAGAAAACACCACAGAAGAGTACAATCTAAGCGTTTTAAAAACAATGTTGGATAATGATCAAGAGGCTATTCGAGATGTTTTATATTCGTATATAGAAAACACACGCTCCAGTTTGATTCAAATAGAAAAAGCAATTGAAGAGAAAAATTATTCTTTGGTGGAATCTATCTCACATCGAATGATACCAATGACCCATCAAGTTGGGGCTAAACACATTGTTCCGCTTTTGCAAGAATTGGAAACTTGTAATACATCAAATTTCTCAAACTCTGCCCTTCAAAAGTTGTTTAATGAGGCTCGAAATAAACTTACAAAATTAATTGATACATTAGAAAAAGAACTAATCCTCTAAATGATAAAGCTTAAGTTTATTGTAAAGTGTTTTACGGTTAATTTCCAACATTTTTGCAGCCTCTGATTTATTTCCGTTACATATTTGAAGAGCTTTAACTATCATTTCCTTTTCGTTTTGTGATTTTGAAAATGCAGATGAAGATTGGTTTTCTACTTCAAAAAACTCAGAAGGAATAACCTCTTTTTCGACTAAATCGCCTGGGGTTAACAATACCGCTCTTCGGATGATATTTTGCAATTCTCTCAGATTTCCGGGCCAAGAATAGTTTTGAAAAATTCGAAGTGTTTCGGGTGAAAATCCTAAAACCTTTTTATGCAATTGTTCGTTGGCTTTTTCCAAAAAATATTCGGCATACATCAGCAAATCTTGTTTTCTCTCATTTAAACTGGGAACTTCAATGGAAAATTCATTCAATCGATGGTATAAATCTTCACGGAAATTTCCCGCTTTCACCGCTTCTTTTAAATCTTCATTTGTGGCTGCAATTACTCGAATATCTACTTCTACTTCTTTACTGCTTCCTATTCGTTTTACTTTGCGTTCTTGTAAAGCTCTTAATAGTTGTATTTGATTTTCATAGGTTAGATTACCCACTTCATCCAAAAACAAAGTACCCCCATTTGCGGCTTCAAAATGCCCCATTTTATCTGTTACCGCACCTGTAAAAGAACCTTTTAAATGACCAAAAAACTCGCTGGTTGCTAATTCTTTGGGAATAGCTCCACAATCAACCGCTATAAATGGAGCCTTATTTCGATGACTCAGATTGTGGATTTCTTTGGCCACAACCTCTTTCCCGGTTCCGCTTTCACCAATAATTAAAACCGATAAATTTGTTGGACTTACTAATTCAATGTGTTTGTTCATAGCTTTAGATACAGGGCTGATCCCTTGAACAAAATCACTAGGAATAGAACTTTCTATTTTATTCTTTTGACTATTTTCAGGCTTTTTTTGAGCTTTAGAAGAATGTAACGCGTTTGACAAAACTAATAAGACTTCTTCGGGAACAAATGGTTTGGAAATATAATCTGCTGCTCCTTTTTTCATGGCTTTCACAGCTGTATTTACATCGGCATAACCGGTCATCAAAACTACCGGAACTTCATTTTTAATTGATTTTAAATCAATCATTAGTTCAATACCATCACTATCCGGCAAACGTAAATCACACAAAACCAAATCAAGTAAACTGGTCTTGCAGCCTCGCATTCGAAACTCCCCCTGCGAATCCCCACAGACATTGGCGACCAATCGGTGGGATGACTCTGTCAGTCCCGACGCTTCAAAATCAACAGTTTCAACCTTGTCACGATCGGCAGGATCTACCGCGAAGAAGAAGTTGCGCGTTAAAGTGAAAGCCAGTGAGTTGGCGCAATTGGGATTGTCCCCGGGAGCATTGAAGGCGGCGCAAGGAACAGCCGAGTCGGATAAGGTACAGGCCACACTGAAGAAATGGTTGGAAACCAAAAAAGGTTCCGACACCACCGAATCACTGGAAAGCACTGACGAGTCTAATGATCACCGTGGACGTCGTGCCAGTCTTGATAGTGCAACGGATCGCACGAAGGATCGATCAAAGTCTCTAGGCCGCCGAAACTCGGCCAGCGTTGAGGAAGAATCCAAACGCGCTCAGGTAAAGGACCCATCGCGGAAAGAGCGGAGTCGTTCTAGTACCCGACAAGTCGCACATGATGTTGTCAGTCGCCAGCGAAGCCGGTCGTGCCGACGTCGAAGTAACGAGGGCGAAGTGGATGACACGCGTGCAGCCGAGAAAGAATCGAACGGAATCGTGGAGCCTCAAACCAGACGAAGCCGGTCATGCAGTAGACGCAGCGGCAACAGCGCCGACGACGAGGAGTCCAAATCGTCGACTGAACAACGTGTTGAGACGCAAAAAGAGCTTCCTAGTCAACTAAGGAGCAGGTCAACCCGACGGACGAGCAGCAACAAGGACGATCCATCGTCGGCAATGCCTCGAACGACAAACAACGAATTTCACACTCAAAGACCTTCCAGTGGCTCGTCACTGCATCGACGAAGCAAGTCGCAGAGTAGGAAGAGTACCGACGAGGCCGGCCATACAAACTTGCCAGATAACGAGGTTGACAACGAAACGAAAACGCGAAGTCGATCCACGGTCGCCCGGCGACCAGGTAGACTGGAACGTCACCGCTCTAAATCGCGTGCTCGACGTCCAGAAGAACGTAGTGCCCCTACCAGATCCCTCTCAAGTGTCCTTCGCGATGTTGGTATTTCGGAGGAACAATTGGCCAAACTACAAGCATCCGGTTTGGTGATTGCGAAGCAAATTTAAATTATGGAATGTCATGACCGCCGACCATAACTGTGCTAGATCAGTGTTATTCGTCAAAGTGGCAGTCCGCAAACGGCGGACAATCCTGTAGCTGAAAAAGGGCACCATCTTTCGAAATGCTCTTTGTTGCACTGAAATTAGAAAGTTCGCTGTGTGAAGGGATAAACCTAATAGATTAAGCAGATAGAATCCTGTTGTTATCGCCACTCTCGCTTCCAACTCATTGCTGGTTGCGAGACAAGGCAATCGTTTAATGAGTATCAGTAATGGTAAGACCAGCTTTCCGGAGCATGGCAAGTTGTTCAGGAGTAATGCCGATGTTGCGAATGCGAGTGGAAATTGTACGAGAGAGCTCAATGGAGTGCAGTTGAGTGCCCTGTTCAGCTAGTTTCGACCGTGAGTCCGTTGCGCGTTTCTCCGGGCTTCTTTCGCCACTCTTAAGTGTACAATGATGCTCAGGAGCGCCAGACTTGGAACGAGATCGACGCTCCATTCCCTCCCTTTCCTTAGTTCTGCGAGGGGAACTGCATCTCTGGCTCCCATCATTGAGATGCCTGCTTCCTTGGATACTGCTTCGACGTCGAGGAGACCCACTTCGACGGCTGCGATCTTTCTCTACACTTGGCCCACCTGATGAGGCACTTTCACTTCCGCCACCTCGAGCACGCTGGGGAGAGACGACTCCTCTGCGATCTGTATCGTCACTGGGTTTCGCTATACCCATACTTCGACGGCGCGGCGAGCTGCCGCGTCTCTTGTCCTTCTCAGCTGGGCCGAAACTGCCACGTCTGCGGGGTGAGCTGGACCGCTTAGCTTCCTTGGATCCCTCGGGCGAAGATGCTTGCATGTTGGTGTCCTCCAGCAAGGATCCAAGAGATCTGTGTCCAGCGTGTTCTTTCATGACAACTCTCACACGATTCACCTCGTCACCAAGTCCCATTGCAGCAAAATCCTAATTTCGAATTGGAAGATCGAAGCAGAGTAAAAGTTGGGAATTCCTCGAGGCAACGAGCAAAATGGAACCTTTCTTGAATCAACACAAAAAATCAGCAACCAAAACACAATTCATACCTTGGTTGACACCCTGATAATCTTCTTCTTCTTGGGCGCCGATCCAGATTGCTTTGGCACCTGTTTGCTTCCCTCGTCGTAGGAGTTCGACTCTTGCAGGCAATCCAAACGAGCCGAGTTCGCGGCCAGACATATCTCCTTCCGGATGGTCACCTTTGGGCTCGACAATACTGGCTTGGAAGTGGTTGACGAAGACTGTACTTGCTGCTGTTGCACCATAGTCGGTGGAATTACGGAACCGTCGTCCAGTGGGACGTAATGAGGCACAAAACTGTCGCAGTCAAAGCCGCTTTCGTCGTCCCAACACTGGGTGTTGGTGTTGAAGCTACTCTCTCGCGAAATCTCTCGGACAGATTGATGCGGATTCCAATCCACCTCATTGAACGTAAAGCTTTGCCCAAAGGTACGAGCCAGCTCAGCTTCATCTTTCGCTGGGGAACTGTTCACGGACTTTCTTCTCGGCGAACCCGGGGACAGAATCGGTACCGCCTGGCGGTTGTAGAAGGGTGGAATCAT